>CANROF010000001.1 GCA_947632155.1 uncultured Oscillospiraceae bacterium
CTGACCGCGATGCATGAGGAAGTTCTCCACAACCTGGGCAGCGATCTCGGGATACAACTGCGGATAAACCGCTCGATCCAGGCGGAGGGTACCTTCGGCATCGTCAAACAGGACCGTGGGTACCGAAGGATACGCCGGCGGGGGCTGGAGAAGGTAAAACTTGAGCTTCTGCTGGTGGCGATAGGGCATAACCTTTACAAATTCCACAACAAACGCAAGCGCCTCCAGGCCGCCGCCTGACTTGAGAAAAACGGCAGCCTCTGGGGTAGGGGCAGTGTGCCCTTTTTTGAGGAAATACGGTTATTTTTCCACACATAAACCGGGGCTGTGAAAAGCCGAGCGTGTAGATGCTCTTTTTTTCACAGCCCCCTACGGCGTATTATGCAAGTTTTCGCATATATTGAAAACTTTCCTGTTCCCTCTTAGGGGTGGGTTCTAAACCCGCCCGGAATCTCCGATATGCTTTCGCCTTCCGAAAAACGAAAAAACTTTCATATCTGCTGTAGGGGCCGCCGCCCACGGCGGCCCGTGCTGCGTTATGCGTCCGCCCTCCGTTCAACGGGGCGCGGCGAGAATCGGGAGGGAATGGGCCGCCGTGGGCGGCGGCCCGTACAGCGGAGATGGACGAATCCCCCTTTAACAGGAGGCGTAAGCGTGCCGGGAGAATGGCCCGATGTGGTCATCGACCCCTACGGCGTTTTTTGTAAGTTTTCGCATATATCGAAAACTTTCCTGTTCCCTCTTAGGGGCGGGTTCTAAACCCGTCCGGAATCACCGATATGCTTTCGCCTTCCGAAAAACGAAAAAACTTTCATATCTGCCGTAGGGGCCGCCGGGGACGGCGGCCCGTGCTGCGAAAATGGACGAATCCCCTTTATAAGGAGGCGTAAACGTGCCGGGGGAATACATCGCCCTCGATGACCCTCTCCGCTGTCATGATGCCGTCTACGGCGGCGGAGGTGATGCCGCCGGCGTAGCCGGCGCCCTCGCCGCAGGGGTAGAGGCCCCGGACGGCCGACTGGCGGTCCTCGCCCCGCAGGATCCGCACCGGCGAGGAGCTGCGCGTCTCCGGGCCCGTCAGGAGGGCCCCCGGCGCGTCAAAGCCCCGGAGCCGCCGGCCCAGCTCCGGCAGCGCCAGCTCCATGGCTCGGGTGAGCCTTGGCGGCAGGACCTCACGCATGTCCCGGTATGTGACGCCCGGCCTGTAGGTGGGGTCCACGTCCCGCCGGGACGGCTTTCCGAGAAAGCTCCCCACCGTCTGGGCCGGGGCGCGGTAGTCCCCGCCCGCCAGCTCAAAGGCCCGGCGCTCCAGCTCCCGCTGCCAGTACATCCCGGCCAGGACCCCCGTACCGGGGAAATCCTCCGGCGCGACGCCCACCAAGAGCGCGGAGTTTGCGTTCTCCCCGCCGCGGCCGGAGTAGCTCATGCCGTTGGTGACCACGCCCCCCTCCTCCGAGGCCGCCGCCACCACGTAACCCCCGGGGCACATGCAGAAGGTGTAGGCGTCCCCCGCCGCCGTGTGCGCGATGAGCTTATAGTCCGCCGCCCCCAGAGAGGGCGTCCCCGCGAAGGCGCCGTACTGCGCCAGGTCGATGTCCCGCTGCCGGTGCTCGATTCTGGCGCCCATGGCGAAGGCCTTCGGTGCCATGGGCACGCCCAGGGCCAGAAGCATCTCAAAGGTGTCCCTGGCGCTGTGGCCCGGAGCCAAGATCAGCGTATCGCAGGAAAGCTCCTCCGCGCCGTTCACCGTGACGCCGGCCACGCGCCCGTCCTTCAGGCGTATGCCCGTGAGGGCCGCGCCGAAGCGGACCTCGCCGCCCAGCTCCGTCACCCGGCGGCGCAGATTTATAACCACCGTCTTCAGTCTGTCCGTGCCCACGTGGGGCTTGGCCTCATAAGCCACGTTCTCCGCCGCGCCGAATTCCACGAAGCGGTCCAGCACCCACTGGATCCGGGGATTTTTCGTGCCGGTATTGAGCTTCCCGTCGGAAAACGCCCCGGCGCCGCCCTCGCCGAACTGGACGTTGGAGCTTAGATCGAGCCTGCCCGTCTCCCAAAAGCGCGACACGGCCCGGGCGCGGTCCTCCACCGGCCCGCCGCGCTCCAGCACCAGGGGCCGCAGGCCCGCCTGGGCCAGAATCAGCGCGGCGAACATCCCGGCGGGGCCGAAGCCCGCCACCACCGGGCGCTTTTCCGGTATCCTCCCGGCGGCCGGCGGCGTGTAGACGTACTCCTCCGCGGCCGAGAGTCTGCCGGTCCTGTCCCCGCGGAGCACGGGCTCCTGGGGCCCGGAGAGGGCCGCGTCCACGGTGTAAACGATCCGCACGTCGCCCTTTTTCCGGGCGTCCACGGAGCGTCTTCTTATTTTCAGCTCCGAAATGTCGCCGTCCCCCACGCCCAGCGCCCCGGCGGCGGCGCGGGCGAGGGCCCGGGGGCCGTCCTCCCGGGCGGGGAGGGACAGGTCGCGTATCCTGATCATCTCACGCCTCCCCCAGCGTCCCCGCCAGACGCCCGCTGGACCAGGCCCACTGGAGGTTATAGCCCCCGCAGTCCCCGTCCACGTCCAGCACCTCGCCGCAGGCAAAAAGCCCGGGCACGAGGCGGCTCTCCAGCGTCGCCGGGTCAAATTCCGACGTCCGGACGCCCCCGGCGGTGACCTGGGCACCCTCCATGCCCAGATTCCCCGTCACCGGAAGCTCCAGGCGCTTCACCTCCGCCGCCGCGCGGCGAAGCTGAGCGGCGCTGAGCGAGGCTATGGGCGCGGCCAGAGAGTACCCCAGCCGCGTCACCGCGCACCGGCCCACCTTGTTGTGGAGGATGCCGGTGAAGAGGTTTTCCGCCGTCAGCTCCCCCTCCCGGCGGGCCAGGAGCATCGCCGCCAGCTCCTCCTCCGGCACCTGCCGCAAAAGATCCAGCCGCACCGCGCAGCCGGGGACGCGGCAGGCCTCCCGGGATATTTCGAATATCGCCGGGCCCGTGAGGCCGTAGTCGGCAAACTGCACCTCCCCGGCGGAGGCGGCCAGAAGCCGCTCTCCGGAGCGCAGCTCCACCCCGGCGTCGGCCCGGACGCCCCGGAGCTGCCGGGTCAGGGTGTTTTCCGTCTTGAGCTGCACCAGCGACGGCCGCAGCTCCGTCCTTGTGTGGCCCAGGGAGGCCAGGAGCTCATAGCCCAGCCCCGTCCCACCGGCCCTGGTCCCGGCGATGCCCCCGGCGGCCACGATGAGCCTGTGGAAATGAAGCGTCCCGCTGTCGGAGCGGACCTCAAAGCCGCCCTTTTCCCGCCGGACCCCGCGGACCTCAAAGCCGCAGCGCAGCTCCGCCCCCCGCTCCGCGGCGGCGAAGCGCAGCACGTCCACCACGCTCCCGGCCTGATCCGAGTGGGGGTACACCCGCCCCGAGGGCTCCGCCACGGTGACCAGGCCCAGGCCCCGAAAAAGCTCCAGCGTCTCCCCGACGCCGAAGCGCTCCAACGCCGGCCGGACAAAATCCGGCTCCCGCCCGTGGTAGCGCTCCGGGCTCATGTTGAGATTCGTGAGGTTGCACCGCCCGTTGCCGGTGACGGAGAGCTTCCGCCCCACCCGGGCGCAGCGCTCCAGCACGGTGACATGCCCGCGCTTCGACGCCTCCACAGCCGCCATCAGCCCCGAGGCCCCGCCGCCGATGATCCCGATCTCCATCCCGCTCCCCCTTCCGGGTAGATTTAATAACAGAATTATACCTTATCCACCCCAAAAATCAACCCCGCCCAGGTATTTCGGCCATCCATTCAATATTTTTCGCAAGGACATGCGCCTTGCGAAAAATCCCTTTTGTCAAATCCGGTGTGCCCGGCCCTGCGGGCCGGACGCGCCGGATTTGACAGCAGGACCCCCGGAGCTGAATTCCGCGGAATTCAGCTCCGGGGGTCCGCACGTATGGCATTGAAAGGCCGCTTTGCGGCCTTTCAAGCCAGCTAAAAGTTGAGCCCCGCGCTCGGCGCGCGGGGCTCATGGAGGGGATAGAATATTCCCCGAAGTCGGGGACGCTGTCTGCTTCCCGTTTATCCGGAAAGCGGATTAATTATAACGCTGTTCCCCAGAAATTTCAAGGACCCCGGACGCCTTTTTTCGCCTTTTTTTACATTTTTTCTCACAGGCGCCGGGCCATTCATTTGATTTGCGCATCTGTGCGCCCCTCCGGACGGGTGAAAATTTTCATTTCGGTTTCGAGCATTTAAGAGCAAATCGAAGAAAAACGGCGATTTTAAGAGAGCTTACAGAAGTAAATAAATTTTTTGAAAATAAGGTGTTGACTTCTTTTTCCCGATGTGCTATAAAAATAGGGCACGCAAAACGTACAAAAATATTTTATCATATACGGAGGAACACAATGTCCACTACGCTTGCGAAAAAGGAGACTGTTTCCCGCAAGTGGTATGTCCTGGACGCCGCGGGCAAGCCCCTGGGCCGCACCGCCGTCAAGGCCGCCACGCTCCTGCGCGGAAAGCACAAGACCGACTACACCCCCAACGTTGACTGCGGCGATTTCGTCATCGTCATCAACGCCTCCAAGGCCGTCCTCACCGGCAAGAAGCTCACCGACAAGTACTACCGCCATCACAGCGGCTGGATCGGCGGGCTCAAGGAGGTCCAGTACTCCAAGATCATGGCCCAGCGCCCCGAGTTCGCCGTCACCGAGGCGGTGAAGGGCATGCTGGCAAAGAATTCCCTGGGCCGCACCCAGCTCACCCGCCTGCGCGTCTACGCCGGCGAGGAGCACAAGCACGAGGCCCAAAAGCCCGAGACTTGGACTCAGGAGTAAGGAGGAATAGAGAATGTATACATCCAAAAAGCCCTATATGTACGGCACCGGCCGCAGAAAGTCCTCCGTGGCCCGCGTCCACCTCTTCCCCGGCGGCACCGGCAAGATCACCGTCAACGGCCGGGACATCGACGACTATTTCGGACTTGACACCCTCAAATACATCGTCCGCCAGCCCCTGAACACCGTGGGCCTTGTGGGCAAGGTTGACATCGACGCCACCGTCTCCGGCGGCGGAGTCTCCGGCCAGGCCGGCGCCGTCCGCCACGGCATTGCCCGCGCCCTTCTCGAGGTTGACGAGAGCTACCGCGCCCCCCTGAAGGCCGCCGGCTTCCTGACCCGCGACCCCAGAATGAAGGAGCGCAAAAAGTACGGCCTCAAAGCCGCGAGGCGCGCGCCTCAGTTCTCCAAGCGCTAAAATTTTCTATAGTAATAGTATTCGTCAATCCCCCCAAAAGCCCCAGGGCTTTCGGGGGATTCCTTTTATTCATATCCCGTGCCGCCGCAGAAGCGGCATTTTCCGCTTCCGGCGGTGTAGCAGGAGGTGCAGTCCGCCGTGATCCACTCGTTGGTGCCGGCCACCAGCTTTCGGGTCTTGCCGCTGCCGCCGCATCTGGTGCAGTTGCCGGAGCCGTGGCAGGCCGAGCAGGGCGTCTTGCCCTCGGGGACCGGGTTCGCGGGGGCGTTCCCGTCCACGGCCTTCGTCTTGTCCGCGACGCACAGCGCCTCATAGACCGTGGGGGCATCCACGAATTCGGCATAGATGTAGTAGACGCGGGCGGCCTCGGAATCGTAGAGCAGCTTCACCAGGATCCTATTGAAATGGTTGTCCTTCTTCATGGGGACGATATATTTTCCGTTGTGGCCCGCTCCCAGGACCCAGGGCCAGATGAAGTCGTCGAAATCGTCCGCCTCCTTCAGCATACCGGGCCTGGTGGACCGCTCCGCCCAGGCCGCGCCGGTCCGGATGTCCTCCATGGTGACCTCATCGCCCACGTGAAGGCCGTTTCTGGGGCTGGAGAAATAGAAGATGTCGTGGCCGGCAAAGCCGCCGGTCCAGAGCTCCTCCACGTTGTCCTTCATCACGAGATACGTGTCCGTCTCATAGGTTTCGCCGTCCCGCAGGACCATGGTCTTTCCCGGGGCGGCCCGGAGCCGGCCGTCGGTAGTCTCAAAGGACCCGTCCGCCAGGCGGTAGAGGCCGGCCCCGGCGGAGGTCCCGGGCAGATCCGTGTCCGCGCCGCCGTCGCTGTGCCGCAGGCCCAGATCCGCCGTGCGCATGTCCTTGGGGATGTATATTCTGACCTCCAGAGGCGTTTTTGAGCTGTCGGTGTGGGCATAAACCGCCACATTCCCCGTTTTGCCCCGTATAAACGCTACGTCCCTGGTCTGCCGGACCTGGCCGGTGCCGGTGTAATCCAAAAGGTACGCGTGGAACTGGGCGCCGTCATCATATGTGTTGTGGTACTCCTCCGTCAGCGTCAGATTGTAGCCGCCGCCGCACAGAAGCGCGATAAAGTCCTTCATGGGGCCGGCGGTGCCCTCAAAGATCCACTCATTGTAATTTGTGATATTGTTCGTCTCTTTGTAGGCCAGATCCCCGCCGAAATACGCCTGGGGGTCCTGAATCTCCACGCTGCTTCTGTCCAGGGAGCCGGTGACGGGCACGCTCTCCGACGGGTCGTATACCAGCTCCTTGGCGCCGGAGGTCCCGGGCGTGGAGGGATTGGAGGGCCCGGAGGGTGTAGACGGAGTGGAAGGCGTGGACGGTGCAGATGGCGTAGATGGCGTGGACGGTGTAGATGGATTTGCGGAATTGGCGGGCCTCGCCTCCCCCGTGGTCCAGTCGTAGACCGCCGCCGTTTTCTCGACGCAGCCCGGGTCGTAGAGGAAGTTAAAGCCGTAGCGCTCGTCGGCGGGGTCGTAGTTCTCCCCCTTGTCGTAGGCCTGCATCTCCACCGTGTGGCCGCCCCGGGTAAGGACCCAGGAGTGATAATCCAGCACGTCGTACACCTCAAGCCCCGTTTGCTCAAAGCCGTAGTGCCCGCACAGCACCTCCGCGTAGGCGTAGGCCGCGGGGACCGTCTCCTGGGGCAGGGAGAAGTACATCTCTATGAAGCCGGGCTTCTCGTCTTTCTCCTCGAAATTCCGGCTGCCCAGGAAGACCATGATGCTGGGAATCGACACCTTAGCGTCCTCCACTGGGTCATCCGCCGCCGGGTCGTCCTCCACCGGGGCGTCCTCCACCGGGTCGCCCGCCGCGGCCGGGTCATGCGTATCCACACCCGGGTCCTGCGTATCCGCGGCCGGGTCCTGCGTGTCCGTGCCCGGGTCCTGTGTATCCGTGCTTGGGTCCTGCGTATCCGCGCCCGGGGTCTGCGTGTCCACGGCCGGGACCCTGTCCGCGTCCTCCGTTTTGTTCGCGTCCGGCGCGTCCTCCGCCCCCGGCGGGGTGCTGTCCGGGGGCTCGGGAAGCTTCCACGGGGAATTCCCGCCGGCATCGCCGGAGGAGCACGCCGCCAGCGACGCCGCGACGCAGACAGCCAGCAGCAAAGAGATCCGTTTTTTCATATCCGTCCCCATTTCTTTTGTTCTGTAGATAAATGACCGCGTTTTTTAAGGAGTATCATACAGTATAGCACAGGATCCCCGCTTTTTCCATGCTATATGCGAATAATTCCGCCCCCTTGCCATTTTCGCTTCCAAATGATAAAATAGTAAAAATGAAAAGGAGGCCGGTATTATGGTGTTCAGGAGCTTTGACGGCAAGGAGCTTGCGGTACATGCGTGGACGGACGTGGAAAAACCCCGGGGGGTGGTGCAGATCGTCCACGGCATGGCGGAGCACGCCGCCCGGTACGCCCGCTTCGCCGAATTTTTAAACAGGCACGGCTACGCCGTTATCGCCGACGACCACCGGGGCCACGGTCTCACGGACCCCGGCACCCCCGGCTTCTGCCCCGGCGACATGTTCGCGGACGTGGTCCGGGACGAGGCGTCCATAACCGATCTTTGCAGGACCCGATACCCCGGCGTGCCATGCGTCATTTTCGGCTTCTCCTTCGGCTCCTTCGTGGTCCAGAGCTACATTTCAAAATTCGGCGACAGGGTGGACGCCGCCGTCATCGGCGGAAGCTCCTATAAAAAGGACTTCGACGTGTACCTGGGCACCCTCGTGGCGGCGCTGATTCCGGAGAAAAGGCCCGCCGGGCTCATCGACTCCCTGTCCTTCGGCGCCTACGCCAGGCGCTTTGAGGACGGCAAGTGGCTCTCCGTGGACCCGGAGAACAACGCCGCCTACGAGGCCGACCCCATGTGCGGCTTTGTGTGCTCGGCCAGGTTCTACCGCGACTTTTTCCGGGGCCTCCGCGGGCTTTACACCCGAGAATACATCTCGGGGCTCCCCCGGGACCTGCCGGTGCTGCTGGCCTCCGGCGCCTCCGACCCGGTGGGCGACATGGGGAGGGGCGTCCGGAAGCTCCGGGACTTCTACACCGAAAAGGCCGGGATGCGGAACGTCTCCATGGTGCTCTTTGATAACTCCCGCCACGAATTTCTCAACGAGCGCCAGGGCCGCGAGCAAAAATGGGGCGCGATCTACGAATTTCTCGAGCGCCTCCAATAGAGGGCCTCCAATAACAGCTTTCCCCGCGCCGCCTTTGGCGCGGGGATTTTCCATATTTACTATATTGTAACTTGAATTAATCGTTGAAATGTGTTATAACACTTTATACTAATCCCTAATCAAAAACTCCAATTCGCGACGGACTTTTTTGCGCCATGCTTCGTCAGACGGCTTGACAATACATACAGTATTCTCTGCGCCGTCTTCCTCGCCTGACGCAAAAAATCCTCGCCGCTCGGTTGGCGTTTTTAATCAGGGATTAGTATTAAAACAAACACGCAAAAGACCTGTCCCGATAAAAATGGAGGCGTCATAAGTGGGAAGGACGATTCTTTACATACTGATCGGCTATTTTTCCGGCGGGGTGCTGTTCGCCAATCTCTTCGGCGAGCTCTTCGGCGTCCGGGACCGCTACGCCGAGAGCGCCGACCGCAACCCCGGCACGGCCAACGCCTACACCTACGGCGGCTTCTGGTGCGGGACCCTGACGCTGATCTTTGAGCTTCAGAAGGGCGCGTTGCCGGTGTGGCTCTATGTCCGCGCGCTCCCGTCCCTCCACGGCTGGGGCGTGGCGCTGGTGATGGCGGCGCCGGTCATCGGCCATATATTCCCGGCGTTCCACGATTTCCGCGGCGGCAAGGGCATCGCCGCGACCTTCGGCAGTCTCCTGGGGCTGTTCCCCTACGTCCGGCCGGTCATCGTCTTTGCGGCGTCGTTTATTTTCCTCTCCGTCATCGTGAAAGTCTCGCCCCATTTTTACCGGACCATCGCGGCGTATGTGCTGGCGCTGGCGCTGCTCCTGCTGAGGAGGACGGCGCCCTGTGTGCTCATGGGCTTTCTGCTCGTCACCGCCGCCGTGTGCCTCCGGATGGCCAAGAGCACGGAAAAGCGGGAGAGCCTTGAGGTCAAGCTCCTATGGATGCGCTGATTCTCTCCTGTGGGACAGGCGGCGGGCACAACTCCGCCGGCCGCGCCCTGGAGCAGGAGCTCCGGGCCCGGGGCCACTCCGTCGCTTTCCTGGACCCCTACACCCTGAGGGGCCCGCGGACCTCCGGGGCGGTGAACCGCGGGTACATCTCCCTGGCCCAGCGGGCGCCCAGGGCCTTCGGGGCGCTCTACGGCCTGGGCGACGCGGTGCGCCGGCTCCCCGGCCGGTCGCCGGTCTACTACGTCAACCGCCCCATGGCGTCCGTTTTGGAGCGCTATCTCGACGGGCACCCCTGCGACGTCATCTTCATGCCCCACCTCTTCCCGGCGGAGATGGTGACGAATTTGAAGGCCCGGGGCAGACACGTCCCGGACACCTTCTTCATCGCCACGGACTACACCTGCATCCCCTTTACCGAGGAGACGGACTGCGATATATACATTATCCCCGCCTCCACCCTCACCGGCGAGTTCGCCGGCCGGGGCATCCCCCGGGAACGCCTCCGGCCCCTGGGCATACCCGTGCGCCGGGAGTTCGTCTCCGGCGGGGACATGGCCTCCGCCCGGGCCGCCCTGGGCCTGGAGCAGGACAGGCTCCACATCTTAGTGGCCGGCGGCAGCATCGGCGCGGGGCACCTGGAGGACAGCGTCGCCGCGCTGACGGAGCGCTTCCCGGAGGCCCGGCTCACCGTGATCTGCGGCAACAACCGGGCGCTGTACGACAGGCTCCGGCGCGATTACGGCCCCAACTGCGGCGCCATCGGCTACACCTCCCGGATGGCGGACTACATGCGCTCGTGCGACATCTTCATCTCCAAGCCCGGCGGGCTGTCCTCCAGCGAGGCCGCCGCCGTGGGCGCCGCCCTGGTCCACGTCACCCCCATCCCCGGGTGTGAGACGAAAAACATGGAGTTTTTCGCCTCCCGTGGCATGTGCGTCCCGGTGACGGACCCGAAAAATGAGCTTGCCGCCGCCTGCGAGAGCCTTTTTGACCCCGCCGCCCGCGCCGCCATGCGCGCCGCCCAGCGCTCCGCCCTCCCCCGCCTCCCCGCCGCCAAAATCGTGGACCTGGCGGAGAAAAGATTTGGAGAGAGGAACAAATAATCCGCTTCGCCGTATGATAAAACCATTCGCCGCGCAATGCAATGCGCGGCGAATGGCGTATTTCGTGTAAATAACGAATGAATCCGTGACGTTTTTTGTTGACATACGCCGCGTTTCATGATAACATTATGTCAACCGCGCCCGAGGGCATGCAAATGAGCGCGGCCGGGCAGTCTGCCCAGACGTCAGGCGGTGCGTTCCTCCGATATTCCGGAGGAAGCTTCTGGCCTCCTCCGTTTTTCATGGGAGGAGGTGTTGTTTACGGATGGTAACATACGAAGGTCTTTTTGCCTACACCATGGCAGTCGTGGCCGTTGCCACGCTGGTCGTCGTGATCTTGCAATACATCCATAAAAACAACAAGAAGTAACCGCCACACTCTTCCACGCGCGCGGTTACTTCTTGTAACCATATCGTGAGGAACCACCGTCTAACGGCAGGCTCCCCCTGTGCCCTCATTATAACAAATTCCCGCCGCGCTGTCAAGCGCGGCGGATCGTTTTTTCTGTTTGTCCCCGTCACGCTCTACTTTTTCTCCACCAGCTCGTCGCATATCGTGTAGATATTCCCCGCGCCCACGGTGAGGATGATGTCGCCGGGGGCGGCGTCGCGGCGCAGGTGCTCCGTGAGCTCCGTGAAGGTGGGGCAGAAGACGGCGCCGGGGACCTGGGCCGCCAGGTCGGCGGAGGAGATGCCAATGGTATTTGTCTCCCGGGCGGCGTAGATCTCCGCCAGGTACACCTTATCGGCCCGCTTGAGCTGGGCGACGAAATCGTCAAACAGGGCCTTTGTCCTGGAGTAGGTGTGGGGCTGGAAGGCCAGGATCACCCGGCCGGAGCTTATCTGGCGCACGGTGTCCAGCAGGACCTTCAGCTCCCCGGGGTGGTGGGAGTAGTCGTCGTAGACCCTGGCGCCGTTGACCTCGCCCTTGTACTCAAAGCGCCGCACGGCGCCGCGGAAGGCCTCCAGCCCCCGGGCGACGGCCTCGCCGGGCACGCCCAGGACGATGGCCGCGGCGGCGGCGGCCAGGGCGTTTTTCACGTTGTGCAGCCCCGGGACGTTGAGCCTTACATGGCAGTAGGTCTTCATCTTGTAGACCACGTCGAACTCGCTGACGCCGCCCTTCCAGTCGATGTTCTTCGCCCGGATGTCGGCGTCGGGGGAGAGGCCGAAGGTGACGATCCTCCGGCGCACGCCGTCCACGGCGTCCATGGTGTTCCTGTCGTCCAGGTTTACGACGACGGTGCCGGTGTAGCTGGGGACCAGGTTGGCGAAAGCCCGGAAGGACTTTTTCACGTCCTCCAAGTCCTTGAAGAAGTCCAGGTGGTCCGCCTCAATGTCCAAGATCACCGCCACGGTGGGGGAAAAGCTCAGGAAGGAGTTATAATACTCGCAGGATTCCAGCACGATGGTGTCCCCCCGGCCCACCCGGTAGCCCGCGTGCAGCAGCGGCAGCGTGCCGCCGATCATCACCGTGGGGTCGCATTTCGCGGCCATGAGGATGTGGGTACACATGGACGTGGTGGTGGTCTTCCCGTGGGTGCCGGAGATGCAGAGCGCGTTTTTGTAGTGGCGCATGATGCACCCCCAGGCCTCCGCCCGCTCAAAAACGGGGATGCCGTTGTCCCGGGCGTACTCCACCTCGGGGTTGTCGTCCCTGGCGGCGGCGGTGCGGATGACGTAGGCCGCGCCCAGCACGTTCTCCCCGGCGTGGCCGATGTGTACGGTGATGCCCTGGGCCATGAGGTCCCGGACCGCCGCGCTGTCCGACTGGTCCGAGCCCGTGACGGGAATCCCCCGGTCGTGGAGGACCTTGGCCAGAGGCGACATGGATACGCCGCCGATTCCTATTAAATGGCAATGCTTCTTTGCCTCGATCAATCCTTCAAGCTCGGAAATTCTGTCCATAACCGCTCCGATTACTCCGTATTTTATTGAAATTCACACTTCATAAGATTATAATACTTTCTGCGGAAGAATACAACTGCTTTTTCCTCCTTTGGGTCAAAAATATATGTCAGGAGGCGACAGGATTGCCGGTTTCTCCCAAAATAGCGCCATTTGCGGCGGAAATACTTCAAAAATTAGAGGCCGCCGGCTATGCCGCCTTCGCCGTGGGCGGCTGCGTGCGCGATCTGCTCATGGGCCGGGAGCCCCACGACTGGGACGCGGCGACCTCCGCCGGGGACGGCGAGATCGCGGCCCTCTTCCCCCGGACCGTCCCCACCGGGGTGAAATACGGCACCGTCACGGTGCTGACGGAGGGCGGGGCCGTGGAGGTCACCACCTTCCGCCGGGACGGGGAGTACCGGGACGGCCGGCGGCCCCGGAGCGTGGCGTTCACCGGGAGCCTCCGGGAGGACCTGGAGCGCCGGGACTTCACGGTCAACGCCATGGCCATGGACGTCCGGGGCCGTATCACCGACCTCTTCGGCGGCCGGGAGGACCTGGAGCGCCGCGTCATCCGCTGCGTCGGCGACCCGGAGCGGCGCTTTGCCGAGGACGCCCTGAGAATGCTCCGGGCCGTGCGGTTTGAGGCGCAGCTCGGATTCGAGATCGAGCCGGGGACCCTGGCGGCCATAAAAAAGCTCTCCGGTACGGCGGACAAGCTCTCCCCCCAGCGCGTGCGCGGGGAGCTTACAAGGACGCTCCTGTCCCCCCGGCCGGAGTACGCGGGGCGCATGGCGGAGTACGGGCTGCTGAGCCGCTTTTTGTCCGGCGGCGCCGGGTCCGTCCCCTGGGAGCGTCTGCGGGAGGCGCCGGAGGAGCTCCGGGAGCCGGTCTTCGCCCTTTTGTGCCGGAGCTTCGGCCTGGCGCCCTCCGCCGGGGAGCTCCTGCGGGCCCTCCGCGCCCCGGCAAAGACATGCCGGGAGGCCGAGGGGGCCGAGGCCCTGGCGGCGGAGCTCTCGCCCTCCCCCGCCGCGCTGCGCGGGCTTTTCTGCTTAAATCCCGAGTCCCAGGTCCTCATCGCCGCCGGCGCCGCCGGGTTTTACGCCGCGGCCCGGGCGGAGGCGGAGCGCCGCCAATATGTGACGGTCCCGGAGCTGGCCGTCACCGGCCGCGACCTCCAGGCCGCCGGCCTCACCGGCCCGCAAATCTCCTCCACCCTCCGCTCCCTGGCCCTGGCCGCCACCGCCGGAGACGTGGAAAACACCCGCGAGGCCCTGATGCGCCGCCTGTCCGTCCCCCGCCCGCAAGGGCCGTTGCGGTAAACGAAAGCCGGCCTGCCCAGACGTGCGGCCCGGCCCTCCGACCTGCGCTCTCTGATTTCGCGCACGTCCAAATAAACCAACGTACTTTTTGCGCTCACCACACAAAACGACCCCCGCCGCGCTCCGCGCGGCGGGGGTCAGTTTGTCAAAAAACTCAAATTCAATATTTTTTCCGGCGACATGCGCGTCGGAAAAAATACCTTTTGTTTTGCGGAGTGTGCGGCCCTCCGGGCCGTGCGCGCAGCAAAACAGCAGGGAAATTTTTTCTGAATTCCGCAGAATTCAGAAAAATTTCCCGCACGTTCCCCTTGTCGAAAAAGCCCGTCAGGGCTTTTTCGACAGGCTGAAAGGGCGGTATGGCGCGGCCATACTGCCCTTGGGGGTTGACGCGGGAGCTTCGGTCACTCTAATACTATTCTCCAATAAAAAGTAGACTTTTTATTGGAGAAGCGCCGCTAAACGCGTCGCTCTTTTTGGCGGCAAAGCCGCCAAAAAGACGTCTCATATGATCTCCTACGCGCTTCACGCTATAAAAAGCAGACATTTTTCAAATGTCTACTTTTTAAAGGAGATCAGTATAAAAGCGACTCCATCTCCCCTATGAGCTCGCCGAAGAGGGCGAGGGCGGCGTTTACGGGCTCGGGGGTGCTCATGTCCACGCCGGCGATCTTTAAAAGCGACACCGGGTCTGTGGAGCAGCCGCCGGAGAGGAATTTCAGGTAGTCCCGGACGGCCTCCTCCCCGCCCTGGCGGATGCGCCGGGACAGTGCCATGGCCGCGGAAAAGCCCGTGGCGTACTGGTAGACGTAGAACCGGCGGTAAAAATGGGGGATGCGGGCCCACTCCGTCTCGATGCCCGGGTCCAGAACGACCTCCGGGCCGTAATACGCCCGGTTGAGCTCCAGGTAGATGTCGCACAGCGTTCTGGCGGTCAGGCTCTCCCCCGCCTCGGCCAGGGTGTGGATCTTGAGCTCGAACTCGGCGAACATGGCCTGGCGGTAGAGGGTGGTGCGGAACTGCTCCAGGAAGTAGTTTATCAGCACCGCCCGCTCCGTCTTGCTCCGGGTCCGGTCCAGCAGGTGGTACATCAGCAGCGCCTCGTTGCAGGTGGAGGCCACCTCCGCCACGAAGAGGACGTAGCCGGAATCCACCGGCGGCTGGTTTTTGGCGCTGAGCCAGGAGTGCATGGCGTGGCCCATCTCGTGGGCCAGGGTGAAGGCGCTGTCCAGGTCGTTGTTGTAGTTGAGCAGCACAAAGGGGTGGACCCGGCAGCCGGAGGAATAGGCGCCGGAGCGCTTTCCGGCGTTTTCGTATATGTCCATCCAGCGCTGGGTGAAGGCCGACTCCAGCACCCGGCAGTACTCCGGGCCGTAGACCCGGGCGGCCTCCAGCACGTACTCCCGGGCCTCCTCAAAGGGCACCGCCCGGTCCGCCTCCGGCGCCATGGGGGCGTAGACATCGTACATGTGCAGCTCCGAAAGGCCCATGGCCCTTTTCCGGAGGGCCATATAGCGGTGCATTTTGTCAAGATTATCGTGAACGGAGCTCAAAAGGTTGTGGTATACGCTCTGCGGTATCTCGTTGGGCTCCAGCGCGGCCTGGAGAGCCGTGCCGTAGCCCCGGGCCCTGGCGGTAAAGACGTTTTTCTGGACCTCAACGTTGAGCATGGCCGCAAGGCCGTTCCGGAGGCCGCCGTACACGCCGTAGAGGGCGTTGAAGGCGCTCCGGCGGAGGGCCCTATCCGGGCTCGCCATCAGGGAGACATAGGACCCGTTGGTGACGCGGTGCTCCGCGCCGCCGCTGTCCACGGCGGCGGGGAATTTGAGGTCCGCGTTGGTGAGGGCGGTGAAGATCTCCGACGCCCCGCGGGAGACTTGTCCGAAGCCGGCCATCAGCTTCTCCTCCGCCGCGCTCAGGGTGTGCTCCCGGCCAAGGCGGGCGCGGGTCAGATAGCGGCGGTATTTTTCAAGTCCCGGCTCCTCCCGGTAAAAGCGCTCCAGCGTCTCGTCGCTTATCGCGCCCAGCTCCGGGCGCTCAAAGGACGCGGCGGCGGAGAGCCGCGTAAGGAAGCTCCTGATTCGGCCCTGCATGGCCTGGTGGTCGGGGTCGGCGGTGTCCTCGTCGTGGCGGAGCATGGCGTAGGAGGCGACGGGGTCCAGCTCCAGCTCCACCCGCTCGGACAGCTCCAAATATTCCAAAAGCGTCCCCGCCGACTCCCCCAGCCGCCCGCGGTAGGCCGTCACCTTCTCCGGCAGGTCCCCCAGCGCCTCAAAGGCCGCGCTCCAGGCGCCGTCGTCCGGGAATAAGTCCTCTATGCTCCAGCACGAGGCGGGGTCGCGCTCTTTCCTGGTGATGGTTTCGTTTTTCGCCGGCATTTTTCTATCCTCCGTCATAAATAAAAGTAATACAATCATACCATATTTTCTCACATTGGCAAGCGTTTCGCCAAAAATTGCATAGACGGGCGGCCCGGCGCGGAAGCCGCTTATTGACAATTCCCGGGTCCTATGGTATAATTTATATGTTCATAAGCAACGCCGCGGGCAAATACTGCGGCGCTTTGGTTTTTTGGAGGTGGGCTCGTGTACCGTGTGGCCATATGCGACGACGAAGAAGAGCTTCTTCGCGACCTTGTGGATTCCTGCGGCCGGATACTTGAGGAGATGGGCGTGGAGCACGAGCTCAGCGCCTTCAGCTCCGCCCTGGAGCTCCGGAAGAGCCTTGAGCAGGGCGCCGTGTACGACCTTCTCTGCCTGGACATCCTGATGCCCGGCAAGACCGGCCTGGAGCTGGCCCAGGAGCTGCGCGGATACGACGACCGGACCTCGATCGTCTTCATAACCGGCTCCACGGAGTACCTGCTGGAGGGCTACGGCGTCCGGCCCATACAGTACCTTTTGAAGCCCCTGGACCACGGGGCGCTGCGCCGGGCCCTGGCGGACGATCTGCGCCTCAATCACACGCCGAAGACCGTCTCGGTGACGTCCGGCGGCAAGACCACGGTGATGAATTACTCCGCCATCCGGTATGTGGAGAGCCGCAACCACGGCTGCGCGTTCATTCTGGACGGCCGGGAGGAGTTTTTCTGGCTGTCCATGTCCCAGGCGGAGGAGATACTGCCCCGGGACCAGTTCTGCCGCTGCCACAACAGCTACCTGGTGAACCTGGCCCACGTGGTCAAGAGCGATATCCGCGGCGTGGAGCTGCGCGGAGGAACGCTCCTACCCATAAGCCGCCGCTTCACCGCCACCTTCCAGAGCGCCCTGACAAAATATTTAAACAGCCGGTAAGGTACATATACAACAACGGAAGGCGGGGCCTGAGCCCCGCCTTTCGTTTATTTTATTGCATTTATTTCTTTGCGTTTACTGGATGACATCCTCGCAGAAATGCATGAGGATGGCCGCTATCTGTGCGCGGGTGGAGGTGCCGGTGGGGCTGAGGGTGACGGAGCCGGTGCCCTGGATCAGGCCCTGGCGGACAGCCCAGCGCATGGCGTCAGTCGCCCAACCGCTTATGCTTCCGGCGTCGGCATAGCCTGTAAGGTCGGCCAGATTCGCCACGTCGCAGCCCTTGAGGGCGGCGTAGCGATACAAAATCGCGGCTGTCTGCTCACGGGTGACGGTGTTGCCCGGGCCGAACCGGCCGTCGCCGTAACCGTCCACGATGCCGTTGGCGGCCGCCCAGTTGACGGCGTCGGAGTACCACAGGCCGGCGGGAACGTCCTCAAACAGGGCGTCCTTCGCCACGGCGGGCTTGTTCTCCAGGCCGTAGAGGATGGTCACGAGCATCGCGCGGGTAGCGGCGGCGTCGGGCGCGAAGGAGGTGTCGCTGACGCCCACCATCAGGCCGTTCTTTACAGCGTAGTCCACGCCGTCATGATACCACGCGCTCCGGACAACATCCATGTACCTCTCTGTCGGGCAGACGTGTACCTGCGCCGCGTGGCCGGGGTCCTCGCCGGGAACGCTGCCGGGGGTATTGCCGGGGGTGTTACCGGGCGTATTGCCAGGCGTGTTACCGGGCGTGTTGCCGGGCGTGTCACCGGGCGTATTGCCGGGCGTATTACCGGGCGTATCGCCGGGCGTGTTGCCGGGCGTGTTACCGGGCGTGTTGCCGGGCGTATCGCCGGGCGTATCGCCGGGCGTGTTGCCGGGGGTGTCACCGGGGGTGTTGCCGGGGGTGTTGCTGCTCTCCGTCTTCCCGACGACCACCGCGAAGGTGGAGAACTTATCGGTAGAGAAGTACACGCTGCCGTTTTCAACGTAGCAGTTTTCGATCTCCTCAACGGCGCCCTCATGGGCCCGCAGCACTCTCACGCTGTCGCCCTCGCCGGGAAGCGCGGCCTTAAACGTTATCTCATCGCTGGTCTGGGTGATTCTGCCCAGGCTCTGGCCGCCCACCTTGACAAAGATGTCGATGTCCATGTATACCACCGTGGCGCCGCTGTCCAGCAGGGAGCTGAAGTCATCACCCTCCTCGGGCGCGGCCACAGGCGTCACCTGAATCGTGGCGGAGATGTCCTGGGACTGGAGCGCCGCGAAATAGATGTCGTCGGCCAGCATGTCGCGGTCCGCGCTGCCCAACATATTCTTAATGGTTTCCTGAATCGTCGCGGCCGCCCCGTCCTGATTGGCAAGCTTATCCGCGTCGGACACAACGCTGGTTTTAACATCGTCGGCGATCTTATAGGTGTCGTCCGGCTTTTCCGTGGGCGGGATCTCCCGCGACTCCACCGCGCCGCAGGAGGAGCATGTACGGGTCTGCTCGCCCGGCTCGCGTTCCGTGGGTTCCGTCACAACGACCCAGGGATCCCATGTGTGCAGGGACGTATCCTGGGGAATCGTCTCGCTGCTGCCCGGCTTCACCGCGCCGCAGTCCAGGCACTTGACGGACCGGCTGCCGTCGGAATGGCAGGTGGGCCGCACATCGACGGTGGGCTCGGGGCTCCAGTTGTGGACGCCCTCGCCCACGGTGCTCTCCGTGTAGCCGCACACCGTGCAGGTCTTGGTGGTCACCGTCCCGCCGCAGCCGGAGGTGACGGTCGTCTGGAACTGATGGCCCGGGGCCTTTCCCTGCATCCAATAGCGCGAGTTTTCGTTCGGGTCCACCGCGCCGCAGACCTTGCAGTAGTGCTCCCACACGTGGTCCGTGGTGCAGGTGCCGGGAATATCCCGCCACGCCCAGTTGTGGTTGGCGTAGCTGGTTTCCTGCTTCGTTTTTCCGCATATGCCGCAGGTGTAGAGCAGGATCTTCGGCTTGGAGCAGCTCCCCCACTGGGTGACCTCCACCTTGTTGAAGAGGTGTCCGGTGGTGTCGATGACCACGCTGTCGGAATTTTTCCCGTCCTTTGTCCGCACGGTGAGCGTCGTTTTGCCTATTCCGCCGGCGGCCCTGACCAGCACCTCCAGCTTATTGTCGGCGCGCTTCATCTCCACCGTGGCGATGCTGTTGCCGAAGGAGCTGTCGGTGTCCTTGCAGATGACGTAGCTGTCGTCGTAGCTCAGCTCCCACTCCAGGTCCGTCACGCCGCAGTCGCCGGGGGTGACCACCACTGTGACGTTCTTGAAGCCCTCGCCGTGGGGCAGCTCCAGGGTGTCGCCCAGGTCCTTCAGCCCCTTGCCCACGTCGCCGTCTCTCAGGGAGAGGCGTGTCACGGGCGCGTAGCCGCTGGATCTGTAGTTTTCGTGGGTGAGCGTGCCGTCGCTGTTCCTCCAATGGGCGTAGTAGCTGGCGCCGTCCTCCGGAACGGAATAGAAATTACGTGCCTTCTCGCCGCCTGTTGGGTCGGTATACCAGCCTTCAAAGGTATAGCCGTCCCAGTTGTCCATTTCAAGGCGTCCAAAGGGCGTGCCGTACTGTCTGGTGCAGCGCAGGACGCCGTCTGTCCCGTTCCAGCCCTGGTAATAGAGCTTATACTCGATCGTCGTGGGCTCGTAGCAGGCGTAGAGCTCCGTCACGCCCTCCGGCATCGGCTCGCCGGCCTTTACCTGCTTTCCGGCGTTGGGATTCTTGCCATCGTCAAGCGTGGAGAGCCAGAGCCAGTAGCTCTCAAGCCGCTGTGTCCGCTGGCCCTCTCCCTCCAGGTCCTTTTCCCCGTCAGGCGTAAACCGGTCTTTATAAGACTTGCCGTCGCAGTCGTACTCGAAGGGGATGGCCTCATAGTCGCTGTAGGCCGTGGTTTCCTTATCGCCCCAGAAAGCGTATGCGACAGGCGCCGTGTACCAGCCGGCAAAGGTCCAGCCGTCGATTTTCGGCGCGTCGGGGAGGCTCTGAAGCTTCCCGCCTTCCACCTTGGCCTTCTCGGTCATGGTTACCAATTTATCCTTGTCAGCCTCATTGGTAAACTTGTACTTATTCTCACTCACTTGGAATTTTGAGGGGTCCAGGTACTTGAGGGTGACCTCCCCTCCCGTTCCCGTTCCCGTCCCCGCCGCGAAGGCGGAGGCCGGCATACTGATCACCATGATCAGCGCCAGCAGCCGGCATAAAAATCGTTTCATAAATTTGCTCCTTTCTGTTCGTCCTCTCCCGTAGCGTTTCTGCCGTCTTTCATAGAGCCGCTTTTACCATCATACCACCTGCTTTCCGCCGCGTCAACCGCTTTTCTGAAATGCGTACTTTTTTGCAGCGTCAGGGACCCGCCTCCGCCCCCGCAAAACGGCGGAAAAATCTCCTACAAAGGGTATTGAAACCGGGGCAAATTTATGCTATATTTACCTTACCCCAATGGGCGCGCCAGGTTGCAAAAAAGTACAGTTTTTTGCAAAAAAGGGCACACCTCCCCCTTACCCCCATGAAGCTTGACCGGCTTTATCTCATACTAATCCCTAATCAAAATCTCAAATTCGCGGCGGTCTTTTTCGCGCCATACTTCGTCAGCCTGCTTGGAAATACGAAAGTATTCCCTGCGCAGTCTTCCTCGTCTGACGCAAAAAATCCTCGCCGCTCGGTTTGAGCTTTTAATCAGGGATTAGTATGAAATTGAGTTTTTTGACAACCTGCGTTGAGGCCCCGCCGTGCGGCGGGGCCTCAACTTTTGAAAGGGGGGAAAGGATGAAACATCACAGAAGACTTGCTTCCTGATGATGGGGAAAGCGATGGTATCAGCCGCCCCAGCCGCCGAAGGGCCAGTTGTAGTTGGGCTGCTGCTGTTGCTGCTGCTGCTGGGCGGAGGTGTCCTCGATGAGCTCCTGGAAGGTGATGGTCAGCTCCAGAGACTCGCCGCCGGTCATGTTGGAGTTCATGCGGTAGACGGTGAGGGTATCCGTATCCCCGGGGGAGTAGCGGCGCAGCGCCAGCTTCAGCTCATCCATGCTGGAGACGGTCTTGCCGCCGATGCCCACGATGATGTCGTGGGGCTTGAGGCCCGCCTTATCCGCGGCCTCGCCCTCGTTCACCGTCTCCACGTAGACGCCCAGGGGGATGCTGTAGCGCTGGATGGTGAATTGGGTGTAGACCGTGTCCACGTTCATGCCGGTAATGCCGATGCCGGCCCCGGCCACATAGCCCTTCTCCACAAGCTGCTGGGCGATGGAGACGGCGTCGTTGATTGGGATGGCGAAGCCCAGGCCCTCGATGCCCTCGTCGGCGTACTTGGCGGTGACGATGCCGATGACCTCGCCCCGCTGGTTATAGACCGGGCCGCCGGAGTTGCCGGCGTTGACCGCGGCGGAGGTCTGGAACATGTTGATGGAGGTCTGGGCGCCGGTGATGTCGTCCTCCGTGGTGATCATCCGGTCCTGGGCGCTGATCATGCCGGGCGTCATGGTGTAGTCCAGCTCCCCCAGGGGGTTGCCCACGGCGTAGACCCACTCGCCCACCTGCATATCGTCGGAGTTGCCGATGGCCACGGGGGAAAAGTCCTCGCCCTCTATCTTGATGACGGCCACGTCGTTGGACTCCAGATACCCCACGATGGCGGCGGGGTATTTCGTGCCGTCATAGGTCATCACCGTCAGCTCCCCGCCGTAGACCACGGCGTAGGAGATGACGTGGTAGTTCGTCAGGATATACCCGTCGGCGCTGATGAAGAAGCCGGAGCCGGAGACGGCCCGGGTGGAGGTCTGGCCGAAGACGTTGGTGGTGAGGCTGGTGTTCACGCCCACCACCTGGCTGCAGGCCAGCTTGTAGATGTCGTTGCCGGAGAGCTCCCCGCCCGGGACCACGGGCGTATCCGGCCCGTCGGGGGTATCGGGGCGGTTTTCCCCGTCCACGGAGCCCAGGCTGCTGCCAAAGACCACCCGGCGGACGCCGAAATCGGCGGCGTGGTGCTCCAGCATGTAGTCCACCACCGCCCAACTGGCGATGCCGGCGGCCACGGCGCAGATCACCACCAGGCACGCGGCTTTCAAAAAGGTATAGCTGTGCTTTTTCTTGGCCTTCCGGGGCGTTCCCTCCGGGGCGGGCTGGACGTTCTGGGCGCCGTAGGCGTAGCGGCCGGGGGTGTAGGCGTCCGGGTCCACGGCGGGGGCGGACTCGTACATGGGCTCGCTCCAGTCCCGCCGCTCGTCGTTTTCGTAGCTGTACGGCTGAACGGGCCGGGCGGGCGCCTCATAGGCGGGGGCGCCGTATGCGGGGGGCGCCTCGTTCGTACTGCCGGTATACTTTAGCTCGGGCGCCGCGCCGGGCTCCGCCGGGGCGGCGCTCTCCGGGCCGGGCGCTTCGACGCCGCTGTCCGTAAGGGGCGAGGCGCCGTCTCTCTCAAATTCCTCAAAGCTCATACCGATGTCTCCTTCTGGGGCCGCGGCCCCTGGAATGCTGGGATGATAAAATACTACCGCAATTTTATGTCCATTTCGTGACGAAAGTAAAAATATTATTGAAATAAAGCCTCTTATTATTGAAATTTAGGATTTTATTTTTGCCCGCGGCGTGATACAATGATAGATACTGCTTTTTGAAGCGAGGTATTTATCATGCGTGACAGCATATCCATAAAGGGCGCGCGGGAAAACAATCTCAAAAACATCGACCTTGAGCTCCCGCGGGATAAATTGGTGGTGCTCACGGGCCTTTCCGGCTCCGGCAAGTCGAGCCTTGCCTTTGACACCATCTACGCCGAGGGGCAGAGGCGCTACGTGGAGTCCCTGTCGGCCTACGCCCGGCAGTTTTTGGGCCAGAAGGAGAAGCCGGACGTGGACGCCATCGACGGCCTCTCCCCGGCCATCTCCATCGACCAGAAGACCACCAACAACAACCCCCGCTCCACGGTGGGGACCGTCACGGAAATATATGACTACCTGCGGCTCCTCTATGCCAACATCGGCATCCCCCACTGTCCCAAGTGCGGCAAGGAGATCCGCCAGCAGACGGTGGACCAGATGGTGGACCAGGTGATGGCCCTGCCGGAGGGCACCCGAATCATGGTGATGGCCCCGGTCATCCGGGGGAAAAAGGGCGAGCACGCCAAAATTTTCGAGGACGCCAAGCGCGGCGGCTACGTCCGGGTCCGGGTGGACGGGGAGATGCACGACTTGGAGGACGAGATCAAGCTCGACAAGAACAAAAAGCACCGCATCGACGTTATCATCGACCGCCTGGTGGTGCGGGAGGGCATCCAGCAGCGCCTCACCGACTCCATGGAGACGGCCTCCGGCCTTTCCGGGGGCATCGTCACCGTGAACATCCCGGAGGAGGCGCGGGACGTCACCTACTCCCAGAACTACGCCTGTGAGGACTGCGGCATCTCCATCGAGGAGATGTCCCCCCGGTTTTTCTCCTTCAACGCCCCCCTGGGGGCCTGCCCGGAGTGCTCCGGACTTGGCGTCCAGCGCCAGGTGGACCCCGCCATCATTATGCCCAATATGACGCTGTCCATCCTGGACGGCGGCATCCAGGCCTCGGGCTGGGGGAACATCAAAAATGACTCCATCGCCCTCATGTATTTTAACGCTTTGGCCAAAAGATACCATTTTAGGCTGGACACGCCCCTCCGGGACCTGCCGGACGAGGTCATCGACGTGCTCTTATACGGCACAAAGGGCGAGGCGCTGACCCTGAATTACGTGACCGACCGGGGCCACACCACCATGACCCGGCCCTTTGAGGGCATCATCTCCAACTTAGAGCGCCGCTACCGGGAGTCCAACTCCATCTACGCCAAGTGGGACCTGGAGCAGTACATGACCGACCACGACTGCCCCGCCTGCCACGGGAAGCGCCTTCGGCCCGAGGTCCTGGCCGTCACCGTGGGGGGCAAAAATATCGCAGACTTTTGCGAGATGTCCGTCACCGACGCGCTGCGGTTCATTGACGCCCTCCAGCCTACCCTTTCGGAGAAGGAGCACCTGATCGCGGACCGCATTTTCAAGGAGATTCGGGACCGGCTGGGCTTTTTGGAGAGCGTGGGCCTCCAGTACCTCACCATGGCCCGCTCCGCCGGGACCCTCTCCGGCGGGGAGAGCCAGAGGATACGCCTGGCCACCCAGATTGGCTCGTCCCTCATGGGGGTTTTATACATCCTGGACGAGCCCTCCATCGGCCTCCACCAGCGGGACAACGCAAAGCTCATCGCCACCTTGGAGCGCCTGCGGGACCTGGGCAACACCCTTTTGGTGGTGGAGCACGACGAGGACACCATGCTGGCCGCGGACTACATCGTGGACATCGGCCCCGGAGCGGGGGTCCACGGCGGCGAGGTGGTCTTCGCCGGCACGCCGGAGGAGATCAAAAGGGACGAGAAATCTATAACGGGCCAGTATCTTTCGGGGAGAAAATTCATCCCCATCCCCGCAAAGCGCCGGGAGGGGAACGGGAGGACCCTGCGCGTCACGGGGGCCGCGGAAAATAACCTGAAAAATATCGACGTGGACATCCCCCTGGGCGTCATGACCTGCGTCACCGGCGTCTCCGGCTCGGGAAAATCCAGCCTTGTGACGGAGGTCCTCTATAAGACCCTGGCGGCGGAGCTCAACCGGGCCCGGATACGCCCGGGCAAGCACGCGGGGATATTTGGCCTTGAGTATCTGGACAAGGTCATCGACATCGACCAGTCCCCCATCGGCCGCTCCCCCCGCTCCAACCCCGCCACCTACACGGGAGTTTTCAACGACATCCGGGCCCTCTTCGCCCAGACCTCCGACGCCCGCGCCCGGGGCTACGGCGCGGGGCGGTTCAGCTTCAACGTCCGGGGCGGCCGGTGCGAGGCCTGCCAGGGCGACGGGCTCATCAAGATCGAAATGCACTTTTTGCCGGACATCTACGTCCCCTGCGAGGTCTGCAAGGGCAAGCGGTACAACCGGGAGACTTTGGAGGTCCGCTACAAGGGCAAAAATATCAGCGAGGTCCTGGAAATGACCGTGGACGAGGCGGTGGACTTCTTCGAAAACGTCCCCAGGATCGCCGACAGGCTCCGGACCCTCCAGGACGTGGGACTGGGGTATGTGAAGCTGGGCCAGCCCAGCACCACCCTCTCCGGCGGCGAGGCCCAGAGGGTGAAGCTTGCCACGGAGCTCTCCAAAAGGAGCACCGGCGCCACCTTCTACGTCCTGGACGAGCCCACCACGGGCCTCCACACCGACGACGTCCGGAAGCTCATCAATGTCCTGGACCGCCTGGTGGACGCGGGGAACACCGTGGTGGTCATCGAGCACAACCTGGACGTCATCAAGGTCGCGGACCACATCATCGACTTGGGGCCGGAGGGCGGCGACGGCGGCGGCCGGGTGGTCTTCACCGGCACCCCGGATGAGTGCGCCGAATGCCAGGCCAGCTACACCGGCCAGGAGCTGAAAAAATACTTCTCCACCCACCCCGGCCAGCGAGATCGCGGGTCTTCGCGTTGAAAATGGGATCACACCACCCCGCGGCGGGCCGGAAAATGGGCAAAGGGCGCGAAATTGCACAAATCGAATTGACAAACGCAGGCGGCGTGGTTTAAAATGAAAAAAATACGACTTATTTCCTCATGGGTGAAGTATACCCCTGTGGATTTAATACACTACTTAAATAAATTTTGGAGGTGATCTTATGGCGGAAGCCTTGCTGGAGCTGGCCGGCGTCAGCAAATACTACACCGGCGCGCAGTCGGTGGTGGTGGGCCTGAATTCCGTGGACCTCCGCTTTCAGCGCGGGGAATTCGTGGCCGTCACCGGCGAGAGCGGCAGCGGCAAATCGACGCTGGCCAACGTTCTGGGGGGCATACTCCCCTATGAGAGCGGCGAGATGCTCCTTATGGGCCGCCCCACCTCCCACTACGACGGGGAGGACTGGGAGCGCTACCGCCGGGACCGGGTGAGCTTTATCTCCCAGAATTACGGGATCCTCCCCGGCGCCACAGTGCTGAGCAACGTGGTCAGCGCCCTGAGGCTGGCGGGCATGGAGGGCCCGGATATGAAGAAGGCGGCGGAGGAGATTCTGCGCCGGGTGGAGCTCTGGGAGCTGCGCCGCCGGAGGGCGGCCAAGCTATCCAGCGGCCAGAAGCAGCGCCTGTCCATCGCCAGGGCCCTGGCAAAGCCGGCGCCCATCCTCATCGCCGACGAGCCCACCGGCAACCTGGACGCCGAAAACAGCCGCAAGGTCATCGAGCTCCTCTCCGGCGCGGCCTCGGAGCGGCTGGTCATCCTCATCACCCACGAGTTTGACGAGGCCAGGGACACCGCCACCCGCCATATCGTCATCCAGGAGGGGAAGGTGGCCTCCGACACGGCCCTGCGCCCCGCCCCGGAGCCCGGACCGGCCCCGCGGCGCCCCCGGGAGGCGAAAAAGCCCCTGAGCCCCTATGTGGCCGGGCTCCAGATAAAAAGCCGCCCCGTCTGGTCGGCGCTGATGGCGCTGATCTCCGTTGTGACGGCCTTTGCCGTGTTCGCGTTCCTGGGCGTGTTCCTCATGTCCCTGGACGACACGCCCACCAGAATCTATGACGACTCCGCCTTCCGAAACGGCAGCAAGACCAGGATCATGGTGGCGCCCCTCAGGTCCTCCCTCACCCAGGAGGACTGTGACAGGATCCTGAAGGCGCCCCACGTGACGGCCCTGGAGCTGTGGGGCGACGCCTGCGACGCCCAGTACGGCTACCGGGAGGGCGTGGACCGCCTGAGCTACAACATGGTGGAGACTGACCCCGTCACCGGCGACCGGATAGGCGTCAGCACCACCCATTCCGTGGCGCAGTCGGCGCCCTTCGTGACTACGGTGCCCATGCTGCCCGGAGGCCGCTCCCCCGTGCTGGAGGGGCGTCTCCCCGAAAGCTTTTACGAGGTGCTGACCTCGGACCCCGATTTGAAGATCGGCGACAAGGTGACGGTGTATCTGGCGGACTTCAACAACTGGGAGCTCGGCGCCTGCGTGGACGTGGAGATGACCGTGGTGGGGACCACGGACTACGGCCAGGGCCTGGTTTTCCATAAGGACGTGGGCCGGTTTTTCCGCCAGGGGATGGAGCTGCACGGCGCCTCCAACGAGCCGTACCGCTACCTCTATCTGCCGGTGGAGGACCTGGAGGGCCTGGAAAACGGCCACATTGTCGGGACCTACAACTTTGTAAAACGCACCGCGAAGGCGGTGGACCCCTATTACGCCGACGGCTGGTTCCGGGGCAATCAGTATATCGGCTACAGCGGCTGTGTGGTCGTGGACAGCGGGCAGCGTCCCATCGGCTATACGGCGGGCTACGCGGGGGACGTGGATGAGGATACCGGCGTGACCTTCAATTACGCGGTCCTCGACAGCCGCGACCCGGAGGATCAGAACGACCCCGTGACGCTGCTGATGTTGGAGTACAAGGAGGTGTCCTGGAGGCCCCTGAGGCTCATGGAGGTCAGTCCCTCCATGTTTGACCGGCTCACCTGGGCCACGCCCCGGCAGGTTTCCGTCACCATCGAGGACTACGCCTACACCGACCAGGTGCTGGATCAGCTCCAGGATATGGGCTTTGCGGCCGTCTCGGTGTACAGATTGGGCTCCACCAAGCAGGACCCGGAGCTGGCGGCGGAGCGCGTCCAGACGCTGAAGGTCTGCATTCTGGCGCTGCTCGCCGTGGCGATCTTACAGATCGTGCTCCTGCGGGTGATGTTCTCCGCCCAGTCCGACACCTTCCGGCTCCTCGCCAACATCGGCCTCACCGGGAGGACGGCCAGGCGCTCCGTGGCGTGGCAGCTCCTCTTCTTCACCGCCGTGGGACAGGCCCTGGGCGTGCTGGGCATATGGATCGCCGGCGGGGCCGGGGTGGAGAAGATCGCGGAGCTCATCCGGTATCTGCCCCTGAAATACGCCGTTTTGCTGTCCGCGGTGCATATCGCCCTCACCGCCCTGGCGGGGGTGTGGATCCTCCACTATCTCTCCCGTCAGGTCTTCCCCCTGGCGGAGCGGTACGCGGACCTGGACCTTGACGAGGAGGCGGAGGCGGCATGATTGAAGTAAAAAACCTCAACAAGACCTATGAGCGCGTCCGGGGAAAGGACTCCCGGGCCCTCCGGGACGTGACCCTGACGCTTCCGGACAGGGGCTTCGTGTGCATCCTGGGCCCCTCCGGCTGCGGAAAGACCAGCCTGCTCAACGCCATCGGCGGCCTTGACAGATTTGACAGCGGCACCGTCGCCTTGGACGACCGCGTCTTCACCCGCTGCGGCCAGCGGACCTTTGAGCTGGAGCGGGACAGGAATTTCGGCTATATTTTCCAAAACTATTACCTGTTGGAGGACCACACCGTGGCCTACAACGTCTACCTGGGCCTCCACAGCCTGGGCCTCACCCACCGGGAGAAGCTGGACCGGGTGCGCAAGGCCCTGCGGGCCGTGGACATGGAGCTCTACCTGCGCCGCCGGGTGCGGGAGCTCTCCGGCGGCCAGCAGCAGCGGGTGGCCATCGCCCGGGCCCTGGCGCGGCGGCCCCGGGTCATCTTCGCCGACGAGCCCACGGGAAATCTGGACGAGGACAACACCCGCGCCGTCTGCGCCCTGCTGCGGGCGGCCTCCCGGGAGAGCTTGGTGGTGATGGTCACCCACGAGGAGCGCATCGCCCGCTTTTTCGCGGACCGGATCATACGCCTGTCCGACGGGGCCGTCTCCGGCGATACGGAGGAGTGGGAGCGGGAGGCGCTGTCCGGGGGCTCCGACAAGGCCGTCTACGCCGGGGAGCTGGAGGACCGGGAGCTTCAGGAGGGCGCGGTGACGCTGCGCGTCCTCCAGGAGAATGGCGCGGCGCCGGCCCATATCACCGTGGCCGTTTTGCGCAACAGGATCGTTTTGAAGTTAGACGACACCCGGGCCGCCTCCCTGGGCGGCGCCGCCGATCTGCCGGTGATTCAGGAGGGACCCAGCCCCACCGTGAAGTTAGAGGAGCTGGACCGGGGGAGCGAGACGCAGACGGCCCTTTTCGACTGCAAGGAGGCCGGCCACGTCCGCCCCGGGCGGGGCGTCACCCTGCCCATGATCGCCCGGGAGGCCCGGGAGCTCTCCCGCGGACGGGGGATGCGGTATCTGTGGATGCGGGCCTTCCTGGTCCTGCTGACGGTCCTGACGCTGCTGACGGTGGGGGACTACCTGCACCTGGCGACCTTGAATCCGGAGGACTTCATCACCAACGATTCCCACATCCTGAGGCTCACCTTCAACCAGGGGGAGTCCCTGGCGGAGGACGGGTCGTCCCTCCTTTCACGCCAGCAGGATTTTCTCACAGAGCTCCGGCAGGAGGGGCAGCAATTCGAGATCATGCCTTTCTCCACGGTGCGGATGTCCTTCTCCGCCGGCGTCTACCTGCAGCTTGACGCGGTCAAGCTCTACATGCCCTACGCGTACAGCTTCGCGCCCATCGACGCCCTGGACCCCTCCACGCTCCTGTGTGGGCGTATGCCCGAAAGAGGCACCGAGATCGTGGTTGACAGGCAGGTCCTGGAGGACGCGCTGAACGCCGAGGACAACATCATCAGCAACAGCATCGACGACATCTCCTTCTTCCTGGATGTGGAGCTGAACATCGAGAGCCGCCGCTTCAACCCCACCATCGTGGGCATCTGCGACAGCGGGGAGCCCTCGGTCTACGCCGGAACGGAGCTGCGGCTGGCCCTGCGCAACGGGGGCATCAACGTCATATCCCTCTCCGAGGCCAAGCGGGTGTACCCCGATGCCGTGGGCCCGGACGTGGAGCTCGCCGCGGATGACTGCATCGTCAACCTCACGACGGCGGGGAGCGTCTATTCCGACAACGTGGGCGACCCCTACCGGCTCAGCACCTCCCCCGCGATGCTCCTGACGATCCGGGACGTGCTGTACCTGCCGGAGGGCGAGCCGGCCTATATCATTGTGGCCGACGAGCTGCTCGATACGATCAGCATCCTCTCCGCCAGAGATCCGGACGTGCTCCTCTACTGCCGGGACAAGGCCGCCATGATGGAGTACCTGCGCTCGGCGGAGCTGCGCACGGAGGACACCATCATCACCTGGTCCGACCCCTATCAAAGTCAGCACGACGCCTACACCGACGCCGTCCGGATGAAGGCCGACGCCCGGAGCATCATCACGCTGACCGTCATCGCCGTGTGCCTCGTGATGCTGTGCCTTTTGTGCCGGACCCAGGCGCGGGAGCGGATACAGCTCCTGGCGGTGTACAGGCTCCTGGGGATACCCGGGGGGAAGCTGTACGCCATCTTCCTGACGGAGGCGCTGCTGGCGGCCCTCACCGCCGTGGTCCCCGCGGCGCTCCTGACCTGGGGGGCGGTGGCCGCGCTGCACCGGTGGACCTCCCTGGCCGCGTCGATTCTCCTCCCCGTGAGAGCCGCGGCCCTCATGGGACTTGGGATAACGGCCTACTACCTGCTGGTTTCCGTCCTGCCGCTGTTCCCCCTCCTCCGCCTCCCGCCGGCGAGGCTGGCGGCGAAGTACGAGTAAAATTTCCACAAAAAAAGCGCTTCGGGAGGACCGAAGCGCTTTTTAAATGGGAAATCGACTTATTCCTCGGTGAATTCTCCGTCAAAGGGGGGAATCTCACGGCCGGACAGCTCCGCGATGATCATGCGGCGGGTGACGATGCCGCAAAGACAGCCCCGGTCGTCCACCACGGGGACGAAATTCTGCCGGAGGGCGGCGTCGATGACCTCGTCGCCGCTGGCGGTGATGGACACCGGCGGGCAGAAGTCGCGGCGCAGGATCTCCCCCACCGTCATGCGGTCAAATCTCTGGGCGCTGTAGCTGCCAAGGGCCACGATACAGCGCAGGAAATCCCTGTCGTTGACACACCCCAGAAAACGCCCCTCGCCGTCAAGGACGGGGATGGCGGTGTAGCCGTGGGCGCGCATGATCTCAATGCCCTCGCGAAGCGTCGTGCCGGACTGGAGGCACACCGTCAGGGCCTTCGGGACCATAATTTTGGCTATATTCATCAGAACACCCTCGTTCAATTTATTTGGTATTTTCATTAAAACACATAATTATTAAATAAGAATTAAAATCTGCCGGAATTTACAAATTGTTCAATAGTTGCGATATAGTGTTGATTTAATGACGCTTCGGGGGTAAAATGGTGCGGTAAAGGAAACGAGGTGTTATGTATGGGATACGACGCCGGGAGCTGCGACGTGGCCGTCATCGGCGCGGGCCACGCCGGGATAGAGGCGGCCCTGGCCTCCGCCAGGCTGGGCCTTGATACCGTCTGCTTCACCGTCAATCTGGACGCCGTGGGGAATATGCCCTGCAACCCCGCCATCGGCGGCACCGCCAAGGGCCACCTGGTCCGGGAGCTCTCCGCCCTGGGGGGCGAGATGCCCGCCGCGGCGGACAGGGCCTGCATCCAGTACCGGATGCTGAATTTGGGCAAGGGCCCCGCCGTCTGGTCCCTCCGGGCCCAGGCGGACCGGCGGGAATACCAGAAGGTCATGAAGGGGACCTTAGAGCGCCAGGAGCATCTGCGCCTCATCCAGGGGGAGATCACGGAGATCCGCACGGAGAACGGCGCTGTCTCCGCCGTGGTCACCGCCTCCGGGGCGGTGTGGCGCTGCCGCGCGGCGGTGGTCGCCACGGGCACGTACCTCATGGGCCGGACCATCGTGGGGGACGTGACGGCGGAGAGCGGCCCCGACGGGATGCACGCCTCCGGGCCCCTGGCGGAGTGCCTGCGGGGGCTGGGCCTGTCCCTCCGGCGCTTCAAGACGGGGACGCCCCCCAGGATAAACGCCCGGAGCGTGGATTTTTCCAAAATGGAGCTCCAGCCCGGGGATGCCCGGCCCGAGCCCTTTACCTTCGACGGGGAGACGCCGCCCGAGAACCGGGCCGTCTGCTGGCTCACCTATACAAATGAGCGCACCCACGAGATCATCCGGAAAAACCTCCACCGCTCGCCCCTCTACTCCGGCGTCATCGACGGCGTGGGGCCCCGGTACTGCCCGTCCATCGAGACGAAGGTCGTCACCTTCCCCGATAAGACCCGCCACCAGCTCTTCATCGAGCCCATGGGCCTGGGGACGGAGGAGCTCTACATCCAGGGCCTCTCCTCCTCCCTCCCGGAGGACGTGCAGGTGGAGATGGTCCACTCCATCCCCGGCCTGGAGCACGCCCAGATTCAGCGCTACGCCTACGCCATCGAGTACGACTGCGTGGACCCCACCCAGCTCCGGCCCACGCTGGAGGCGAAAAGTATCCCCGGCCTCTACGGCGCGGGGCAGTTCAACGGCAGCTCCGGCTATGAGGAGGCCGCCGTTCAGGGCTTTGTGGCGGGGGTCAACGCGGCGCTGAAGCTGCGGGGCCGGGAGCCGCTCCTATTGGACCGGGCCGGGAGCTACATCGGGACCCTCATCGACGATTTGGTGACCCGTGGGACCAACGAGCCCTATCGGATGATGACCTCCCGGTCGGAATACAGGCTCTATCTCCGGCAGGACAACGCGGACATGCGCCTTTGCGGCATCGGCCACGACCTGGGGCTCATCTCCGATGAGAGATACGAGAGGGTTTTGGAAAAATACCGGCTGGTCCGGCGGGAGATGGCCCGCTGCGAGGCCGCTTTCGCCCCTCCCACCCCGGAGCTCAACGCCTTTTTGGCGGAGCACGGCCAGCCCCCAGTGACCACGGGGGTTTCCATAGCCGCCCTCATCCGCCGGCCGGGCCTGGGCTACGCCGCCTCCGCCCCCTTCGACCCGGGCAGGCCGGAGCTTCCGTCCGGGGTGGTGAAGGAGGTGGAGATCGAGCTTAAATACGCCGGCTACATCGAAAAGCAGATGCGCCAGATAAAGGAATTTCACCGGCTGGAGGCGAAAAAGCTGCCGCCGGACCTGGACTACAGTTCCATCCAGGGCCTGCGGCTGGAGGCCCGGGAGAAGCTCGCCGCCATCCGCCCGGAGAATTTAGGTCAAGCCAGCCGCATCTCCGGCGTCAGCCCCGCCGACGCCGCCGCCCTGATGGTCTATTTGTCTACAAGGGGGTAAAGCCCGCCCCCGATCACGCCGTATGGAAGCCGGACGGGCTGTCCGGATTCCGAGTCCGAATGTATTGAACAGGGGCGGGTCCCAAACCCGCCCCTGTTTCGCTGTATGGAATAACATAATGCCCCGGGCCCGCCGGTTTTTTGACGAAATTTTGCCGTTGGTGGTGACAAGGGCGGGGACGGGGTGTATAATTTCGGTGATAGGCCCCAAAGGAGTGAATACGATGAACAGAGAAAAAATCATTTGCATCGTCCTGGCCGTCGCCGCGGCGGCGCTGGCCGTTTTCGGCGTGGAGCGGCAGCTTCGCGTAAGCGCGCTGGACGCCCGCGTCAACGCCGTCTCGGAGGAGCTTACCGGCGAAAAGGCCGGGGCGGAGGCCCTTCGCGGGGAGCTGGAGGCCGCCAGGAGCGACGCCCAGACCCAAATCGACGCCCTGAACGGGGAGCTTTCGGACATCACCGGCGCCCGGGACGCCCTTCAGGCGGAGCTGGAAGCCGTCACCGGCGAGCGCGACGGACTCCGGGAGGACCTGACCCGCGTCACGGGCGAGCTTACCGAGGCCCAGGCCCAAATAGAGGAGCTCTCCGCCCAGCACCCCTTTGACCCGGAGGGGCCGGAGTACCAGAAGCTCTACCCGGATTTTTACGCGCCCCAGCCCCTCACGGCGGACAAGGTGGAGCAGAACGTCATCTACCTCACCTTTGACGACGGCCCCTCCGCCCGCACCGACGAGATCTTGGCCACCCTGGCCCAGGAGGATGTGAAGGCCACCTTCTTCATCGTGGGCTCCTCCGCCGACGGGAACCGGGCGAAAGTCAAGGAGATCTACGACGCCGGCCACACCGTGGCCATGCACTCCTGGTCCCACGACTACTATAAGATCTACTCCAGCACCACGGCGTTCCTGGACGACATGTACAAGGTCTTCTGCCTCATCCGCGACACCACCGGCGTGGCCCCCACCTACTTCCGCTTCCCCGGCGGCAGCAACAACGGCTACGCCTACAGCTTCATGGAGGAGATGATGGCGGAGATGCTTCGCCGGGGCTTCGTGCCCTGCGACTGGAACATGTCCGCCGGGGACGCGGTGAATTACACCGTCTCCGCCGAGTCCATCACCAACAATATTCTCCGGGACAGCGCTGTCAGCCGGGGCTTTGTGCTGATGCACGATTCCTACTACCGCACCACCACCGCCCAGGCCCTCCCGCAGATAATCGCCGGCCTCCGGGAAAAGGGCTTCACCTTCGCCCCCCTGACCCCGGATGTAAAGCCGGTCCTCTTCAACTACGGCACCGTAAGCAGGGACGGGTGATGGCTTCCCCGTTTCGGTTGTATAATAGCCAAAAAACCTCCGGGAGGCGACGGGATGGCTAAGGCGGATATGACGCGCGGCTCTATTGGGCGGCATCTTTTGCGATATACGGTGCCCATGGTGCTGGGGAACATCATGCAGCTCACCTACAACGCCGCGGACTCCGTGATCATCGGGAAAAATCTGGGCCAGGATGCCCTGGCGGCGGTGAGCGTGTCGGACCCCATCATGACCGTCATGGTGCTGGGGGCCTCCGGCATGGGCATCGGCGCGTCGGTGCTCATGAGCCGCTTTTACGGCGCCGGGGACCGGGAAAGGCTGCGGCGGGAGTTCTCCACCACCGTCATTTTCGGGCTCTTCTTCTCCCTGGCGGTGTTTTTGGCGGGTATGGCGCTGGCGCCGGAGCTCCTGCGGCTCATCAAGGCCCCGGAGGCGGCTTTCGACATGGCCCTCGTGTATCTGCGCATCATCTTCGTGGGCTTTTTATTCACATTTCAATACAATATCCTCTCCTCCGCCCTCCGCGCCATTGGGGACTCCAGGACCTCCGTATGGTTTTTGGGGATCTCCTGCGGCATCAACATATGCCTGGACCTGCTCTTTGTGGCGGCGCTGAAGCTGGGCGTGGCCGGGGCGGGACTGGCCACCGTCATCGCCGAGGCCGCAAGCGTGGGGCTGTGCCTCTGGTGGATACGGCGGCGCGTCCCGGAGCTGTCCGTTAAGCGCGGGGAATTCCGGGTGGACGGCGCTCTTTTGCGCGAGACAGTGAAAAACGGGGCCCTGACGGCCCTCCAGCAGGCGGCCCAGCCCGTGGGGAAGCTGCTCATCCAGCGGACCATCAACCTCCAGGGCGTGGTGGCGGTGGACGCCTTCAACGGGGCCTGCCGCATCGACGACTACGCCCGCATCCCCACCCAGAGCCTGGGCAGCGCCATCATGACCTGCGCCGCCCAAAACCGGGGCAAGGGGGACCGGGAGCGGGTACGGGAGTCCTTCAAAAAGGGGCTCCTCATCACCTGCTGCTACTACCCCGTCATCTTCCTCATCGTCCAGCTTTTGAAAGCCCCGGCCATGCGGCTCCTGTCCCCGGACGAAAGCCCGCAGATCGTGGAGGCGGGTGTGGCGTACCTGGCGGTGAAAGCGTGGTTTTTCATCATGCCGGGCCTCACCAACGCCATCCAGGGCTTTTTCCGGGGCCTGGGGTCCATGACGGTGGTGCTGATTTCCACCATCATCCAGATAAGCGTCCGCACGGTCTGCGTCTGGCTGTGGGTGCCGGCCCTGGGCATCGTTGGCGAGGCCTACGCCTGCGCCGCGGGGTGGATGTGCATGATCGTTTTTGAGTTCACGCTGTATTTTGTGCGGCGGAGGAAGGGAGAGATATAGGGGGGGCCTGCCTCTCCCCCGATGTAGGGGCCGGACACTGTGCCGGCCCCGGTGGGGCCCTGCGGGGGCTTTTTAAAGGATGCCGCCCTTTGGGCGGCGGACTTACTTTCCACGCTTTTGTCCCGCCAAAAGCGCGGAAAGTAACAAAGGGGCGAAAAGGCGGGTCAAGGGGGATTTCGATTTCCCCCTTGACAATCCCCTTGAAACGACCAAAGGGGGCCTTCGGGCCCCCTTTGGAAGCCCCCGGGGAGCCCCACGGAAAGTTTGCGCGCCGTTGGAGGTGCGGAGCACCCACGCGAACGCTCTATCGCAGGGGGCTGCCGCCCCTTGCCCCTGCGTTGGGGGCTGCGCCCCTTGCCCCTGCTGCGGGGGCTGCGCCCCTTGCCCCTGCCGGGTGCCGGAGGCGGACGTGCATTTTACTCTTTTTCCCTCTTCACCATCAGCGTCACGGTCACGACCACGGCGGCGGCGGTGAGGGTGTCCTGGAGTAGCATGAGGAGCGGGTTGACTGTGCCGAGGAGCGAGTGGAGGTTTGAGCGGATGATGGCGTTGTGGATGGGGACGATGGCATAACCAAGGCCGACGCGCCCGGCCCAGAGCGCCGCTGCCAGGGCGATGTGGCCCGGCGTGCGCGAGAGCGGCGTGCGGCGGAAGGACCAGGCGGTCCAGGCCGTCATGGCGGCGATGACGGCCAGCATGACGCCGGAGAGGACGAGCTTCCCGGCCATTCCCAGCAAAAGCTCCGGATTTCCGGTGAACAGCACCAAAAACGCCCCGGTGGAGATGCCCATATTCGCCACGATGTACCCGTCCACCCAGAGCCACACCGCCCAGGCGCACCACAGCCCCGCCCGCTTGGGACAGCGGCGGCAGAGGATGCCGCAGGGGATGAGGAGGAGGTCCAGCGACCCGGCCAGGAGAAGGCCTAAAATCCCCAAAAAGAGCGTCAGCGCCGCCGTCAGCGCCGCCGCCGTGATGAGGAGCGCGTTCCCGGTGACCCGCTGCCCGTGGGACACGGGCGGGCGGGTTGAGGGCCGCTCCGGGCCCTCCGGTCCGGGCTCCGGGGGCTCCCATTCAAAGATCTCCGGCGCGGGCTCCATGCCCTCCGGCGCCTCCGGCGCGAGGGCGGCCGGCGCGGCGGTGACGTCGCCGCGCACAAGCTCGTCCAGCGTCACGTTGAACATCTCCGCAAGCCGGATGAGCTTTTCCAGCTCCGGCACGGAGGCGTCCGTCTCCCACTTCGACACCGACTGCCGGGACACCTCCAGCCGCTCGGCCAGGGCGTCCTGGCTCAGCCCCGCCCGCGCGCGCAGGGCATACAAATTCGTTCCAAGGCTCATGTGAAAGCCCCCTTTCGCCGCTTATTATACCTAAATAGCGCCGGTTTGTCTGCAAACCGGCGCTTTGAATTTCCGCAACTGTCAGTTGCACCCCTCAAAAACTCCAAATTCAACATTTTTTCCGGCGGCATGTACGTCGGAAAAAATCCCTTTTGTCGATTTTCGTGTGCGGCCCTGCGGGCCGTGCGCAAAAATCGACAGCAGGACAAAAATTCTGAATTTCGCAAAATTCAGAATTTTTGTCCGCACGTTCCCCTTGGCATCGAAAGCCCGTCAGGGCTTTCGAGCCAGCTTATTTTGCCTTCGTATCGCAGTAAATGCACCGGTACGTCCGCTTCTCCCGGTCGGTGAGCTTGAAGATGTGCTCGATCTCCTGTTCCACGCTTGTGATGCAGCGGGGATTTTTGCAGCGGATGACCCCGTGGATCTCCTCCGGCAGGTCCGGGTGGCGCTTCTCCACCCGCTGGCCGTCCTTGATGATATTCACGGTGATGTGGGGGTCGATGTAGCCCAAAAGGTCGAAATTGAGGTCGATGACCTCGTTGATCTTCAAAATATCCTTCTTCCCCCGCTTGCCGCTGGAGGCGTTTTTGATGAGGGCCACCTCACAGTTGAGCTTGTCCAGCTCCAGATAGCGGTAGAGCTCCATACCGCGCCCGGCGGGGATGTGGTCGATGACGATACCGTCCACGATGGTTCCGATAAGCATTTACTCCACCTCCAGAAGCATCAGAATAAGGGCCATGCGGATGTATTTGCCGTTGAGGACCTGCTTGAAGTAGCAGGCCCGGGGGTCTTTATCAATGGCCACGGAGATCTCGTTGACCCGGGGCAGGGGGTGGAGGATGGAGAGGTCGGGCTTGGCGGTGGCGAGCTTGTCCGGCGTCAGGATGTAGGTGTCCTTTAAGCGCACGTAGTCGGCCTCGGAAATAAACCGCTCCCGCTGGACCCGGGTCATGTAGAGGACGTCCAGGTCCGGCATGGCCTCCTGCAAAGACTCCGTCTCCCGGTAGGTGACGCCGCGGGCCTTTAAAATATCGGTGCGGACGTGCTCGGGGACGCGCAGCTCCTCCGGGGAGATGAGCACAAAATCCACGCCCTCATACCGGCTCATGGCCCCAAGGAGGCTGTGGACGGTGCGCCCGAATTTCAGATCCCCGCAGCAGCCCACGGTCATGTGGTGGAGCCTCCCCTTTTCCCGCTGGATGGTGAGGAGGTCCGTGAGGGTCTGGGTGGGGTGGTTGTGGCCGCCGTCCCCGGCGTTGATCACGGGGATACTGGCGTTCATGGCCGCCACCAGGGGCGCGCCCTCCATGGGGTGGCGCATGGCGATGATGTCCGCAAAGCAGCTTATGACCCGGGCGGTGTCCGCCACGCTCTCCCCCTTGGAGGCGGAGCTGGACTGGGCCTCGGAAAAGCCGATGACCTGTCCCCCCAGCTCCAGCATGGCGGACTCAAAGCTCAGGCGCGTCCGGGTGGAGGGCTCGTAAAAGAGGGTCGCCAGCTTTTTTCGCCGGCATTTTTCCGCGTACTTGTCGGGATCGGCGATGATGTCCTGGGCCTTGGCGATGAGGGCGTCGATCTCCGAAACGGTGAGGTCGGCAATATCAATAAGACTTCTCATTTTTTCGCTCCGTTCACGGCAAGATAGTCGCGGATACGCTGCACGTTTTCGGCGTTCTCCGGCTTTTCCTCCAGGTACTCGATGATGTCGTAGACGTCCACCACGGAATAGACCGGGAAGCCGAATTCCTCCTCGATCTCCTCCATGGCGCCCCTCTCCGTCTTGCCCCGCTCGCCGCGGTTGACCATGATGAGGCAGGCCGCGACCTTCGCGCCCTCCAGCCCAGACAAAATCTCCATGCTCTCCCGGATGGCGGTGCCGGCGGTGATGACGTCCTCGGTGATGACGATCTCCTCCCCGGCCTGGGGCTTCCAGCCCACGATGGTGCCGCCCTCGCCGTGGTCCTTGGCCTCCTTGCGGTTAAAGCAGAAGGGCACGTCGAGGCCCTCCCGCGCCAGCGCCGCGGCGGCGGAGACAGCGATGGGGATGCCCTTGTACGCCGGCCCGAAGAGGACGGTTTTCTTCCTCCCCAGGTGCTCCAAGTACGCCCGGGCGTAAAACTCCCCCAGGCGCGCGATCTGCTCCCCGGTCTTGATGTCCCCGGCGTTGATGAAGTAGGGAATCTTCCGCCCGGATTTGGCGGTGAAGTCCCCGAACTTCAAAACCCCCGCCGACTCTAAAAATTCAATAAATTCGTGCTTGTAGGCCTCCATATGTTCGTTCCTCCTGTGGAATATTCACTTAATTTTTAGCTTGTCAAGCTCCGCCCGGAGGCGGCTCTTCATGTCCTCCAGCTCTAAATGGAAGAGCTCCGTTTTCCCCCTCGCGGTGCTTGTAGAGAAAGAGCGTGTACCCCCAAAAGTGCTAGTTGTCCCCAAGGACCACATACCCGGTTTCCAGCTCCCTCACAAAATAGGCGAATTTGAGATTTTGATCAGGGATTAGTATAAAGCACATATTTTACCTCCGGGGTAATATTTGCTGTCCCTTCAGGGCCGCCGTGGGCGGCGGCCCGTACGGCGGACCAGGGGGCACGCGCCCAGAACGCCCACCCGAGTTAATGTAGGGGCCGCCGTCCCCGGCGGCCCGTCTGTCGTCGATCTCCGGGCTTTTCGCGGTTATTGCAAAAGGATTTCTTCCATCTGCGCCAAATCCGCCGCCAGGTACCTCGCGCCCGCCGTCTCCAGCTCCTCCCTGCTGCCGTAGCCCCAGAGGACGCCCACGGTGTCGAGGCCGTTTTGGCGTGCGCCCTCCACGTCGTGGCGGCGGTCGCCCACCATGAGGGCTTGGGAGAGATCCGCGACGCCGGCTTCCCGGATGGCGCGGGCCACGACGGCGGCCTTGCCGGCCTGGCGCTCGTCCATGGGCGCTCCGCACAGGAGGGTGAAATATTTTGCCAAATCGAAGCGCTCCATAATGCGCTTTGCGAACTTCTCCGGCTTGGAGGTGGCTAAAATCAGGGAGATTCCGGCCTTTTGCAGCCGCTCCAGGGCCTTTTCAACGCCGGGATAGGGGACGTTCTCCATCCACCCCCGGGGCTCGAAATACTCCCGGAATTTGCTGACGGCCTCGGAAAGCCTGTCCTCCGGGATGCCGAACATCGGGAACGTCTCGATAAGCGGCGGGCCGATGAAAGAGGTGAGGCTCTCCGGGTCCGCCTCCACGCCGAAGTGCCGCAGCGCGTGGGCGGCGGAGCGGGTGATGCCCTCCCTGGGGTCCGTCAGCGTCCCGTCCAGGTCGAAAAGGGCGTACTGTACGGCCATCAGCCCACAAACTCCCGGACGCAGCGGAGGTACGCCTCCTCCGGGTCGGGGGCGGCGGTAATGGGGCGGCCCACCACGATGTAGTCGGAGCCGATTTTTTTGGCCTCCGCGGGGGTCATCACCCGCTTCTGGTCCCCCGCGTCCCCGCCGGCAAAGCGCACGCCGGGGGTGACGGTGACAAAGCCCGCGCCGCAGGCCTCGTGGACCACTTTCGCCTCCAGGGGCGAGCAGACCACGCCGTCCAGGCCCGCCGCGGCGGCGTTTTTGGCGTAGCGGATCACCGTCTCGGGCAATTGCCCGGCTATCCCCAACTCGTTTTCCATTACGCTCTGGGAAATGCTGGTCAGCATGGTGACGGCGATGAGGATGGGCCGCGTGCCGTCCGGGCGGGTCAGGCCCTCTAAGGCGTACTTCATCATCTCGACGCCGCCCCCGGCGTGGAGATTCGTCATGTCCACGTCGAGGCCCGAGAGCACCGCCATGGCCTTCTTTACGGTGTTGGGGATGTCGTGGAGCTTCAGATCCAGGAAGATCTTGTGCCCCCGCTCCTTGATCTTCCGCACGATGTCCGGCCCCTCGGCGTAGTAGAGCTCCATGCCGATCTTCACAAAGGGCCGGGCCGTGCCGAATTTGTCCAAAAACTCCAGCGTCTGTCCGGCGCCGGCAAAATCGCAGGCCACGATGACGTCCTTACCCATGATGCGCTCCTCCTATGATGTCCTTTAAATTTTCCATGTGCAGCCGCTCGCAGACAGCGGGCAGCGCCTCCACGATTTTCTTTGAGGCCAGGGGGTCCACTAAGTTGGCGGCCCCCACCTCCACCGCCGTGGCGCCCGCCAGCATCATCTCGATGACGTCCTCGGCGCCGGACACGCCGCCCATGCCGATGATGGGAATCTTGACGGCCTCGTAGACCTGCCACACCATCCGCAGGGCCACCGGGAACACCGCGGGGCCGGACAGGCCGCCGGTGACGTTGCGAAGAACCGGCGCGCGGCGCTTGAGGTCGATGCGCATGCCCATGAGGGTGTTGATGAGGCTTATCCCGTCCGCCCCCGCGTCCTCGCAGGCCCGGGCGATGGCGGCGATGTCCGTGACGTTGGGGGAGAGCTTCATGTAGACGGGCTTTTTCGTGACGGCCTTGACCGCCCGGGTGACCGCCGCGGCACTCTCCGGGCTCGTCCCGAAGCTCATGCCGCCATTGTGGACGTTGGGGCAGGAGATGTTGACCTCGATGAGGCCAACGCCCTCCTCCCTGTCGATGCGCCCGCAGCACTCCACGTACTCGTCGATGGAAAAGCCGGAGATATTGGCCACCACGGGCTTGTGGAAGACCCGCCGGAGCTTTGGAAGCTCCTCGGAGATCACCCTGTCGATGCCGGGATTTTGAAGTCCCACGGCGTTGAGCATCCCGGAGGCCGACTCCGCGATGCGCGGCGGCTCGTTGCCGAACCGGGGCTCCCGGGTGGTGCCCTTGAAGGAGAAGGACCCGAGGCAGTTGATGTCGTAGATCTCCGCGAACTCGTACCCGTAGCCGAAGGTGCCGCTGGCGGGGATCACCGGGTTATCCAGGGTCAGCCCCGAGAGGGTGACGGACGTATTCACCATACGATCTCCTCCTTTGTCAGCACCGGCCCGTCCTTGCAGACGCGCTTGTGGCCGGTTTTGGTCTTGCAGGTACAGCCCATGCAGGCCCCGAAGCCGCAGCCCATCCGCTCCTCGAAGCTGAACTGCCCGGAGGTGACGGACTTATCGTAGACGGCCCGGAGCATGGGCCCGGGGCCGCAGGTGTAAAAATAGGTGTAGGGCCTGTCCATGGCGTCGGTGACAAAGCCCCGGATGCCGTAAGAGCCGTCCGCCGTGGTGACGGCCGTTTCCACCCCCAGGGCGGAGAACTCGTCCCTGTAAAAAATCTCGTCCTCCGAGTTGAAGCCCAGGATGGCCGCGGGCCTTTTCCCCTCCGCCAGCAGCCTTTTCGCCAGGGCGTAGAGGGGCGGGACCCCCGCGCCGCCGCCGATGAGCAGGGGACGCTCCCCGGAGGGGGCGGTATCGTAGCCGTTGCCAAGGCCGGTGAGGACGTCGAGCCTCGCCCCCGGCCCCAGGCCCGCCATATATTCCGTTCCGCGGCCCACGACCTTATAGATAAGGGTGAGCCTCCCCGGCCCGAAGTCGCACACGGAGATGGGCCGCCGGAGATAAAAGCCGTCCAACTTCAAATTCACAAACTGCCCCGGCGCTATGCCCTCCGTGTCCCCGGAGAGAACCATCTCAAGGGTATTTTTGGCGACGGGCCGGTTGGCAATTATTTCAAATATTTCATTGTTCATCTGTGTCCCTCCACGCGATCTTCCCGTCCGCCACGGTCATGAGGCACCGGCCGTAGACGCTCCACCCGTCAAAGGGGGTGGCGCGGCCCAGGGAGAGGAATTTCGAGGAGTCGATCTTAAATTCGTGCTCCAGGTCGAAGATTCCGATATTCGCCGGCTTTCCCGGCTCAATGGCCCCGCCGGGGAGGCCGAAGCGCCTGGCCGGGGCGGCGCTCATGAGCTCCACAAGCCGCTCAAGGCTGGTGATTCTGCCCCGGACCAGCCTTGTATACAGCACCGGGAAGGCGCACTCCAGCCCCACAATGCCGTTGAGGCTCCCCTCCAGGCCCCCGGACTTCTCCGCGGCTGAGTGGGGGGCGTGGTCCGTGGCGATCATGTCCACCGTCCCGTCGCAGAGCCCCTCGATGAGGGCGTCCCGGTCCTCCGCCGAGCGGATGGGCGGATTCATGCGAAAGCGCCCGTCGTCCGACAGGTCCCCGTCCGTCAGCGTCAGGTAGTGGGGGGCCGTCTCGCAGGTGACGTCCAGCCCCTCGAACTTGGCAAGGCGCACAAGGCCCACCGTCTCTTTGGTGGAGACGTGGCAGACGTGGTAGGCGCACCCCGTCTCCCGCACCAGCTCCAGATCCCGCTCCACCTGGCGCCACTCGCTCTCCGGCGCGTTGCCCGCAAGGCCGTGGGCCCGGGCATAGGCGCCGTCATGGACGGCCCAGCCCTTTCGGAGCAGGCTCTCGTCCTCCGCGTGGGCCACGATGGGCTTTCCAAGACTTTTCGCCGTCTCCATGGCCCGGCGCATCAGCGCCTCCGACTGCACGCCGCGCCCGTCGTCGGAAAATCCGGCCGCGTAGGGGGCCATGGCGGCCATATCCGAAAGCTCCGCGCCCGCCTCGCCCTTTGTGATGGAGCCGTAGGGGGCCACGGCCACGGCGGCGTCCCGGGCGATGATATGGAGCTCAACGTTCAAATGCTCTAAGGTGTCCGGCACGGGCTTTAAATTCGGCATGGCGCACACCGCCGTGTACCCGCCGCGGGCCGCCGCCAGGGTCCCGGAGCGAACAGTCTCCTTGTATTCAAACCCCGGCTCCCGCAGGTGTACGTGGGGGTCGATGAGCCCCGGCAGGGCCGCGGCGCCGTGAAAATCAAAAACGGCAGCGCCGCCGCCAACAAAAAGGCCGGAGCCCATGGCGGCAACGATGCCATCAGAAAGTAATATATCCGCCGCGCGAAAGCCGCGGTCATAGTAGACGTTGAGGTTTTTAAGAAGATAAGTCATAGGGCCTCCCTTGTGTTTGCGGTCGTGAGGGGGGGTGTGCGCGTATCCGGGGGAATGGGCCGCCGTGGGCGGCGGCCCGTACAGCTGATTTGGTAGATTTTTGCGGTGATATTGGGTCATTGCGTAATCGCGCTTCCCCCGGGGGCAAGGGGCCGCAGCCCCCAGCAGGGGCAAGGGGCGCAGCCCCCTGCGATAGAGTACTCCGAGGGGTGCTTCGCACCCGGACGGCGCACCCGCCTCCCGGCGGGGCTCCCCGGGGTTCTCCATATAGGGGCCCGCAGGCCCCTGTATGGTCGTTTTTAAAAGGGGGTCCAGGGGGGAAAATCGAAATCCCCCCTGGTCGTTTTCTCTCCTTTGTTACTTTCCTCTCTTTGTCGATACAAAGAGAGGAAAGTAAATCCCGCCGCCCATAAGGCGGCATCCTTTTAAAAGCCCCGCAGGGATTCCTCAGCTGTGTCTCTCTTTCACCACCATAAACGCCTCGTCGGCGATCTCCAGCGTGTCCTCGATGTCCTCGTCAGTGAGGCTGGCGTTGATGAAGTGGTTGTGGTGGTTGGTGAAGAACACGCCCCGCTTGACGCACTCGGCGATCCACTCCTGGTGGAGCATCAGCGTGGGGTCGTCGGCGATGCGCAGATAGAAGAGGCTGGGCACGCCGGTGACGTGCAGATCGTAGCCGTACTTTAAGGCCGTGGTGATGAGGCCGTTTTTCAGCTTCGTGCCCTTGTCGATGAGAAGCTGGGGGCACCCAAGCCGCTTCATCTTCTGGATGCAGGCGATGCCGGCGGCAAAGGGCACGGCGCTCATCCAGTAGGAGCCCGTGAAGCTCAGGGACGAGACGGCGTTTTTCAAAAACTCCCGCCCGCACAGCGCCGAGACGTTGTACCCGTTGGCCAGCGCCTTGCAGAAGCAAATGAGGTCCGCCTTGAAGCCGAAGTAGTGGTCGCTCCCGGCGATGTCCAGCCGGAATCCGGCCCGCACGTCGTCGATGATGAGCACCGTCCCCGTGTCGTCGCAGAGCTTCCGGACCTTCTGCCAGAAGCCCTCCCGGGGGAGCTCGTTGTCCGCGAAATTCCCGTGCATGTAGGGCTGGGCAATGACGCAGGCAATCTCGCCCCTGTTCTTTTCAAAGACCTCCTGGAGCTCGTCAAAGTCGTTCCAGGTGACGTAGAGGTTGTTGGCAACGTCCTCCTCTAAGATCCCGGCGTAGTCGATCTTCTGGGTCCAGGGGGAGACGCCGTGGTAGTAGCCCTTGAAGAAGACGATCTTCTTCCGGTGGGTGTAGGCCCGGGCCGTCATCACGGCGCAGGTGGTGACGTCGTTGCCGTTTTTGGCGAAGAAGGCCCAGTCGGCGCAAGCCACCGTCTCCACCAAGAGGTCGGCGAAGTCCACCATCACGGGATTGGGGAGGGTGGTGCAGTCGGAGACGGCCCGCTGCTTTGCCGCGGCCTCGTCCACGTCCGGGTCGTTGTAGCCTAAGACGTTGGGGCCGTAGGCGGCCATGTAGTCGATGAATTTGTTCCCGTCCAGGTCCCAGAGGTAGCTGCCCTGGGCCCGGGAGGAGTAGAGCGGGAACGCCTCCACCGGGACGTAGCAGCCCTCCGCGGGGCCCTGGTGGCCGTAGATGCCGGAGGGGATGACCTTGCAGGCCCGCTCAAAGGCGGCCCGGGATTTGGGGTACTCGTAAACCTTTCTCATGCTCTCACCTCACGCCAAATACATGGACACGCGGTCCAGGATCCTGTTTACATTGTCAACCATGGAGATCATGCCGCCCACGCGGACCTTGCCCTGGCCCACGCACACCACGCCGTTGACCTTGCCGTCAAAGAGCTCCCGGGCGTTCTCCATGGAGGTGAACACCATGTAGCTCATGGGGCTGTCCGTGGGGGTGTGGACGGCGGTGAGGCGGTGATTCCGGGCGTGGATGTGGCCCTCCGGGCCGCCCTCGATGGCGATGCGCACGTCCCCGTCCACGATGTAGGAGGCGCTGGCTTTGCCCACCTTGTCCACGTTGCCGATCTGGGCCACGGCGTCCAGGATGAGGTGGAACATGATGGTGGTGCTTATCCTGAAAAATTCCGGGTCGTTGAGGGCGCCCTCCGCCGGCCGGAGGTACGCCGTGAGCTTGTCCGTCAGGGCCGTGAATTCCTTCAGGAGGAAGCCGATTTTGGTAAAGCCCTTGCTGGGGATGGGCGTCACCGTGCCGTCGATGAGGCCGTTAAACTTTTTGCAGGAGGAGAAGGGCAGCTTTATGTCGCACTTGTCGATGCCCTCCGTCACCGTGCAGGCGCCTTTTTCAAAGCGGATGGTGCCCTCGGGCCCGTCCTTGACGGCGATGCCGATGGCCATGCTCTTGCCGGAAATAAGTCTCCTGCACTCGCCGTCCAGCTCGCAGAGCCTGGTAAGCCCGCCCAGAACGGCGTGGAGATTGATAAACGCCAAAGTTTTTTCGTCCATAGATCCGCCTCCTAAGCATAATTACACATATTATAGAATGTTTCCCCCGCGAATGCAACCCCCAAAACAGCACAAAAAAGCGCCGCGATGCGCGGCGCTTTCGTATTTTATTTCAGGTCCCCGCCATTGAGGAGTTTTGCCACGGGCTTGACCTGGTAGAGGAGCGCGAAGACGATGACGGCGAGGATGATGCAGGGGCCGGCCCAGGTGATGTTATAGACAAAGGAGTAGAACCAGGGGTTGGTGAAAGTCATACCCAAGAAGTCCCAGGGGTCGGCCGCCGACAGGTTCCTGGCCCAAACGAACACGCCCACCAGATAGCTGGAAAGGAACATCAAAAAGCCGCCCACCAGAGAGCCCCAGAGCCCGCCCAGCTTGACCTTTTTGAAAAAGCCGGCGCCGAAGCCCAGAAGGGTGAAGGCCAGGAAGTAGTCGCAGATGATGGTGGTCCAGTCGATGGAGATGCCGTTGCCCACCACGTAGTTGAGCGCGCCGAACACGAACCCCGCCAGAGCCCCCCAGCCGCAGCCGTAGCGCACGGCGAAGAAGACGATGGGGATGATCTTCAGCGTGATGGAGCCGCCGTCCGGCAGGTGGTAGAGCGCCAGATAGTCCAGCAGCACCGCCAGGGCCACCATCATGGCGCCCTCCACCACGCTCAAGACGCGGGCGTGGGTGCTTGCCACCTTTTTGACCTGTTTTTCTGTCTTGTCGTCCATTTTTGTTTACCTCCAAAAAAATTGCGCCCGGGATGCCGGACGCAAAGAAACAAAGGGCGCAGTATGAGCCCCGGTATTTCCCTACGCTGGCATTACCCAGATCAGGTGGTAGGTCATGGGAAGTTACCCATATCTCAGCCCTTCGTTTCGGGCCCCCTGTTGTATTTTGGATAATACCACGTTTCCCCGCCGCTGTCAAGGGTTTTCGCAGATCCCACCGCGGCCCGCGGCGATTCGCATTCACTCCACTCCCGTCAGGTCGAATTCCGGGGTGTACTCCTCCCTGGCGGAGGAGAGCTCCTGGAAAAAGCCGTCCTCGATGGGGCTTTCCTCCAAATACCCGGCGGCGGCCTCGTATTCCTCCGGGGTGAGGCGGCGGTTTATCTCCGGGAAGTCCGCGGCCCGGCCCATGGGGGTGTACTGGGCCATCAGGGAGAACAGGACCTCCCCCGGGGCGAAGGTCCCGCCCACCCAGTCGATGACCCGGCGGGTGTTCTCCAAGGCGCCGGGCAGCACCAGATGCCGGATGATGACGCCCTTTCGGATGATTCCGTCCCCGTCTATCTCATAGGGGCCCGTCTGGCGGAACATCTCCAAAATGGCCCTTTTGGCCGTCTCCGGGTAGTCCGGGGCGGCGGAGTAGCGCCGGGACAGCCCGGCGTCCATGTATTTCATATCCGGCAGGTACACCTGGACCTTCCCCGCCAGGGCCCGCACCTGCTCCACCGTCTCGTAGCCGGAGGAGTTCCACACCACCGGCACGGGCAGGGGCGTTTTCAGGCTCTCCAGCACCGCCGGGAGGAAGTGGGAGGCGGTGACAAGGCTTATATTGTGTACGCCCAGGCCGATGAGCCGGAAATAGATCTCCCGGAGCTTTTCCGGGCTGACCGCCACGCCCGCCTCCCCCCGGGAGAGGCCGTAATTCTGGCAGTAGACGCACCGGAGGGCGCAGCCGGAGAAAAAGACCGTCCCGCTGCCGCGCCGGCCGGACACCGGCGGTTCCTCCCACATATGGGGCGCGGCCCGGGCCACCCGGGCGGTGAGCCCCTCGCCGCAGACGCCGGAGCCCGCCAGGGGCGTGCGCTCCGCGTTGCATTTTCTGGGACAAAGACTGCAATAAAATGACATTGAAAGCGCCTCCGTCATTGACCTTTTGGCTTCACGGGACTATAATATAAAAATATAATATTATCCAAAACCTCACCTGTCAAGGAGTGTACACGAATGAAAATCGTGGTATTGGACGGACACACCGAAAATCCCGGGGACCTGAGCTGGTCCGGCTTTGAGGCGCTGGGGGAGCTCACCGTCTATGACCGGACGCCGAAATTCGACGACGCGGAGATCGTCCGCCGGATCGGGGACGCCGGCATCGTCATCACCAACAAGACGCCCATCCGGGCGGCGGCGCTGGACGCCTGCCCCGGCATCCGGTATATCGGACTTCTCTCCACCGGGACGGACGTGTGCGACTGCGCCCACGCGGCGGCCCTGGGCATCCCGGTGAGCAACATCCCCGCCTACTCCACCGCCGCCGTGGCCCAGCACACCATCGCCCTCCTGCTGGAGATCTGCTCCAAGGTGGGGGTCCACTCCGCCGCCGTCCACCGGGGGGAGTGGCAGCGGTGCGAGGACTTTTGCTTCTGGGAGGCTCCGCTTTTGGAGCTTTCGGGGAGGACCATGGGCATCGTGGGCTTCGGGCAGATCGGCCGCGCCACGGGAAAAATCGCGAAGGCCCTGGGGATGCGCGTCTTGGCCGCGGGCAGCCGCCCCACGGACGAGGGGCGGGAGATCGGGGAGTACGTGGATCTGGACACGCTTTTGCGCGAGGCTGACGTCATAAGCCTCCACTGTCCCCTGAAGCCCGAGACGTCCGGGCTCATAAACGACAAGTCCATCGCCAAAATGCGCGACGGCGTCATCCTCCTGAACACCGGCCGGGGCGGGCTTGTGGACGAGGAGGCGCTGGCCCGGGCGCTGCGCTCCGGGAAGGTCTACGCCGCCGGGGTGGACGTGGTGTCCGTGGAGCCCATTTTGCCGGAAAACCCGCTTTTGGGCTGTGACAACTGCTTCATAACCCCCCACGTGGCCTGGACCCCCGCCACCTGCCGCAGGCGCGTCATGGACATCGCCGTGGAGAACGCCAAGGCGTACCTCCGGGGCGAGTTGAGAAACGTGGTTAATCTGGCTCGAAAGCCCTGAAGGGCTTTCGATGCCAAGGGGAACGTGCGGGAAATAATTCTGAATTTTGCGAAATTCAGAATTATTTCCCTGCTGTCGCCCTGCGCGCCGCCGTAGGCGGCACTTGTGCGACAAAAGGTATTTTTTCCAAGGCACATGTCCTTGGAAAAAATATTGAAATTAAGTTTTTGGAGAAACGGCGGAAAATATTTTTTCCTTTTCTTGCAATAAAACACCTTTTCTGCGCATTACTTTATTGACAGGAGTGAGAGAAGTTGGACCAGGAGGAGCTTTCGGGGCCTGCGGCCGTCAGCGACAGCCAGGAGCTGGAGCGGCTTATCCAATCGACGGCCCGGGGCGACACCGCGGCTCTGTCGGAGCTCTACAGGCGCACCAAGGGCGCGGTCTACGCCCTGGCGCTGAGCATGACGGGCTCGGCCTTTGAGGCCGAGGAGCTCTGTCACGACGCCTACCTGCGCGTCTGGGACTGCGCCGGGAGCTACCGGCCAAAGGGGTCCCCCATGGCGTGGATACTGACCGTGACGAAAAACCTCTGTCTCATGTCCCTCCGCCGGCGCCGGCGGAGGGGGGAGCTTTCAGAGGAGGAATGGGACGCCATTCCGGCTTCGTCAGACGTATCCGCCGAGGACCGGGCCGCGCTCCAGGACGCCCTGGCGGCGCTGGAGCCCCAGTCCCGCCAGATCGTCCTCCTCCACGCCGTTTCCGGCCTCAAGCACCGGGAGATCGCGAAGCTCCTGGGGCTGCCGCTGGGCACCGTCCTGTCAAAATACAAGCGCGCGATAGAGAAGCTGAAAACGATTCTGGAGGGAGCGTGAGCCAATGAACGAGAGAGACATTGAAAAACGGCTCCGCGGGGCCATCGAACGCACGGCCCCCGACGGGTCTGCCCGGCTCCTTTCAGAGGTGACAGGCAGGAAAGGAGCCGTAAAAATGACAAAGAGAAGAAACCGCTGGCTTGGCCTTGTGGCCGCCGTTCTGGCCCTGGCGCTCATCGGAGGCGCGGGAGGGCTCTACTACAGACAAAATTACGCCGTGGCGACGGTGGTTTCGCTGGATGTAAATCCCAGCATCGAGCTTCAGGTCAACCGGGCCGAGAAGGTCATCGCCTGCTCCGGCCTCAACGCCGAGGGGCGGGAGATCCTGTCCTCCATGAACGGCGGGGAGGATCTGAAGGGCTCCCGGCTCAACGTGGCCGTCAACGCCATCGTGGGGGCCATCGTGCGGGCGGGGTATCTGGACAGCCTCAGCTCCGCCATCCTCATCTCCGTGGAGGACAACGACCAGGCCCGCGGCGAGAGGCTGCAGGCCCAGCTCGTGGCCGAGGTGGACGGCGTTTTGAAGGCCGCCGCCAACTCCGCCGGGGTGCTGAGCCAGAACATGACCGCCGACAGGGACCTGGACCGCCAGGCTCAGGAGAACAACATCTCCTCCGGCAAGGCCGCCCTCATCAATCAGGTCATCGCCCTGAACTCCGCCCTGGACTTCGCCGCCCTCTCCAAGCTCAGCGTGGAGGAGCTGCGGGACCTCATCGCCATCGGCGCCCCTGCCATGCCCATCGGCCGCGACGAGGCCCTCCGCAGAGCCCGCGAGGCCGCGGGCCTTGCCGACGCCGCCTCCCTGCGGTATGAGGTGGACCCGGAGCTGGACGACCCGACGCCCCGCTATGAGGTGGAGCTGGAGAGCGCCGGCGCGGAGTACGACTACAGCATACACGCCTTCACCGGCGAGGTCCTGGCCTCCGCCGCCAACATCCCCGACATCCCCCAGTACCAAAATCCCAACACCGACCGGCTCCTCACCGCCCAGGAGGCCTTCAACGCCGCGGCGGAGCGGTTCCACGCCGACTACCCGGAGCTTGCGGGGTACAACATTTTCGACATCGACACCGAGTACAGGGCCGCCAACAACACCTATGAGGTGGATTTTGACGTGGCCGGAAATGATTTTGAGTACATCATCGACGCCGCCACCGGCGAGGTGGTGGGCGGGCACACCGACTACCGCGCGCCCCAGCCCGACACCCGGGAGCCCACCCCCTCGGCGCCCGACACGCCCCCCACCCAGCCCACCCAGCCCACCCAGCCCGTACAGCCTGTACAGCCCGATACTCCCGCCGACATCGGCGAGGCCGCGGCCAAGGCCGCCGCGCTCCAAAAGGCCGGAATCGCTGACGCTGATTCCGTCACCTGGATCAAGTGCCAGCGGGACTGGGAGGACGGCTGCTACGACCTGGAGTTTGAGTGCGGCTCCACCGTCTACGAGTGCGAGGTCCGCTGCGCCGACGGCGCGGTGACGGACTACAGCTCCGAGCCCTGCGACGACCTGAGCCACCACCACGGCGACGGCCAGCGCGACGGCGGCGATCAAGCCTCCTCCGGCGACATCGGCCCCGACGCCGCCGCCCAGGCGGCCCTTACACACGCGGGCCTCACCGCCGCCGACGTCCGGGGCCTTGCGGTCGAGCGGGACTGGGAGGGCGGACGGCTTGTCTACGAGGTGGAGTTCAGATCCGGCGTCATGGAGTACGAGTACAAGATCGACGCCGCCACCGCCTCCGTCCTGGAGCACGAGGCGGAGATAGACGACTGATTTTTTACACCCCCCATACCCGTCAAACGGTTTTGGGGGGGTAAAATCTCAAAATTACCTCTTTACAACTCCATTTCCATGTGCTAAAATATCATGGATTGCCCCTCTACCTGGTTTCGCGGATATTCCGGCATTGCTGCCGGGGACTTTCGGCCCGTTACCCGGTTCCGCGGGGACTGATTGAAAGAAAGGAGTTTTTCGCCATGATCACCAAAGAGCAGAAGACCGCCGTCATCGACGCCAACCGCCGCAGCGAGAACGACACCGGCTCCCCCGAGGTCCAGATCGCCATCCTCACCGAGCGCATCAACCAGCTCACCGAGCATCTGAAGGTCCACAAGAAGGACGCCCATTCCCGCCTTGGCATGTACAAGATGATCGGCCGCCGCCGCAGACTTCTCGACTATCTGATGGAGAAGGACATCGAGCGCTACCGCGCCATCATCGCCAAGCTCGGCATCAGAAAATAAGCGCAGACCGGGTATTATATGCGGTTTTTGCCGCATATAATACCCATTGCGCTTTTTGATACGAATATCCAATTAAAATAAGCCATTCGCGCCGGTCTTTTTCGCGCCCGGCTGCGTCAGCCGCCTTGGGAATACACAAAGTATTCCCTGCGGCGTCTTCCTTGCCTGACACGAAAAATCCTCGCCGCTCGGTGTCTCATTTTAAATGGATATTCGTATAAGCAAATCGGGGTCCTGTTGTTTTAGTATTTGAATGAATGTCCGCCCTCCGGGCACTCCTTCAAGTGCTAAAAGACGGGACTCCGGCCGGATGAAAAAGATTTACAAAAGGAGTACGATATGATCATCAAACACAGAGAATTCCCCAACTACAAAAAGTACGAGATGGACCTGGCCGGGCGTCACCTCACCCTGGAGACTGGGAAGCTGGCGGAGCTGGCAAACTCCGCGGTCCTGGTCACCTACGGCGACACCACGGTCCTTTGCACCGTCGTCGCCTCCCCCCGCCCCAAGGAGGGCATCGACTACTTTCCCCTCAGCGTGGAGTTTGAGGAAAAGCTCTACTCCGTGGGCCGCATCCCCGGCGGCTACACCCGCCGCGAGGGCAAGCCCTCCGAGCGCGGCACCCTGTCCTCCCGCATGATCGACCGGCCCATGCGGCCCCTGTTCCCGTCCGACCTGCGCAACGACGTGGTCGTGACCTGCACGGTGCTGTCCACCGACCACGACTGCGCCCCGGAGATCGCCGCCATGATCGGCGCCTCCGCCGCCGTCTGCATCTCCGACGTGCCCTTCGCCGGCCCCATCGCCGGGGTGGGCCTGGGGCTCATCGACGGGAAGTACATCATCAACCCCACCAGCGACCAGCGCAAGCAGAGCGAGATGTACTGCACCATCGCCGCCACCATGGACAAGATCGTCATGATCGAGGCCGGCGGCGACCAGATCCCCGAGGACGTGATGCTGAACGGCATCATTGCCGCCCACGACGCCATCAAGCCCGTCATCGCCCTCATCAACAAGATGGTGGAGGAGGTGGGCAAGCCCAAGTTCGAGTACGAGCACACCTCTTTCAACGAGGAGCTGTTCGCCAAGATCGTGGACAAGTACCTGGACGACGTGCGTTACGCCATGGACACCGACGACAAGAACGTCCGGGAGGAGCGCTACAACGAGGTCGTAAACAAGATGCTGGACGAGTTCGGCGAGGAGTACCCCGAGATCACCGCCCAGCTCGAGGAGATCACCTACAAGATTCAGAAGAAGGTCGTCAAACAGTGGCTCCTGGAGGGCAAGCGCGTGGACGGCCGCGCCATGAACGAGATTCGGCCCCTGGCCGCCGAGGTGGGCGTGCTGCCCTTAGTCCACGGCTCCGGGCTCTTCACCCGCGGCCAGACCCAGGTGCTCAGCGTCTGCACCCTGGCCACCCTCTCCGCCGCCCAGAAGCTGGACACCATCTGGGAGGAAGAGGAAAAGCGCTATATCCACCACTACAACTTCCCCAACTACTCCGTGGGCGAGGCGCGGCCCAGCCGCTCCACCTCCCGGCGTGAGATCGGCCACGGCGCCTTGGCCGAGAAGGCCCTGGAGCCCGTGATTCCCTCCGAGGAGGAGTTCCCCTACGCCATCCGCGTGGTCAGCGAGGTCCTGAGCTCCAACGGCTCCACCTCCCAGGGCTCCATCTGCGGCTCAACGCTGGCCCTCATGGACGCCGGCGTGCCCATCAAGGCCCCGGTGGCCGGCATCTCCTGCGGCCTCATCCACGACGATGACGGGAGCTGGAAGACCTTTATCGACATCCAGGGCGTGGAGGACTTCCACGGCGAGATGGACTTCAAGGTCGCCGGCACCAAAAAGGGCATCACCGCCATCCAGATGGATCTCAAGAACGACGGCCTGACCTACGACATCATCAAGAACGCCTTTGAGATCACCCGGGAGGCCCGCATCCAGATCCTGGACGAGATCATGCTGCCTGTGATAAGCGAGCCTCGCCACGAGCTGGCCAAGTCCGCCCCCAAGATGATCTCCATGCACATCGACCCCGACAAGATCCGCGAGGTCATCGGCTCCGGCGGAAAGGTCATCCAGAAGATCTGCGCCGACACCGGCTGCAAGATCGACCTGGAGGACGACGGCAGCGTCTTCATCAGCCACCAGGACATCGAGGCCTGCCGCGCCGCCAAGCGCATCATCGACAACATCTGCTTCGTCCCCGAGGTGGGCAAGCTCTACTGGGGCCAGTGCGTCCGGGTCATCCCCATCGGCGCCTTCGTGGAGCTGGTCCCCGGCAAGGACGCCATGTGCCACATCAAGGACCTGGAGTTCAAGCGCACCGAGAAGGTGGAGGACGTCCTCAACGTGGGCGACTGGACCTGGGTGAAGTTCCTCGGCATCGACGACCGCGGCCGCTGGAACATCTCCCGCAAGGACGCCATCCGCGAGCGCGAGTCCGCCGGCCTCCCCATCGACAAAGAGTAATCGCAACCCCCAAAAAAGGGCCGCCCGAGGGCGGCGTCCAACAAAACAAGTTCACAATGTTTTCGGAGCGCGGCATGATCTCGGTCATGCCGCGCTTTTGTTTATACTAATCCCTGATTAAAAACGCCAACCGAGCGGCGCGAAAAAGACCGCCGCGAATTTGAGATTTTGATCAGGGATTAGTATCAGTACAGCAATTCGGCATGGGCAAAACAGAAGAGGTAATAAAATGGGCGATGAGTATCTCCTCTTTTTTCAAAAGTCATTCTAACAGTAAAGACCACACCAACCGTACCCAGATTAACTTCAGAGTATGGCTGTTCTCTTTATTGCACCCCTGTTTGGCGGCTGCCCTAAATCAGTATTGTTTTGATACTGATTTTTTGGAAAGGGGGCTGTGAAAAAACACGTCGGCTGAGACGTGAATTTTCGCAGCTCCGCTTTTTTGTGGAAAAAACCACACCTTTCCGCAAATCGCCCCTCTTTTTTACAGTTTTTTGTCTTTCTCGTAGATCGCCGCCCGGTAGCGGAACGTGGAGAGCGCCATGCCGCACTCCCTGGCCGCGGCCGTGCCGGTGATCTTCTTTGTTTTCCACCGCCGGTAGGCGCTGGGGAAGTTTTTCGGCAGCGGGCGGGGCGGGCGGCCGAAGCGCACGCCGCGCATCTTTGCCGCCGCGATGCCCTCCGCCTGGCGCTGGCGGATGTTGACCCGCTCGTTTTCCGCCACAAAGGAGAGGACCTGCAATACGATGTCGCTGAGGAACGTCCCCATCAGGTCCTTCCCCCGGCGGGTGTCCAATAAGGGCATATCCAGCACCACGATGTCGATGCCCTTTTCCTTGGTGAGGACCCGCCACTGTTCCAGGATCTCCCCGTAGTTCCTGCCCAGGCGGTCGATGCTCTTGATGTAGAGAAGATCGTCCTTTTTCATGCGCCGCGTGAGCCTCTTGTACTGCGGGCGGTCGAAGTCCTTACCGGACTGCTTGTCCGTATAGATGTTTTTTTCCGGGATGTGGAGCTCCTGGAGCGCCACGAGCTGCCGGTCCCCGTTCTGCTCCCTGGTGCTGACCCGGATATAGCCGTAAACTGCGATATTACCGGCCCCCTTTCTATAATACGAATATCCAATTAAAATAAGCCATTCGCACCGGCCTTTTTCGCGTCGTCGTCGCTCAAGCCGCTTTACCTCGCCCTCCCTTTGGTCGGGCTCAGGCGCAGGCTTGGCTCCTCCTCTCCCCAGCGGGCTTTGCCCGCCGGGGACCCCGGTCGCGTCAGCCGCCTTGGAAATACCAATGGGTATTCCCTGCGGCGTCTTCCTTGCCTGACACGAAAAATCCTCGCCGCTCGGTGTCTCATTTTAAATGGATATTCGTATAAAAAACAACGGAGCAAGGCGGTCGGGCCTGTGCTCCGTAGCTTTTTTGCCGCCCCGGCCGCCTGACGGACGTTCGGCGGCCGGGGGCAATTATTTACTGATTTTGCATATTGAGGGCCGTCTGGACCGTTATCCTGCCGCCGGCGCGGCTCACGTCCAGGACCCCGCCGTATTTTTCGGCCGCCCGGCGGGCCGCGCAGAGGCAGACGTCCGTCCCGCTGTCCTCCGGGCCGCCGCCGGGGCCGCAGGCGCTGTCGCATTTTACCGCCAGAAAGCCCTGATTGAGCCGGAGGCTCAGCGCGATCTCCCGGCTCCCCTCCGGGGCGCCGGAGGCCCAGACGAGGGCCGCGTCCAGCATGTTCCGCAAAAGCGAGCACAGGTCCCCGTCCCCGATGTCCAGCTCCTCCGGCACAGGCGCCAGGGCGCTGAATTGGATCCCGGCGTCCATGGCCCGGTCGGCGGCGTTCTGGAGTATGGCGTTCACCATAAAATTCCTGCTGAACTCCCGGAGCGACAGCTTATCGAGCCTTGCGCTGAGCTTGACAAGGGTCTGCTCCAGCCGCTCCGGGTCCCCCATACCGGCGAGGAGGCGGAGGCTCGCTATCTGATTTTTCCAGTCGTGGCGCATCACCGAGGTGTCCTTGATGCTGCGGGCCATACTGCGGCAATTCTCCGTCAGCAGCTCCTGCCGGGCGGCCAGGGCCACGATCTCCCGCCGGAGGGCCGCGCGCTCCCGCAGCGTGTCCGCGGCGGCGAGGGCGCAGCACACCGCCGCGGCGTACCCGCACGCCCCCGCAAGGCAATCCCGGAACCCGGGCAGTCCGGCGCCGGTGAGCCTCAGCGCGAGGACGCCGAGGCCGAAAACCGCGGCGGAGGCCGCCATGGCGGCGCAGAAGGCCCTCCAATACCCCCGCTCGCGGGTCAAAACCAGATACGCGGCCGTCAGCGCCAGGGGCAAAAGCCCGAACCACGGGCTTGCGGCGGCCGCAAAAAGCCACCGGGGCAGGGCCGCCTGTCCCGCCGCCGGGAGCTGCCAGAGGGCGGCGGCGCCCGTCAAAAGCGCCAGGACCGCGGCGCTCCGGTCCGGCCCTCCGCCGAAGAGCTCCGCGAAAAAGGCGGCGGCCGCCAGGACGGACAAGACCGCCAGCGCCCCGGCGGACAGGGCGCCCGCGGGGAAGAGCGTATACAGGGCCAGCACCCCGGCGGCGCATACCGCCGCGGCCAGGGCCGCCAAAAGGACAAGGGCCGTTTTTTTCACGCGCGCCGCCTCCCCGGGGACAGATTTCGCCGACAGTCCCTATTCTACCACCCCCGGTCCCGGATGGCAAGGGGCGGCCCGGGATTCGAATTTACTGATTTAACAAAAAATTCACCCTTGCCGCGCCGGAGCTTCTATAATAAAATATAAGGTATAAATGACGATCTGAACGGGGGTAAACAGTATGGCGGATAAGATTCTTGTGGTGGAGGACGACGTCAACATCGCCGAGCTCCTGCGGCTCTATTTGGAGCGGGAGGGCTACGAGGTGTCCATCGCCCACGACGGCGAGCGCGGCGCGGCCCAGTTCGAGGCGGCGCAGCCGGACCTGGTGCTGCTGGACATCATGCTGCCGAAGTTAGACGGCTGGGAGGTCCTGCGGCGCATCCGGGCCAAGGCGAAAACGCCCGTCATCATGGTCACCGCCAAGGGCGAGACTTTCGACAAGGTCACGGGCCTTGAGATGGGCGCCGACGACTACATAGTCAAGCCCTTTGACATGAAGGAGGTGGTGGCCCGCATCCACGCGGTGCTGCGGCGTTACGGCGGCGGCGCGGAGGATCAGGGCCAGCCCCGGAAGCTCACCTTCGACAAGCTCATCATCGACATGGAGAGCTTCGTCCTCACCGTGGACGGCCGGGAGGTTGACATCCCGCCCAAGGAGATGGAGCTCCTTTTCTTTATGGCCTCCTCCCCCAACCGGGTGTTCACCCGCAACCAGCTTTTGGACGAGGTCTGGGGCTTTGACTACTTCGGGGACTCCCGGACCGTGGACGTCCACATAAAGCGCCTCCGGGAGAAGCTGGAGAACGTCTCCGACAAGTGGAGCCTCAAGACGGTCTGGGGCGTGGGGTACAAATTCGAGCTCAAGTAATTGGGCGCCCGAAGGAGGGGAGCGGCGTGAGAGGCCGTCTTCGCGGAATCTTCGTCAAAAACTTCATAACCGTGGCGCTGCTCTTTTGCCTGAGCTTCGTTATCCTGGGCGCGGCCTTCGCCGGGATGAGCTACAGCTTCGTCCGCCGGGAGCGGGCCCAGGCCATGCTGGAGTCCGCCGGGACCGCGGGAGTGGTCCTGCGCTCCTTCGCCCAACAGTGGCAGACGGACTACGACGACATAAACATGCGCGGGGCCCTGTCCTGGATCTCCAGCATGGCGGGCTATCACATCATGGTCACCGACGGCCAGGGGAGCATCCTCAACTGCTCGGACGCCGAGGCCAACTGCCCCCATTACGGCATGTCCGTCCCCGCCGGCGTGGTGTCCGCCGTCAACCGGGAGGGGTCGTATCAGGCCATCACCACCCTGGGCGGGGCCTTTGACGCCCCCAGATTCGTGGTGGGCATACCGCTTCCCGCCGGGTCGCGCCCCGGGTATCTCTTCGTCTCCGACGAGGCGGGGCGGATAAGCGGCGTGTGGCTGAGCTTCGCCCGGATCTTCCTGGCCGCGGCGCTGGCGGTGGTGGCGCTGAGCTTCGCCGTGGCGTTTTTCGTGGTGCGAAAGCTCTCCCGGCCCATCAAGGAGATGTCCGACGCCGCCCGCAGCTACAGCCGCGGCGACTTCACCCCCCGGGTCCACACCGACGGCAACGACGAGGTGGCGCAGCTCGCGGAGGCCTTCAACGTCATGGCCGACTCCTTGGAGCGCAGCGAGCGCGGCCGCCGGGAGTTCATCGCCAACGTCTCCCACGAGCTGAAGACCCCCATGACCACCATCTCCGGCTTTGTTGACGGCATCATCGACGGCGCCGTCCCGCCGGAGCGGGAACGGGAGTACCTCCAGATCATCTCCTCCGAGACAAAGCGCCTCTCCCGGCTCATCCGGGGGATGCTGGACATGTCCCAGCTCCAGTCCTTGACGCCCATGGAGCTGTCCAGCCGCTCCTTCAACCTCACGGAGGTCATCTGCCAGTCGCTCATAAGCCTGGAGCAGAAGATCACCGACCGGGGCCTGGACGTGGACACGGCCCTGCCGGAGGAGCCCATCTTCGCCGTGGGCGACGGGGACGCCATCACCCAGGTGGTCCACAATCTCCTGGACAACGCCGCCAAGTTCTCCGCCCCCGGCACCGTCATCACCGTGAAGCTCTGGCGGGAGGAGGGCCGGGCCTACGTCTCCGTGGCCAACCGGGGCGACACCATCCCCAAGGAGGAGCTGCCCCTCATCTTCGAGCGCTTCCACAAGACCGACCGCTCCCGCAGCCAGGACCGGGACGGCGTGGGACTGGGGCTCTATATCGTCAAGACCATCCTGGACAGCCACGGCGGGAACATCTACGTCACCAGCCGCGACGGGCTCACCACCTTCTCTTTTGACTTGAAGCTGGCAAAACCAAGGCCGGAAAAGCCGGAAAATGACGGATGACGGTGGAAAAAGTTCACTTTGTTTACAAAACATAAACAGTTTATTAACACACTTATTCCTTTTATACTATACAATATAATCGAAGCGATTCTCCGACAGCCGGTGATAGTCCCCAATATTGCCGCGCTGTCCGCTTCGGCGGATCTCTCCCAATCCGTCTCTCAGCGCAAGCTGAGCGTTTCTCCCTCATTTTTGGCGGAAATGCCCCGTCCCACAGGACGGGGCATTTCACTTTGTCGAAAAAGCCCTGGCGGGCTTTTTCGACAGGGGGAACGTGCGGGAAATTTTTCTGAATTTTGCGAAATTCAGAATATTTTCCCTGCTGTTTTGCTCCGCGCACGGCCCGTAGGGCCGTACACTCCGCAAAACAAAAGGTATTTTTTCCGACGCGCATGTCGTCGGAAAAAATATTGAATTTGATTTTTTTGACAAGATGAACTGCCCTGGCGGCGGGATTTTGCGTTGCAAAATGGGCGGGAATGTGGTATTCTTTATCATTATTATTTTTTGGAGGTTTTGCTATGACGAGAGCGGAAGCGCGGGAAAAGGCGCGGGCGCTGGTGGCGCGGATGACGGTGGAGGAGCGGGCCGGGCAGCTCCGGTATGACGCCCCGGCCATCCCGCGTCTGGGCGTCCCGGCCTACAACTGGTGGAGCGAGGCCCTTCACGGCGTGGCGCGGGCCGGGCAGGCCACGGTCTTCCCCCAGGCCATCGGCCTCGGGGCGGCCTGGGACCCGGAGCTCCTGCGCTCCGAGGCGGAGGTCATCGGCCTGGAGGGCCGGGCGAAATACAACGCCGCCTGCGCCCACGGCGACAGGGACATCTATAAGGGCCTGACCTTCTGGTCCCCCAACGTCAACATTTTCCGGGACCCCCGCTGGGGCCGCGGCCACGAGACTTACGGCGAGGACCCGTACCTGACGGCCCGCCTGGGCGCGGCCTTCGTCCGGGGCCTGCAGGGGGAGGGGGAGACTATGCGGGCCGCCGCCTGTGCCAAGCACTTCGCCGTCCACTCCGGCCCGGAGGGGGAGCGCCACCGGTTTGACGCCCGCGTCTCCAAAAAGGACATGGCGGAGACATACCTGCCGGCCTTCGAGGCGCTGGTGCGCGAGGCGAAGGTGGAGGCGGTGATGGGCGCCTACAACCGGGTGAACGGCGAACCGGCCTGCGCCAGCGCGGTCTTGCAGGAAAAGCTCCGGGGCGAGTGGGGCTTTGAGGGCCACTTTGTCTCCGACTGCTGGGCCATCCGGGACTTCTTCACCGGCCACGGCGTGGCGAAGGACGCGGTGGAGGCGGCGGCTCTGGCGGTGAACCGGGGCTGCGACCTCAACTGCGGCAGCACCTACGCCTTTATGATGAAGGCTTACGAGGAGGGGCTTGTCTCCGAGGCGACCATCACCGAGGCCGCCGTCCGGCTCTTCACCACCCGCTTCATGCTGGGCCTTTTTGACGGCAGCGAATATGACAGCGTGCCCATAACCGCCGTGGAGGCCCCGGAGCACCTGAAGCTGGCGGAAAAGGCGGCGCTGGAGAGCGCGGTGCTCCTTAAAAACGACGGGCTCCTGCCCCTGGATAAGTCGAAGATCAGGACCCTGGCGGTCATCGGCCCCAACGCCGACAACCGGAACGCCCTGGTGGGCAACTATTACGGCAGCGCCTCCCGCTATTGGACGGTGCAGGAGGGGATCCTGGACTACCTGGAGGGCAGCGGCGTCCGGGTGCTGACCGCCGCGGGCTGTCATCTTTACAAGGACCGCTGCGAGTCCCTGGGCCGCCCCGGCGACAGGCTGGCGGAGGCCGCCGCCGTTGCCGAGGCCAGCGACGCGGTGATCCTGTGCGTGGGCCTCGACAGGACCCTGGAGGGCGAGCAGGGCGACGCCTCCAACAGCGACGCCTCCGGCGACAGGCGGGATCTGGCGCTTCCGGAGCCCCAGCGCTCGCTCATGGAGGCCGTGGCGAAAACCGGCAAGCCCACGGTGGTGTGCCTCATGGCGGGCAGCGACGTGGACCTCGGCTACGCCCGGGACCATTTCGATGCCATCCTGGACCTGTGGTATCCGGGTGCGGAGGGCGGTAAAGCCGCGGCGAAGCTCCTGTTCGGGGAAGTCTCCCCCTCCGGCAAGCTGCCCGTGACGTTTTACGAGTCCGTTGACGACCTCCCGGCCTTCGAGGACTACTCCATGGCCCGCCGGACCTACCGCTATATGGAGGTCCCGGCCCAGTATCCCTTCGGCTTCGGCCTCACCTACTCCGACGTCCGGGTGACGGCGGCGGAGCTGGAGGAGCGCGGTGAGGGCCTTGAGGCCCGCGTCACGGTGGAAAACCTGGGACCGCGGGACACCGGCGACGTGGTGCAGATCTACGTCCGGTGCGAGGACTCCGATCTTTCGCCCCGCAACCCGTCCCTCTGCGCCTTCCGGCGCGTCTGGCTGAAGGCCGGCGAGGCCGGGACGCTCACGATTCCCATCTCCCATGACGCCCTGACGGTGGTGGACGGCGACGGCCGGCGCGTCGTGGACGGCAGGACCTTCACCTTCCACCTGGGCACCTCCCAGCCCGACGAAAAGAGCCGCCAGCTCACCGGATACGCCCCCCTGCGCGTGACGTATACCGCCGCCCCATGACCCCCCCGGCCCGCCGAGGCCCGGGACGGGAAGGCGCTTGACAAGCCCTCGTCCCGTCTGGTACAATTTCACTAAATAAGTCAAGAGACGCGAAATGCTTTCAAACCGGGGGGATACAAAATGATTCGAAGGATCGTCAAGATCGACGGGGAACGGTGCAGCGGCTGCGGCCTCTGCGCGGACGCCTGCCACGAGGGGGCCATCGGCATCGTGGACGGCAAGGCGAGGCTGCTGCGGGAGGACTACTGCGACGGGCTTGGCGACTGTCTGCCCGCCTGTCCGGCGGGGGCCATCTCCTTTGAGGAGCGGGAGGCCCCGGCATACGACGAGGCGGCGGTACAGGCGTCCAAGCGAAATAAGGCCGCGAAAATGCCGCCCCTCGGCTGTCCCGGAGCCGCTTCAAGGGCGCTCCGCCGTGAGGAATCCCGGGCGGAAGCCGCCGCGGTCCCCAGCCGCCTTTCCCAGTGGCCGGTGCAGATCAAGCTGGCCCCCGTGACGGCGCCGTATTTTGACGGCGCGGATCTGCTGGTCGCCGCCGACTGCGCCGCCTACGCCTACGGGAACTTCCACAACGATTTCATCAAAAACAGAATCACCCTGATCGGCTGCCCAAAGCTGGACGCGGTGGACTACGCCGAGAAGCTGACGCGGATCCTGGCGGGGAACCGCGTCCGGAGCGTGACGGTGGTCCGCATGGAGGTGCCGTGCTGCGGCGGCATCGAAAACGCCGTGAAGCGTGCGGTCCAGGCCGCCGGGGAGGTCGTCCCGTGGAGCGTCGTGACGCTCTCCACGGACGGACGCATCGTCGAATAGCGCTCCGCGCCTCCGGCGGCGCTTATGCGCCCACGCATGTCCCCGCGGCGAGAAAACCTGTTGCAAAATCAGCCTGAAGATGTTATAATTGGAAAGGCGCGGAATAATAAAATTCTGGGGGCGGAATTTACCGCGTTTTTGGCGGGTATAATGAATATGCCCCCGCGCCGGTACAAAAGAAATTCAGGAAGGTGAGCCTTTGACAAAGTACGTTATCAAAGGTGGGAAGCCGCTCAACGGCGAGATCGAGATAAGCGGCGCGAAAAACGCCGCCGTGGCCATCATACCCGCCGCCATGCTGGTGGACGGGTCCTGCCGTATTGAAAATATCCCCCAAATTTCCGATGTCACCATGCTCCTCAACATCCTCCGGCGCATGGGCGCCCAGGTGAGGACCGTGGACAGGCACACCATGGACATCGACTGCTCCGGCGTGCGCCGCGCCAACGCCGATTTTGACATGATGACCCGCATCCGGGCCTCCTATTACCTCATCGGCGCGCTCCTGGGCCGCTTCGGCGAGGCCGTGGTGGCCATGCCCGGCGGGTGCAATTTCGGCTCCGTGCGGCCCATCGACCAGCACGTCAAGGGCTTTATCGCCATGGGCGCCCAGGTGGACGTCCGGAACGGCACCGTCATCGCCAGGGTCCCGGAGGGGCGTCTGCACGGGGCGGAGATCTACCTGGACGTGGCGTCCGTGGGCGCCACGATAAACCTCATGCTGGCCGCGGTGTACGCCCAGGGCCAGACGCGCATCGAAAACGCCGCCCGGGAGCCCCACATCGTGGACGTGGCCAACTTCCTGAACGCCATGGGCGCGGACATCCGGGGCGCCGGCACCAACGTCATCAAAATAAGGGGCGTCAGCCGCCTCACCGGCGGGACCTACGCCCTCATCCCCGACCAGATAGAGGCCGGGACCTACATGGCCGCCGTGGCGGGGACCGGCGGGAGCCTCCTTATCAAGAACATCATCCCCAAGCACATGGACTGCATCACCGGTAAGCTCCAGGAGATGGGCGTCACCGTCCAGGAGGGCGAGGACCGGATGCTGGTGAGCCGCTTCGGGCCTCTGCGCCGGATCAACGTCAAGACCTACTACTACCCCGGCTTCCCCACGGACATGCAGCCCCAGATCGCCACGGTCCTGTGCCTTGCCCAGGGGACCTCCGTCATTACGGAGGGCGTCTGGGACACCCGGTACAAGTACGTGAACGAGCTTTTGAAGATGGGCGCCAACATCACCGTGGACGGCCGCAAGGCCATCGTCGAGGGCGTGGAGCGCCTCACCGGGGCCAAGGTCACCGCCTGGGACCTGCGGGCCGGGGCGGCCATGGTCATCGCGGGCCTGTGCGCCCAGGGCGTCACGGAGATCGAGGGCGTGGACTACATCGAGCGCGGCTACGAGGACCTCATCGAAAAGCTCCGGGCCGTGGGCGCGGACATTGAGAGCGTCGAGATCCCCGACAGCGAGGAGCAGGAAGTCATAAAGATAGGTTGAATACTGGGGGCATAGCTTTTTATGCCCCCTGACTTTTATACAAGTGTACGATGGTTGAAGTAACGCTTGTCTGCGTGGGAAAGCTCAAGGAGAAATTCTACCTGGACGCCTGCGCGGAGTACATAAAACGGCTGGGCGCGTATTGCAGGCTGACGGTCCTGGAGCTCCCGGAGGAGCGAAAGCCGGAGTCCCCCTCCCCGGCCCAGGTGGAGGCCGCCCTTTTTCGGGAGGCGGAGGCCATAAAAAGGGCCGTGCCCCGGGGCTCGGCGCTTATCGCCATGTGCGTGGAGGGGCGGGAGATGTCCTCGGAGAAGCTGGCGGAGACGCTGGCGGGGCTCGCCATGAGCGCCTCTAAGCTTGCCGTGGTCATCGGCGGCTCCGACGGGCTCCATGAGAGCGTCAAGGCCCAGGCGGCCCTGCGGCTCTCCATGTCCCCCATGACCTTTCCACACCACCTGGCCCGGGTCATGGTCCTGGAGCAGCTTTACCGGGCCTACAGCATCATGAACGGAGGGAAATACCACAAATGAACGGCGAGTGGAGCTTCAAGTACACCTCCGGCATCGTGGGCGCCTGGCCCGTGGGTCCGGACGGGCAGCCCGAGGAGCCGGTCTTTTTGGAGCGGATCTTCGGAAACGAGACGGAGCTCGTGATGACCCGGAACATGCTCTGGGCCTGCGGCGTGCCCAGCGTGGGCCGCTACCCCTCCGACGGGGTGTTGGGCAAGGTCATTTTAGGCCAGTCCGGCTTCGGTATGGATATTTTCGTCCCCAAAAGCACGCTGGAGGACGCGAAAAATATTATCAGCGCCACTAACAATGACATTTTTAACGAGGAGGAACAAGAAAAATGACTTACCGCGAAGCGTATGAAAAATGGCTGAGCTCCCCCGCGCTCAGCGCCGATGAGAGGGCCGAGCTTCAGGCCATCGCCGGGGACGAGAAGGAGATCGAGTCCCGCTTTGTGGCCCAGCTCGAGTTCGGCACCGCGGGCCTCCGGGGGACCATGGCTGTGGGCCTCAACCGCATGAACGTCCACGTCATCCGCCACACCACCCAGGCCTTCGCCGAGGTGATTCTGGCCGAGGGCCCGGAGGCCTGCAAGCGCGGCGTGGCCGTGTGCTACGACTGCCGGAACAATTCCGAAATTTTCGCCCACGAGGCCGCGCGGGTCATGGCCGCCAACGGCATCTTCGTGCGGCTCTTTGACGACATGCGCCCCACCCCGGAGCTCTCCTTCGCCATCCGGGAATACAAGTGCATCGCCGGCATCAACATCACCGCCTCCCACAACCCCAAGGAGTACAACGGCTACAAGGTCTACTGGGAGGATGGCGCCCAGCTCCCCCCCAAGCACGCCGACGAGGTGGCCGCCAAAATGGCAAAGTTAGACGTCTTTGACTGCGTCAAGACCGTGGACTTCGACAGGGCCCTCTCCGAGGGGAAGATCGTCCTCATGGGCCACGAGACGGACGAGGCGTTTTTAGCCAACGTCATGGCCCAGCAAAACGACCCGGAGCTGATCGCGCGCGTGGCCGACAGCTTCAAAATGGTCTACACCCCCTTCCACGGCACCGGCATGAAGCTCATCCCCGAGGCGCTCAGGCGCATGGGCCTCAAAAAGGTCTACTGCGAGCCCCAGCAGATGATCAAGAACGGCGACTTCCCCACCGTCAAGTCCCCCAACCCCGAGAATCCCGAGGGCTTCTACCTGTGCGTCGAGCTGGCGGACAAGGTGGGCGCGGACTTCATCTTAGGCTCCGACCCCGACGCGGACCGGGTGGGCATCATGGTCCGGGACCACGACGGCAAGTTCATCCCCTTCACCGGCAACCAGACCGGCGTTCTGCTTTTAGACTACATCATCGGCGCCAAGCGCCGCGCTGGGACCATGCCCGAAAAGCCCGTGGCGCTGAAGTCCATCGTCTCCTCCGAGATGGCCCGGGCCGTGGCGGAGAAGAACGGCCTCCAGTTCTACGACACCTTCACCGGCTTTAAGTTCCTGGCCGAGAAGAAAAACGCCCTGGAGGAGTCCGGGGAGGGCAAGGTCATCTTCTCCTTCGAGGAATCCTACGGCTACATGTTCGGCGACTACGTCCGGGACAAGGACGCCGTCACCGCCTCCCTCATGATCTGCGAGATGGCCGCCTTCTACGCCTCCCAGGGCATCGCCCTGGTGGACGCCCTGGACGCCCTCTATGAGAAGTACGGCGCGTATCTGGAAAAGACCCTGAATCTGGTGATGCCCGGCCTTGACGGGCAGAAGAAGATGAAGGAGCTGATGGACGGCCTTCGCGCCACGCCTCCCGCCCAGATCGCCGGGCAGAAGGTGAAGCTCTACCGCGACTACTCCGACGGCTCCGAAAAGGACGCGGATACCGGCGCGGTGGCGAAGATGGAGCTCTCCGGCTCCAACGTCCTCGCTTTCGTCCTCGCCGACGGCACGGTCCTCATCGTCCGTCCCTCCGGCACGGAGCCCAAGGTCAAGGTCTACGTCCTCTGCCGCGGCGAGAACATGCCCGAGGCCCGGGAAAAGACCGCCCGCTACGCCGAGTGGGCCATGAGTCTGGGAAAATAAGAATTACAATTTTTGGGGGTCGCGAAAGCGGCCCCCTTTTTGTATATTTTCCTGCCGGCGGCAAAAGCTATCCTTGATACTGATCGAGGTGAAGCGCATGAAAATGACAAACAAGGAGTATTCCGATTACGTAAAGCAGAAAACTCCGAATTCCAAGCTCATCCCCAACGTTATAAAGGCCTTCGCGGTGGGCGGGCTCATCTGCTGCGTGGGCCAGGGCATCCTGGACGGCATGAAGGCCGCGGGCCTCAACGAGGAAAACGCCGCCACCGCCGCCAGCGTCATCCTGGTCCTGACGGGGGCGCTGCTGACGGGCATCGGCATCTACGACAACATCGCCAAATTCGCCGGCGCCGGAACGCTGGTCCCCATCACGGGCTTTGCCAACTCCGTAGTCTCCCCGGCCCTGGAGTTCAAGACCGAGGGCTATATCACCGGCACCGCCGCCAAAATGTTCATCATCGCCGGCCCCGTCATCGTCTTCGGCATAGCCAGCAGCATCGTGTACGGGATCGCCCTGGTGCTCTTCAAGCTGGTCTGACCCGAAAAATGGCCCCAGCTTCGCGTTCACCGGGAGGTGAGCGCATATCGCCAGCCGGGTCGCCGGGACGGCGACCCCTACGGCGTAATATGCGGGTTTTACGTATATAGGTGAGCGCTGCAATTATCTCGTAGTGTGGGTTTTCGCGCTGAAAACAGGGTTTTCAAGAATTGAATCGTCCCTGACCGTCCGATATACTCTCACTTCCGACGAACGTACAAACCATAATCTCGCCGTAGGGGCCGATGACCACATCGGCCCGTCCCTCCGGCATGCACCTGCTTCCCGGGATACGCATTTCCCCCGTCCACGCCGTAGGGGTCGCCGTCCCCGGCGACCCGTCCCTCGATTTTCACACGCATCTCCCGGTAAACGTAAACCCCCCAACCCCGCTGTACGGGCCGTGACCGCAGGGAATGCCCTTGGGCACGCCCACGGGAGCGCGGGGCTTGGCTTTTCCCTTTTTCATCGCGTAAAGTCTATTGCAATCCGTTCTCCGAACGTGTATAATGATTTTATCAAATTCTGTTCGGAGGCGGGAGTATGGAACAATCTATCAGGCTCAATAACGGCGTCTTGATGCCGCTGGTGGGGTTTGGGACCTACCAGATCACCGACAGCGCGGAGTGTGAGCGCAGCGTCCTTGCGGCCGTCGAGGCCGGGTACCGGCTCATTGACACGGCCCAGAATTACGGTACCGAGCGGCCCGTGGGCGCGGCGGTGCGGGCGTGCGGGCTGCCCCGGGAGGAGCTTTTCATCACCTCCAAGGTGTGGTTCCGCAACCACCCCGAGGGCGCGTGCCGGGAGAGCGTATACCGGTCGCTGGAGCGTCTGGGGCTGGACTACCTGGACCTGATGCTCATCCACTGGCCCTTCGGGGATGTCTACGCCGCCTGGCGGGACCTGGAGACGCTGTATCGCGAGGGCGTTTTGCGTGCCATCGGGGTGTCCAACTTCTCCCCGGACAGGCTGGTGGACCTCATAAACTACAACGAGATCGTCCCGGCGGTGAATCAGATCGAAACACACCTCTACTGCCAGCAGAAGACGGCCCATGAGTGGATGGCAAAATACGGCGTGGCCCATCAGGGCTACGCGCCCCTGGGCCAGAGCCGGATAAACCACATGTTCGCGCTCCCCTGCGTCCGCGCCGCCGCCGAAAATCACGGCAGGACCCCCGCCCAGACGGCGCTGCGGTTCTTGGTACAGCAGGGCATCTCCGTCATCCCCAAGTCCGTCCACCCGGAGCGGATACGGGAGAACATCGGCGTATTCGATTTTGAGCTGACGGAGGAGGAAATGGCGGCCCTCTCGGCCGTGGACAACGCCTCCCCCATGATCGGCACCGCCACGGACCCAAAACGGGCGGAGGCAGCCAAGAATTGGACCAGCAGAGAGCTGTAAAGCGCAAAATCCCCGCGGGTCATACCCACGGGGATTGCTTTTTCTATCCGATGTGCTCCGGCATACGGTATTTGACGGCGAAGTAGTCGTAGAAGTCGTTGAACTCCTTCTCCTCGCCGCTGCGGACGTTGTGCAGGAACTCGTGGACGCCCACCTCGGGGCGGTCGGCGCTCATCTCCAGCATACAGCCGGCGATGTTGGAGCAATGGTCGGAGACACGCTCTAAATTTGTGAGGATGTCCGTGAGGATGAAGCCCAGCTCGATGGTGCAGTCGCCCATCTGCATGCGCTTGACGTGATTGAGGCGTATCCGGTCCTTGAGGCTGTCCACCACCTGCTCCAGCGGCTCCACCATCACGGCGGAGTTGAGGTCGTCGTCCCGGAAGCTCATGAGCGCCAGGCCCATGATCTCGGTGACGGCGTCCACCATGGTGTTCAGCTCCCGGAGGGCGTCGGAGGAGAAGGCCAGCTTTTTCTCGTGTATCTCCTCGGCGGATTTTAAGATGTTCACCGCGTGGTCGGATATGCGCTCAAAGTCGGAGATCATATGCAGGAGCTTCGTGGCCTCGGCGTTGTCGGAGCTGGAGAGGTTCTGGGCCGACAGCTTCACCAGATACGTGCCCAGGCGGTCCTCGTAGTAGTCCACCCGCTCCTCGCTTTTCTCGATCTTCTCCGCCGTGTCGGCGTCATAGGAGCTGAGCTCCCGCATGGCGTCGTAGATGGACTGGGTGGCCAGCTCCGCCATGGAGACGGTGACGGCCCGGCAGCGGGCCACGGCCACGGCGGGGGATTTGAGCAGGCGCTCGTCCAGAAGCGTCTCCCCCTCCTTGCTCTCCGCCGAGTCCCGGATGAGAAGGCGGCTCAGGGGCTCCAAAAACCGCAGCGCCGGCGCCAGCACGGCGATGGAGACGAGCTTGTACGCCGTGTTGATGAGGGCGATGGAAACGGGCGTGGCCGCCGCGGCGGCGAAGCTCATGTTAAAAAGATAATAGACAAGGTAATAGATCGGCAGGACGATGACGGTGGACAGGACGTTGAAGGACAGGTGTATCATCGCCGCCCGCTTGGCGTTTTTGGAGGCCCCGATGCAGGAGAGAATGGCGGAGATGCACGTTCCGATGTTCTGGCCCATGATGACGGGGATGGCCGTGCCGTAGGAGATGTTGCCCGTGGTGGCCAGGGCCTGCAAAATACCGATGGAGGCGGAGGAGGACTGGATGACAGCGGTGATCACCGTGCCCGCCAGCACGCCCACCAGGGGGTTGGAGAGGACGGAGAGGATCCGGGCAAACTCCGGGGCGTCCCGGAGGCCCACCACCGCGCCGCTCATGGCCTCCATGCCGTACATCAGCACCGCGAAGCCTAAGAAGATCATGCCGGTGTCCCGCTTGGCCGGCTTTTTCTGGAAGATATAGAGGATGGCCCCCACGAAGGCGATGATGGGGGTGATGGTGGACATCTTGAAAAACTCGAGGATAACCCCGCCGCCCTCCACGCCCGCCAGGGACAGGAGCCACGGGGTGATGGAGGCGCCAAGGTTCGCGCCCACGATGATGCCCACGGACTGGCCCAGGGTCATGAGGCCCGAGTTCACAAAGCCCACCACCATCACCGTGGTGGCGGAGCTGGACTGCAAAAGCGCCGTGACGCCCACGCCCAGCAAAAAGCCCTTCACGGGGTTGGAGGTGATGTTCCCCAGCAGCGCCTTCAGGCGCCCGCCGGCGCGCTTCTCCAGGGACGAGCTCATGAGATTCATCCCGAAGAGGAAGAGCGCCAGCCCCCCGAAGAGGGTTATGACGTCAAATACCGAAAAACCGTCCATCTGTCTCTCCTGCTCTTATTTCTCCTGCTTTTCGAATTCCGCTTTGGCGTTTTCTAAGGTCGGGAATACGATGGTGACGTTGGTGCCCCGGCCGGGGTTGCTCTTCAGGCTCACCTCCGCGCCGTGGACGGCCGCGCCGTGCTTGACGATGGAGAGGCCCAGCCCCGTGCCGCCGATGGCCTTGGAGTGGCTCTTGTCCACCCGGTAAAAGCGCTCGAACACCCGGTCGATGTGCTCCCGGGGGATGCCGATGCCGGTGTCGGAGACGGACACCGCCGGCCGGCCGCCGATGGTGGCTACGCTCACCAGGACCCGGCCGTTCTCCACATTATATTTGACGGCGTTGTCCGCCAGATTGTAGACCATCTCGTCGATGACCGAGGGGATGCCGAAGACTCTGGCGGCGGAGCCCGTCAGGGCGAACTCCACGCCCCGGGCATGTCCCACGGGCCGCAGCCGCTCCACCACGCTCCGGGCCACCTCGTAGAGGTCCACCTCGGTGCGCTCCAGCTCAAAGACGCCCTCGTCAAGCTGGGAGAGCTTGATGATGTCGTTGATGAGGGCGATGAGCCGGCCGGATTCGTCGTGGATGCTCTTGGCAAAGCCCTGGATGTCCTCGGGCTTCACCATGCCGTTGACCATGAGCTCCGAGATGCCGTAGATGCTGGTCAGCGGCGTCCTCAGCTCGTGGGAGACGTTGGAGGAAAAGTCGTGGCGCATGGCCTCGCGCCGGGCCTTTTCCGTGATGTCCAGGCTCACCAGCACCGCGCCGGTGATGTTCCCGGCAGTCTCCACGGGATTTGCCAGTATCTGGTATACCCGTCCGTCCAGCTCCATGGTGCGCTCGGAGTGCTGGCCCTTCAGGGCCGCCCGGGCGGTCTTTAAAAAGACCTCGGAGGTCATGGAATTTTCGTCCCCCATGAGCCTCTGGGCGGCGGGGTTGTAGCTCACCAGGCGCATGTCCGTATCCAGGAGGACGAAGCCCTCGGCCATGCTGTCGGTGATGGCCCGGAACTCCTCCTGGGAGCGCCGCAGGTCCGCCATCTGGAGGTCGATGAGCTGGCTCTGACGGGTGAGGCGGTCCATCAGGGGGGCGATCTCCTCATACCCCGACCCCGGGGAGCGCTCCGGGTCGAAGTCCCGGAGGGGCTTGACGATGGTCCTGGCGGCCCAGCCGGCAAACGCCGCCGAAAGGACGGCGAAGGCGCAGGCCAGGGCGATGAAAGTCCCGGTCCCCACCCCCAAAAACGCCGCCACCGCCAGGGCCAGGCCCAAAATGGCCGTGGCCGCGATGCTCCAGGCTATCCGTCTTATCATATCTCTTCCACCTTATATCCGATGCCCCGCACCGTTTTTATCATGTCGCCGCACCGGCCCAGCTTGGCCCGGAGGGTCCGGATGTGGACGTCCACCGTCCGGCTCTCGCCGCCGAATTCCGTGCCCCAGACGGAGCTCAGGATCCGGTCCCGGGTGAAGACCTCCCCGGGGCGGCTCAAAAGGAGGCTCAGAAGCTCAAATTCCTTGTAGGTCAAAAGCACCGCCTCCCCATCCGCCGTGACGGTCCGGGCGGCCTGGGAAAGGCGCAGGGGGCCCAGGGCGTATTCCTCCGGCTCCGCGTCCTCCGTCCGGCGCAGCAGGGCCCGGACCCGGGAGATGAGCTCCATGATGCCGAAGGGCTTGGCGATGTAGTCGTCGGCGCCGCCGTCCAGCCCCAGGACCTTGTCATACTCCGTGCCCCGGGCCGTCAGCATGATCACGGGAAGCCGCCGGGTGTCATGCCGGGCCCGGAGCTTTTTCAGGATCTCCAGCCCGTCCTCCTCCGGCAGCATGATGTCCAAAAGCAGCAGCGACGGCGCGCCCCGCTCCAGCTCCCGCCAGAAGTCCGAGGGCCTCTCAAACCCCCTGGCCTCCAGCCCGGAGGCGTTCAGGGCGTACTCCACAAACCCCCGGATGCTCCCGTCGTCCTCCAACACCCAGATCACCGCCCCGCCCCCTTTCAACACAAAATCACAACTATACTATACTATAACTTACGTTAAAAAGAAAATCATAAAATTGTTAAATCTATGTAAAGTCCGGAAATCAATATTTTTCGCGGGGCTCCGCCTCGCGAAAAATCCCGTTTGTTTTGCGGAGTGTGCGGCCCTGCGGGCCGTGCGCGCAGCAAAACAGCAGAAAAAAATTCCTGAATTCCGCAGAATTCAGGAATTTTTTTCGCACGCATCCCCCTAAAAAAACAAGGCCCCAACGGGGCCTTGTTTTTTTACGCTTCTTCGATGGCTCCCACGGGGCACTCGCCCTCGCAGGCTCCGCAGTCGATGCAGACATCGGGATCTACGACGTGCTGGCCGTCACCCTCGGTGATGGCTCCGACGGGGCAGGCGTTCTCGCAGGCTCCGCAGTTGACGCAGGCGTCAGAAACTTTTCTGGGCATGATATGTACCTCCATTTATTTGTTCCATTTTTCGTAAGGCCCCTGGGCCTCAACAGCATTGTATCACGTATTCCGGAAAAATCAAATAGATTTTTTCGCTTTTTCAGACTGATTTTGGTATTTTTCACAATTTTGACCTTTTGACCACTCTCCAAAAGCCGCGCTTTAGATAACCGGCGAAATTTCGCGATATTTTTCGAAATTCAAAGAAAACCCAGCCGTATATAAAGGTCAGTGAACGTCAAAGGTCAGATAAAGTCAAACCGGGATTTGCTGTTTTCCGCCGGGTGGGTTAAAATACAGCCAAAAGGTCAAGAATAGTCAAAGTCAAGGAGATGTGACCCATGGGTATTTCGGACGTCATCGCGGATTTTATAAACGACATGCTGAGCGTAGACTCCACCGCGGAGCTCCAGCGCTCGGAGCTGGCCAGCCGCTTCAACTGCGTGCCCAGCCAAATAAACTACGTCATCGCCACCCGCTTCTCCCCGGAGCGGGGGTACGTGGTGGAGAGCCGCCGGGGCGGCGGCGGGTACATCCGCATCCGCCGGGTGCAGTCGGACCCGAAGCTGCTCATCATGCACACGGTGAACGCCGTGGGGGACCGGGTGGACGCCGATACCGCCGCCGCGCTCCTCACCAACTGCGTCTCCGCCGGGGTGCTCAGCGAGGCGGCGGCGCGGCTCATGCTCTCCGCCCTCACCGACCAGGCCCTGCGCCCGGTGACGCCGGAGGGCCGGGACGTGGTCCGGGCCTCGGTCTTAAAGCAGATGCTTTTGTCCACAATTTAAATTTGAAATTTTGAAAGGAGAAATCATTATGAAATGCACAAATTGCGGTAAGAATAACGCTGTCAGCCACTATAGATACGAGATAAACGGCAAGGTCACGGAGGCCCACCTGTGCGCCGAGTGCGCCCGGGAGCTCCAGCCGGAGCGGGAGCTTGCCGCCATGAGCCGGGAGCTTTTCGGGGACATGGGGAGCTTTTTTGACGCGCCCCTCGCCGGCGGCGGGCTTCTCCGGAGCTTCTTTGGCCGGGACCCCTTTGAGGGCTTCTTCGGCGGCCCCCTGTCCCTCTTCGGCGCGCCCCGCATCGAGATCAGCTTCCCCGGCGCCCCGGAGGGCGCGGCAAAGCCCGAGAGCGCCGCGCAGCCCCTGGTGGACCCGGAGCTCTCAAAGCGGCGGGAGATAAACGCCCTCCGGGAGGAGATGCGCGCCGCCGCGGAGAGCGAGGACTACGAAAAGGCCGCACGGCTCCGGGATAAGCTCCGGGCCATGGAGAAGGATGACTAACCGCGCGGGCGGGAGGCCGAAGCCCCCCGCCCCATACACACCAGGGAGGTGCTGACTATGAAAAACGAAGACCGCTTCACCGAGAGGGCCAAAAACGTCCTCAATCTGGCCCACGAGTCCGCCGCCGAGCTTGGCCACGGCTACGTGGGGAGCGAGCACATATTGCTGGGGCTGGCCGCCGACGGCGGCGGGGCCGCGGCGAAAATACTCCGGGAGGCCGGCATGGATGAGGCGCTTATCCGCGCCTCCATTGAAAAGCTGGTGGGCCGGGGGGAGAGCTCGGACACCACCGTCCAGGGCCTGACGCCCCGGGCCAAGCGAATCATCGAGCTGGCCATCATGGACGCGGCGCGCCTGGGCCACAGCTACGTGGGCACGGAGCACCTGCTGATGGGCATCCTCCGGGAGACGGACAGCGTGGCCGCCCGGATACTGACCGCCGCGGGGGCGGACCTCAACCGGCTCTACACCGAGCTCATCAACATGTTCGACCGGGGCGTCAGGGCCGGCGCCGCGGAGCGGGGCTCCGTCCGCCACCCGGAGACGAAGACCCTGGACCAGTTCTCCCGGGACCTCACCGTTTTGGCCTCCCGGGGGCAGTTAGACCCCGTCATCGGGCGGGAGCGGGAGGTCCAGCGGGTCATCCAGATTCTCTCCCGCCGCACGAAGAACAACCCGGTGCTCATCGGCGAGCCCGGCGTGGGCAAGACGGCCATCGCCGAGGGGCTCGCCCAGAAGATCGTCTCCGGCGACGTGCCGGAGGACCTGCGGGGCAAGCGTGTGGTGTCCCTGGACCTCACCGGCATGGTGGCCGGGACCAAGTACCGCGGGGATTTTGAGGAGCGCATCAAGGCGGCCCTGGACGAGGTGAAAAAGGCCGGGGACGTGATCCTATTCATCGACGAGCTCCACACCATCGTGGGCGCCGGCGCCGCCGAGGGGGCCATCGACGCCTCCAATATCCTAAAGCCCGCCCTCAGCCGTGGGGAGATCCAGGCCATCGGCGCCACGACCCTCAGCGAGTACCGCAAGTATATCGAGAAGGACGCGGCCCTGGAGCGCCGCTTCCAGCCGGTACAGGTGGACGAGCCCACCGAGGACGAGTCCGTGGAGATCCTCCGGGGCCTCCGGGACAAGTATGAGGCCCACCACAAGCTGAAAATAACGGACGAGGCCATCGTGGCCGCCGTGAAGCTCTCCCGCCGGTATATCAACGACCGCTACCTCCCCGACAAGGCCATTGACCTTGTGGACGAGGCCGCCTCCCGGGTGCGGATGGAGGAGCTGAAGCTGCCCCCGGACCTCAAGACCTTAGAGAGCGAGGCCGCGGCCCTCAGCGCCGAGAAGGAGTCCGCCGTCCAAAACCAGGACTTCGAGCGGGCCGCCAAGCTCCGGGACGCCGAGCGCGCCAAGCGCGCCCAGTTAGAGGAGGTCCGCAAAAAGTGGAGCCAGGGCAAGCTGGGCTCCGGCAAGCGCGTCACCCCCGAGGACATCGCCCAGGTCGTGGCCGGCTGGACGGGCATCCCCGTCACCGCCCTCACCGAGGACGAGGGCCAGAGGCTTTTGCGCATGGAGGAGACGCTGCACCGCCGGGTCATCGGCCAGGACGAGGCCGTCTCCGCCGTCTGCCGGGCCATCCGCCGGGGCCGCGTGGGGCTCAAGGACCCCCAGAGGCCCATCGGCTCCTTCCTCTTCCTGGGCCCCACCGGCGTGGGCAAGACGGAGCTGTGCCGCGCCCTTGCCGAGGCCATGTTCGGGGACGAGAACGCCATGGTGCGCGTGGACATGTCGGAGTACATGGAAAAGCACACCGTCTCCAAGCTCATCGGGTCCCCTCCGGGCTACGTGGGCTTCGAGGAGGGCGGACAGCTCACCGAGAAGGTCCGCCGCCGCCCCTACTGCGTGGTGCTCTTTGACGAGATTGAAAAGGCCCACGAGGACGTCTACAACATCATGCTCCAGATCATGGAGGACGGGCGCCTCACCGACTCCCAGGGCCGGCGGGTGGACTTCCGCAACACCATCATCGTCATGACCTCCAACGTGGGCGCCAGGAACATCACGGAAAAGGCCAAGACGCTGGGCTTCTCCACCGGCGACACCGGCGGGGAGGATGTCGCCGACCGGCGCATCCGGGAGGCCGTCATGGCGGACCTCCGGCGCACCTTCAAGCCGGAGTTCCTGAACCGCATCGACGAGACTATCGTTTTCCACCAGCTCACCAGGGACGAGATCCGCAAGATCGCCCGGAACATGCTGGACGTCATCGGACGGCGCGTGGAGGCCATGGGCCTTCGGCTGGAGGTCACGGACGCAGCCCTCACGGAGCTGGCCCAGGAGGGCTTCGACCCGGCCTACGGCGCCCGGCCCCTCCGCCGGAAGCTCCAGACCGCCGTGGAGGACGCCGTGGCCGAGGGCCTTTTGGACAACACCCTGAAGCCCGGCGCCACCGCCCTCGTGGACCTCACGGACGGCAAGATCACCGTCCGCCCCCGCGAGCCCGCCGCCGTATAAAAAATGAGCTGTCGGAAAAGCCCGTCAGGGCTTTTTCCGGCATAAAAAATGCCCGCCGTTTTTGGACGGCGGGCGTTTCCTGTGAATCACTGGCGCTTGAGCTCCTCGAGGCATGACTCGCAGATGTTCTTGCCCTTGTGTATGCCCAGGCCCTTGGTTTTCCCGCAGAAGATGCAGGAATCCTCGTGCTTCGCGAGGATTATCCTCTCACCGTCAACGAAAATTTCAAGAGAATCCTTCTCGGCAATGTCAAGGGTACGGCGAAGTTCGATGGGGATGACGATTCTGCCGAGCTCGTCAACCTTTCTTACTATGCCTGTGGACTTCATATAATCCCCTCCATTTTGGATTCTTGTAATTATTGTAACATTTTATTATTATTTGTCAATATTTGCGGCGAAATTTTTTGATTTATTGTGAAATTTGAATAAAAGATGTAAATCTGTTCTATTTTTTGGGTATTTTTATCCATTTTTTCGGAATGTTGTTCCCTGAAATGGAATTTTATGAGGGGTTCGGACCCTCGAAATTTTTAAGAGCCGTTCATATACTATAACATATCGGGGAACTTTTGGCAAACGGGCTCTATTTTTCCTGGACCACTTGCAAAAATCCCCGAGATAACCTATAATTTAAACAGAGCGACTATCAAAGGGGGAGAGGCATGAAAACACCAAGGCGCCTGCTGTGCGCGCTGCTGGCGGCGGTCCTGGCGCTGGCCGCCGGGGGATGCTCCGGCAGGTCCTTCTACCAGGCCCTGGGCGATACGCTGAACGCGCAGAACGCCGGGGAGGGCCGCTTCCCGCAGGACATCTGGCGGGCCGACCTCGACTACGCCGAAATGGAGTACGCGCCCTACGACCTTGCGGACTTCGCCGCGGTCACGGACCCCATTTACGGCCTTGCGGAGAACGGCGGCACCCAGGACGAATTTGACGAGGCGGATTTCCTCCTGTGGGACGAGATGAGCCGGGTCTACACCCTCTACATATTGGCCTCCAACATGTCCTACGCCGATGCCGCCGACGAGGCCCTGGCCGGCGAGGCGGCCCGGGCGCTGGAGGTCTACTACGGCGCCTACGACGAATTCATGCTGGCGCTGCGGGCCATGGCCCTCTCGGAGCACGCGGAGCTCATGGAGTCCGGCTACAGCCGGAGCCTCATCGACGCCGTCAGCGCCTACGAGCCCTCCACCGGGGAGCAGGACGCGCTGACCACGCGCGAGAACGCCCTCATCTCCCGCTACTACGCCGAGGCCGCCCGGGAGACGCCGGACGAGGCGGCGCTGGGGGAGATCTTCGTGGAGCTGGTGGAGGTGCGCAACGCCATCGCCGCCGCCGCGGGGTACGAAAGCTACGCCGAGTACGCCTACGGTACCCTCTACTCCAAGGACTACACCCCCGAGGACGCCCGGGCCGTGTGGGACGGCGCCCGGGAGCACATCGCGCCCCTCATATGGCGGTACGCCGGGGAGATAACGGACCGGGCCGGCGCGCTGGAGGCGGACGGGAGCTTCGACTGCTCGGAGGAGAGCGTCCTCCGGGCCCTGGGCGACGGGGCCGAAAGGCTCTCCGGGGACCTGTACGCCGCCTGGCGCTACCTCACGGACCACCGGCTCTATGACATCTCCGCGTCCGCCAAAAAGGCGGAGGTGGGCTTCACCACCTTTATGCCGTACTACAACGAGCCCTACATCTTCAACGCCTCCTACGGCACGTTTTACGATTACCTGGACATGATGCACGAGTTCGGGCACTTCGTCAACTACTTCTACTGCCCGGAGAGCGCCGTTTTCAGTATGCCGGACAACGACCTCTCGGAGCTCCAGTCCCAGGGCATGACGGTGGTGATGACGGCCCTCTTTGACGATCTCTTCGGAAAAGAGCGGGGGGACGTCATGCGGGACGAGGCCCTTTTGGAGCTGGCCTTCTCCGTCATCGACGGGGCCCTGTACGACGAGTTCCAGCAGCGGGTCTACGCCGAGGAGGACCTGACGCCGGAGCGCGCAAGCCAGATCTACGCCGGGCTCTACACCGAGTACGGCTACAGCCCCTACGACGGGTATGAGACGGAGTGGCTGTACGTCAGCCACAACTTCGATTCTCCCTTCTATTACATAAGCTACGCCGTGTCCGCCGTGGGCGCCCTGGAGATCAACGCGCTTTTACAGGACGACTTTGAGGCGGGCCTTGACAAATACCTGGAGGTCCTGACCATGGACCCCGAGGACTGGTACTACTCCCAGGCCCTTCGGGAGGCGGGCCTCCGGGACATATTCGACGACGCCTCCTACAGCTCCGCCGCCGACGCGCTGAGACGCGCGCTGGACGCGTGAAAAAATCTGATTTTGACAGAGGTAACCACCATGCCGATCATGATCCCCACCGGGCTGCCCGCCACCTCCACGCTCCATGACGAGAACATCTTCGTCATCCCCGAGGAGCGGGCCATCACACAGGACATACGGCCGCTGCGCATAGCGGTGCTCAACCTGATGCCCACAAAGCGCGCCACGGAGACGCAGCTCTCCCGGCTTTTAGGCAACACGCCGCTGCAGGTGGAGCTGGAGCTCTTGCAGACCAGTACCCACAGGGCCAGCCATGAGACTGCCGACCACATGCTCACCTTCTACAAGACCTTCGAGGAGGTCCGGGACCAGCGCTACGACGGGCTTGTCATCACCGGCGCGCCGGTGGAGAAGCTGGAGTTTGAGGAGGTGGACTACTGGCCGGAGCTGTGCGAGATCATGGACTGGAGCCTCACCCACGTCTACTCCACCTTCCACATCTGCTGGGGCGCCCAGGCGGGGCTGTACCACCACTACGGGGTACGGAAATACCCGCTGGAAAAGAAGCTCTTCGGCATCTTCCCCCATGAGGTGGAGTATAAGCGCTCCATGCTCATGCGGGGCTTTGACGACGTCTTTATGGCCCCCCACTCCCGCCACACCACCGTCCGGCGGGAGGACGTGGAGAAGATCCCCGGGATGCGCATCCTGGCCTCCTCCCTGGAGGCCGGCGTCTACGTCATGTGCAACAAGGGCGGCCGGCAGGTCTTTGTCACCGGCCACAGCGAATACGACCCGGACACGCTGAAAAAGGAGTACCTCCGGGATCTGAGCCAGGGCCTGCCCATTGAGGTGCCGAAAAACTACTTCCCGGACGACGACCCCTCCCGGGAGCCCCTGGTCACCTGGCGGGGCCACGCCAATCTTCTCTACTCCAACTGGATAAACCACTTCGTCTATCAGGGCACGCCCTACGACCTTCAGGAGATCAAGTAGATACGGGGTGATCTTTACGGATATATTTGAAAAGCTGGACAGCATCCACCTGGGCTCCTTCAGCCTGGGCGGGGTGCTCTCTACCCTGCTGGTGCTGCTTGTGTGCCTCGTCATCCGCCGGCTCTTCCTGCGGCTCTTTTACAGGATGCTGGACCGCACGAAGTTAGAGGGCTCCGTCAAGGGCTTTCTGAAGGCCGCCATAAACGTGGCGCTTTGGATCGTCCTTGTGCTCATCGTGGCCGACAAGTTAGGGATTCCCATGTCGAGCTTAGTGGCGCTGGTGAGCGTGGTGAGCCTGGCGCTCTCCCTCTCGGTGCAGAATATCCTCACCAATCTCTTCTCCGGCATGACCATTCTGGGCACGCACCCCTTTATCGCCGGGGACTGGGTGGACATCGGCGGCACCGCCGGGACGGTGCAGAGCGTGGGGCTCTTTTACACCATCATCAAGGTCCCGGACGGCCGGATGGTCCACATCCCCAACTCCACCGTGGCGGAATCCAAGGTGGAAAATTACACCTCCTTCCCCACCCGCCGCATCGACATCGACGTCTCCGCCTCCTACGACGACCCCACGGAGGCCGTCCACGGCGCCATCCGGAGGGCCATCGACATGACCGAGGGGCTGGTCCTTGACCCCGAGCCCATCATCGCCATCAAAAGCTACGGCGACTCCGCCATCACCTACATGGTGCTGGTCTGGGCCGAGACGCCCAAATGGTTCGCCACCAAATGCGCCCTCATGGAGAACATCCGCGCCTCCTTCGCTGAGAGCGGCGTCCACATGACCTACCCGCATTTGAACGTACATATGGATAAGAATTGACCCCGGTTTTTTGGAAGGAGCGAGAAAAATGGAGCTTGCGGAGCGCATTCTGGACCTCATCGTGCAGTGGGGCATCCTCTTTTTTGAGGTGGTGGGCGTCATCGTTCTGCTGATCACCGGCGTCAAGGGCGTGGTGGAGTTTATCCGCCGGGACGCGGACACGCGCCTCAACCTGGCCCGGGGCATGGCCACGGCCCTGAGCTTCAAGCTGGGCGGCGAAATTTTGCGCACCGTGGTGGTCCAGGACTTCACGGAGATCGCCCTGGTGGGCTGTATCGTCCTCCTGCGCGCCGCCATCACCTTCCTCATCCACTGGGAGATCAAGCACATGGAGCAGGACATGAATTTTCCAAATCAATAAACTAATACTAATCCCCAAAGCCCCCTCCGCGGGGCTTTTTTGTTCGCAAAAAAATCCGCCGGGGTTTAGAAAATGTTTAGAATTTCGCGGTAAAATTAGCTTTTGATAAATCGAAAGGGGGATTGGGCGTGGGGAAGACGGTTTTGATCATTGACGACGAGCACGATCTGGGCGTTATGCTCAGGCGCTATTTTGAGCTGAACGGCTACACCGTAATGCTGGCCGAGTCGGGGCTCGAGGGCATCGAGAAGGCCGGGCGGCAGCCGGATCTCATACTGCTGGACATAAACATGCCGGACGTGGACGGCATAGAGGTCTGCCGGCGGATCCGGGACTTTGTCTCCTGCCCCATCCTCTTCCTGACGGCCCGGGTGGAGGACCGGGACAAGCTCCTGGGCTTCGCCGCCGGGGGCGACGATTACATCGTCAAGCCCTTCTCCCTGGACGAGCTGGGCGCACGGGCGGAGGCGCACCTCCGGCGGGAGGAGCGCCGGGCCCAGCGGCCCCGCCGGACCATGCTGGACGAGCGCTTCGTCATCGACTACACCGCCCGCACCGTCAGCTTCGCCGGGGAGGAGATTCCCCTGAAGCCCCGGGAGTTCGACATCGTGGAGCTCCTGTCCACCTACCCCGGGCAGCTTTTCAGCAAGGAGCGGATCTTCGAGCACATCTGGGACATGGACAGCGAGGCGGACCTGTCCGTCATCACCGAGCACGTCAGCCGCATTCGGGCAAAGCTCTCGAAAGCCGGCTGCAAGCCCTATATCCAGACAGTCTGGGGGAGCGGATACAGATGGGTAAAATAGCGGGAAAAATCAAAAGATGGTACAGGAGCGTCCCCCTGTGGCTGACGCTGATGCTCACCGTGGCCGCGGCGCTCGTCATCGCCGGGTTTTCCTCCCGGGCCGCCACCTCCGCCGCCTACAACGGCGTCTGGGCCATACAGTCCCGGCATATGACCTGCACCACCACCGGGGAGCTGGAGGGCGGCGTCATCTACCATGTCGATCTCAACTACCACTTTGAGAAGTACAGCGCCTCGGAGCTGCGGCTCTACCGGTTCTGCTCCTTCGCCGCCCGGTACGCGCCGGTGTTCATCTACACGGTGTGCATCGTCCTTGCGGCGCTGGCCTTTTATCTCACCAAGCTCCGGCGGCCCCTGGGGCTTTTGGAGCACGCCTCCCGGCGCATCGCGGAAAACGAGCTGGACTTCGCCTTGGACTACGACGGCCGGGACGAGATGGCGCGGCTGTGCCGGGCCTTTGAGGTCATGCGCCGGGCCCTGGATACAAACAACCGGCGGATGCTGCACCTGATCGACGAGCAGCACCAGCTAAACGACGCCTACACCCACGACCTCCGGACGCCCATCGCCGTTTTGAAAGGCTACACGGACATGCTGACAAAGTACCTGCCCTCCGGGAAAATGCCGGAGGCCGAGGTGCTGGAGACGGTGAGGACCATGTCCGCCCACGTCTCGCGCCTGGAGCAGTTCGTGGGCTCCATGAACGCCGTGCAGCGGCTCTCCGACGTGGAGATACGCCGGGAGAGCGTCCCGGCGGAGGATTTCGTCTGCGGCCTCCGGGAGACGGCGGACATCCTGTGCGAGGGGTCCCCCGCCCGGTGCCGGGTGGCCTCGGACGCCCGGGGGACGCTGGGCATCGACCCCGGGGCGGTGACCCAGGTCTTTGAAAACCTCCTGGGCAACGCCCTGCGGTTCGCCAAAACCGAGATCGACGTGGACATCGACGCCCGGGGCGGGCGTCTGGCCGTGACCGTCAGCGACGACGGCCGGGGCTTTTCCGGGCGGGAGCTCATCATGGCCTCCCGGCCCTACTGCGCCTCCCCCGGGGACGGGAAGCACTTCGGCCTGGGGCTGCACATATGCAGGACGCTGTGCGAAAAGCACGGCGGGGAGCTGCGTCTGCGCAATTCCCCCGCCGGCGGCGCCATGGTGACGGCGGAATTCGCCATGGCGGCGGTATGATCTTAAAAATAATTTCTTTTATCCGTGTTGAGAAAATTTTTATAAATCCGCTTTATGCTTAGTCGCGAGGGCCGGGAACGGCCCCCGCGACAATTTTTTTGGAGGGTGATCATGAAAAGACGAATGACCGCGGCCCTTTTGGCGGCCGCGACGGCGCTGTCCCTGGGCTCCTGCGGCGGCGGGATCGTCCGGTCGGAGGACGAATTCCAAAAGGCCATGCACCAGTCCTCCACCAGCCGGCTGGACGCCATCTGTGAGGCGGAGGACGGGTACTACTTCTCCCTGGAGACGCTGAAGGGCCCCTTTCTCTACTTTCTGGACAAGGAGACGAAGGCCGCCACCATCCTCTGCGGCAAGCCGGAGTGCCCCCACACGGACGACACCTGCGACGCCTACCTCCGGGTCTATGAGCTGTGGACCACCGGCGGCAGGCTCTACTACACCCACTACGACTACGAGGAGCGGCGGGACGGCGTTGCGGACCTGGGGCTCAGGCTCCACTCCGTGGGCACCGACGGGAAGAGCCGGAAGGTGGTGCAAAGCCTGGAGCTGGTCCCCGGCGGGGACACCTCCCAGCGGACGGCCCGGCCCATCCTCCACCGGGGGCAGATCTACTTCCCCTACAGCGGCGTGCTCTACCGGGCACCCCTGGGGGGCGACACCGCCAAGGACGCCGTGGCCATCTGGGGCAGCGAGATCGAGAGCTCCGGCGGCGTGGAGATAGGCGGCATGACCGTGGCGGCGGGGGACCTCAACGCCCTGGGGTATGCGCTCTGGGCCGACGGGGATCTCGTCTACTTCATGGTCAACCTCCCCCAGCCCGGCGGGACCTGCCGGGACACCCTCTTTTCCTACGACACCGTAAGCGAAGAGGTGCGGCAGGTCTGGGAGGTCCCCGGCCCGGACGAGGTGGGCCGCTGGGGCGAGGAGGGCGTCTCCGTCGATCAGTGGTACATTCTGGATGGGTTTATTTATTTCTTCCTCTCCCAAAACGGCCTCTGGCGGCAGAGCCTCGCGGGCGGCGCGCCGGAAAAGCTGGGGGACGTGGCCCGGGACGTGCCCTACGGCACAGGGATATTCTCCGACGAGTACTTCTGCCTCATGAACGACGTCCCGGACCCGTCCTACGGGAATGCGGTGCTGACGTTCGGCACGGGGCCGAGCCTCGTCTACGGGGACGCCATCTACGTCTACGACCTCACCGGCGCGCCCGTGGCGGCGCTGGACATAAGCGCGCTCTATGACGAGCTCCAGGGCCTCACCCACTGTATGCCGGTTTTCTGCGACGGGGAGGACGTCTATTTCGTGGCGGAGACGTGCACCGTCACCGGCGGGCCGGTCACCGAGGGGATATGGACCACCCCGGCGCAGAAAACCTACACCCGCTATCTCTACCGCGCCGGCATCGGCACCGGCGAGCTTGCGCAAATCCTGAGCTGGACGTAAGGGGGGTATTTCAATGAAAAACACGAAAAGGGTCTTAGCCGCGCTTTTGGCGGCGCTGTGCGTCCCGGCTCTGGGCTCCTGCGGCAAGGACGGCGCGGACCTCCCCGCCGCCACGGGCTTTTCCGACGACTTCCAGAAAAACCTTCACCAGTCGGAGGAGCTGAGCTTTTTGGAGACGGACGCGGGGTACTACTTCACCTACGGGTCCCTCTACTATCTCGACAAGGACAGCGGCAGGGCCACCGTCGTCTGCGGCAAGCCCGACTGCGACCACTCCGAGGACAGCGGCTGCAACGCCCGCATCGGCTGCGACTACATGCTCACCGGCGGGGACGCCATCTACTACGTGGGCTGCGAAAACGAACCCAAGGAGGTCCTGTCCGTGAGCACCGACGGGGCCAAGCGCCGGCATGTGCAGGAGCTCAAATTCCACGAAAACACCGCCGCCCAGTCCTCCTGGGACCAGGGCATCTACCACCGGGGGTATGTTTACTACATGGACGACGACACGGTATTCCGGGTGCCCCTGGGCGGGGAGAAGGACGCGGCGGTGGCCCTCTGGGCCCCGGAAAACCCCGAAACGGCCCAGAAGACCGAGGACGGGGGGCTCGTATTCAACCCCAACTGGATACACTACACCCTTTGGGCCGACGGGGACCTCCTCTACTTCATGGCCAACGTCCAGGTGGAGGACGGGTCCTACCGGGACGCGCTCTTTCGCTGTGACCTGGAGGACCTGAGCGTCCGCCGCGTCTGGGTGACGCCGGACCCGGAGGAGGTGGGCTCCTGGGAGCGCGCCGGCGTCTCGGTCAGCCAGTGGTACGTCACCGGGGACGCCATATACTTCTATCTCTCCGGCGGGGACATGTGGCGCGGGGACCTCAACACCGGCAAAAACAAAAAAATCGCCGACACGCACGGGGAAACGGTATACGGCAGCGCGGTCTTCTCCGACGACTATATGTGCCTTCTCAACGACGCGCCGCGCCGAAGCCCCACGGACCCGGAGATCGACACCGCCGGGGCGCTCCGGCACTACGGCGGCGACACCGTCTATGTCTACGGCCTGGACGGGGAGCTCCTGCACGAGCTTTCCCTCCAGCCGCTCCATGACGAGCTTGGGGCAACGCTTTCCTTTGACCTGCTCTTTTGCGACGAGAGCCACGTCTACTTCCTGACCACCCAGTGGGGGACCCCCAGCGAGTCCTCCGGCTCCGGCGACGGCGTCTCCTTCAGCGTCACCACCAACAACCGGGGCGGGGTGTACCTTTGCCGGGCGTCGCCGGAGGGCGGCGAGGTCCAAACGCTCTATCAGTTGCGGTAACGGAACGCCATGTTGAAGTTAGCGGCCAAATGCCACGGCCGGAGATAGAACCCACCCCTACGAGGGAATCGGAACATTTCCGATAGCCGCGAAATCTTCCATGTAGGGGCACTTCCTTCGGTCGTCGGCCCCTACTACCACGTCCCGCCTAAAAATATATACCGAGCGGCGAGAATTTTACGCGTCAGGCGAGGAAGACGGCGCAGAGAATACGTATGTATTGTCAAGCCGTCTGACGAAGCATGGCGCAAAAAAGACCGCCGCGAATTGGAGTTTTTGATTAGGGATTAGTATCAGCACAAAGCCGGAGCGGCGGCGTCACGGACATCTACACCTGGTAACGGAGGGTTGACACGATATGAAGCTTGAGCTTTTGGACCTCACCAAGCGCTACGGCGATTTTACGGCCCTGGATCACGTGAACATCACCTTCACGGAGGGGATATGCGGGATCCTGGGGGCCAACGGGGCGGGGAAGTCCACCATGATGAATCTCATCACCGACAACATCCCCCGGACGGAGGGGCAGATTCTCTTTGACGGGACGGATATACGGAAGCTGGGCCGGGATTTCCGGCGCGTGCTGGGCTACATGCCCCAACAGTAGGGCTGCTACGAGCACATGACGGCCCAGACGTTCCTCTACTACATGGCCGGCCTCAAGGGCATCCCGAAGCGCCGCGCCCGGGAGGAGATAGACCGGCTTTTGGAGGTCACGAATCTCTCCGGCGTGCGCCACAGGAGGTTAGGCGGCTTCTCCGGCGGCATGAGGCAGCGGGTCCTGCTGGCCCAGGCGCTTTTGGGCGACCCCCGGGTGGTCATCCTGGACGAGCCCACGGCGGGGCTGGACCCAAAGGAGCGCATACGCATACGCAATTTCATCGCGGACCTCTCCCGGGATCGGATTGTCCTCCTGGCCACCCACATCGTCAGCGACATCGAGTCCGTCTCCGACAGGATCCTCATGCTCAAGCGCGGGCGCGCGGTGGGGCTGGACACGCCGGAAAACCTCATCGCGGACGTCTCCCAAAGGGTCCCCCGGTCCGTGGTGCCGGGCCGGTTCAGCTTGGAGGACGTGTATCTTTATCATCTGGGGGAGTGAGCCATGAGAGAGCTTGGACGTATACTCTCCCGGCGCAGGTACCTTGCGGCGCTGGCGCTGATACTCCTTTTGAACGGCGCGCTGTTTGTCCGGGAACAGCAAAGGCGGGACTACGGGCTGGAGCTGGAGCTTCCTGCCCCCGCCGTATTCGTCTTTGACGGCTCGGCGAAGACCGACGCGGAAACGCCCGACGCCCGGGGGGCCTACCGGCAGTACCGGGCGCTCATCGGGGCGCTGCGCGGCGACCCGCCGGAGGAAGCCCTGGACCGCCTCTCCGCCCGGCGGGAGGCCCTGGCGGAAAAAATCAGGGCCGGAGGGGCCTCGGAGGACGAAAAGCTCCGCTACGTGGCGGTGAACAACGTGATAAGCCGCCTTTCGTACCTGACGGGCTACGGCGAATGGCTGGAGGGCATAGAGAAAAACAAGGAGGACCTGCTGACCTTCTCCATTTTCAACGACCCGGACAGCTTCTCCGGCCGGAACATCGTCAAGACCGCCGGGGAGTTCCGGCGCCTCCGGGGCGTGGAGCTGCGCCTGGGCGCCGACGGCGCGGCGGAGGCGGTGCTGAGCTTCCCGCTTTCGGACTATTTTCTTCTGCTGGCGCTGCTGCTGACGGCGCTGTCGTTTTTGGAGGAGCGCAGGGCGGGCCTCTGGAGCGTGGTACACGCCTCCCCCGGCGGGCGGCTGGGGCTGGGGCTGAAAAGGGCCGTCATCCTCCTGGCCGCGTCGGCCCTGGCGTCGGCGGCGATATACGGCACGGACATGGCCCTGGCGCTCTATATCTACGGCGGCGTGGATCTCACCCGGGCGGCCCAGTCGGTGGAGCTTTTGGGCAGGCTCCCGGTACTCTGTACCGTGGGGGGATTTTTCGGGCGGTTCTTCCTTTTGCGGATATTCTCGGCGTATTTCGTGGCGCTGACGCTGTGGCTGCTGCTGACGGCGGTGAACAACGTAAAATACACCGTCATCGTCTCCGCGGCGGCGCTGGCGGCGGAGTACAGCCTCTACGCCCTCCTGCCGGTGCAGAGCGCCTTCAACGTGCTGAAATACTTCAACATCTTCACCTACATAAGCCTTTCGGACCTCTACACGAGCTACCTGAATATCGACCTCTTCGGCTTTCCCCTGGGCATCCGGGCCATATCCCAGGGGGCTCTCCCGCCCCTGACGCTGGCCGCGGCGGCGGGGTGCCTGGCGGTGCAGTCCCTGAAGCGCCCGGAGGCCGGGCGGGACCTTCTGGGCCGGGCGGCCTACGGGATAAACAGCCTGACGGACAGGGCCCTGCGCCGGCTGGGGCCCTTCGGCATGGAGCTTTATAAGGCCGCGTGGCTGCAAAAGGGAGCCGTCGTGGCGGCGGCGCTGGTCTGGGCCGCCGCGGGGCTGGATTTCGCCGCCCCGGCGCCCGTCTACACCCCCGCCGCCAGCGCCGCCCGGGAGTACACCCGGGAGCTCTCCGGTCCCCTCACCGACGGGACCTTTGCGCGGATGGACGCCCTGGAGGCGGAGCTGAACGGCGTCCTCGCGGCCCGGGACGCCGCCCGGGCGGAGTACGAGGCCGGGACCATCGGCTACCCGGAGCTGGACGCGTATGAGCGCCGGGCCTCCGCGGCCCAGGTAAGCTTAGAGGGCCTGGCCACCGTCCGCGACCGGGCCGTGGAGCTCCGGGCGCTGGGGGAGCGGGAGGGCTTCGCCCCCTGGCTTATCGACGAGACGCCTCTGGAGAGCGTCTACGGTCCCCGCGCCCGGGCAAACGGGGACCGGGCGGCCTGCCTCTCGGTGCTGGCCCTGGCGCTGATGCTCTCCGGCGTCATGGCGTATGAGCGGCAGTCCGGGATGACGCCGCTTCTCCGGTCCACGCCCCGGGGCCGGCGGGCGCTCGCCCGCCGCAAGCTCCTGCTGGCCGGCGCGGCGGCGGCGCTGGTCTGGGCCGCGGTGTACGGGAGGGAGCTGGGGACTCTCGTCTCGGTGTACGCCCCGGATTTTTGGGCGGCGCCGGTCCGGGGCGTCTCGGGGCTGGCGGAATTCCCTCTCCCGTGCTCCGTAGGCGCGGCGCTGGCGCTTTTGTACGCCGCGCGGCTCTTGGCGCTGTGCTGCGCCGGGACGGCGGCGCTGGCCCTGTCCGCGCTCTGGCCCCGCCAGGAGCTCTCCTGCGTGGGCGCGCCGGCGGCGCTGCTGCTGCCGTCGGTGCTGTATACCTACGTGGGCGTTGGGCTGGCCAAGCCCCTGGCCTTCACCCTGGCGCTGGAGCTCACGCCCCTTGTCCTCCCCCGCTCCGGCGGTCTGGGCGCCGCCGCCCTCGCCTACGCCGCCATTCTCTCCGCCGCCGCCCTCTCCGCCGCCGCTCTCCTTTTCTCCCCCCGCCGGGCGGGGATGGGAAAATAAACCGAAATCTTTTCGTTTTTCCTGTTGACAGGGGAGGTTTAATGTGTTAAACTTGGTCTAACCTGTTAAACCAAAGGGGCGCGTAGACCATGGAGACACCGAAGATATTTGAAAGCGAGTATAAATTCTGCCTCATCCTCTGGGAGCGGGAGCCCATAAACTCCACGGAGCTTGCGCGGCTGTGCCGCGAACGGCTGGGCTGGTCCAAGGCCACCACCTACACCGTCATCCGCCGTCTCTCCGAGCGGGGCGTCATCAAAAACGAGAACGCCACGGTGACGAGCCTGGTGTCCAAGGCCCAGGCCCAGGCCTCCCAGATGGAGGACCTGATGGAGCGGACCTTTGAGGGCTCTCTCCCAGCCTTCGTGGCGGCCTTCGCCCAGCGCCGGGGCGTCACGAAAAAGGAGTTGGAGGAGGTCCGGCGGCTCATCGACGAATACGAGGAGGAGAACTGATGGAGGCTTTGTTTCTGAGGCTCTTCAACCTCTCCGTCCAGGCCGGTTTTCTGACCCTGGCCGTCCTGGCGGCGCGGGCGCTGACCTCCCGGACGCGGATGCCCAAGTCCGTGCGGTGCCTCATGTGGGCGCTGGTGGGACTGCGGCTCATCTGCCCGTTCTCCGTTGAAAGCGCCGTGAGCCTGCTCCCCGGGCGGGAGGTCATATCCGTGGAGAGCTCCGCCGGCGGAACGCCGGAGATACACACCGGCGTCCCGGCGCTGGACGAGGCGCTGGGCGGCGCCCTGGTCCCCTCTCAGCCGGCCCCGGCGGAGCCCTCCGCCCCGGCGATCTCCCCCGCCCCGGCGGAGCCCTCCGTCCCGGCGATTCCCTCCTCCCCGGCGGAGCCCTCCGCCCCGGAGGCCCCGGCGCGGGAGGGGGACCCCCTTTCCGCCCTGATCTCCCTGGCCTCCCGGGTGTGGCTGGCGGGCATGGCGGCGCTGACGCTCTACTTTGTCCTGTCCGACGTGTCCCTGCGTCGCCGCGTCCGGCGCGCCGTGGAGACGGAGCCCGGCGTGTGGGAGTCCGGGGCCGTCCCCTCCCCCTTTGTCTTTGGCGCCGTAAGGCCCAGGATCTACCTGCCCCTGGGGCTGGACCCCCGGCACCGGGAGTACGTCCTGGCCCACGAGCGGGCCCACATCCAGCGCCGCGACTACCTCTTCAAGCCCCTGGCGTTCCTGCTCCTGGCGGTCTACTGGTTTGATTCCCTCATGTGGCTGAGCTACGTGCTGCTCACCCGGGACATCGAGCTGGCCTGCGACGAGCGGGTGCTCCGGAAGTTAGGGCCCGGCGCCAAAAAGCCCTATTCCCAGGCCCTTTTGGCCGCCGTCTCCTTTCACCGGCACGTGGCGGCCTGCCCCGTGGCTTTCGGGGAGGGGAAGCTCACCGGCCGGGTGAAAAACGTCCTCCGGTGGAAAAAGCCGGTCCTGTGGATGACCGCCGCCTCCCTCCTGCTCTGCGCGGTGCTGGCCGCGTGCTTCCTCACCGACCCCAAAGAGGGCGCCGCCGGGGAGCTGACGGACGCGGACATCGCGGGGGAGTATACCTATACCGGCGCCGTCCCGCCGGAGTTGGGCCCCAACGTCTTCGGTATCACCCTCTTCGGCGACCACCGGTATTCCTACTGCGAGACGATCTTCTCGGATTACATCGGCATCGGCACCTGGGAGTACGCCGACGGCGTGGTCACCCTCACCGAGACTCGCCACCGCCTGGTGGGTGCGGAGACGGTGGACGCCGGCAATGGCGTCACCGTGGCCCAGGGTGGGGAGCTGGAGGATTATGAAATAAGAATCCGCTTCCTGGCCGACGGCGAAACCCTCACCTATATCGCCGAGGGCGACTGCCCCTTCACGTCCATCGACGTGGCGGACGGGGACGTGTTCCGCCGCGACGGGGAGGCGGCCCCCGGCGAGACGCAGCCCCAGGGACCCGCGGACGGCGCGCAGGAGCCCGCTGAGCTCTCCTGGACTCTGGAGGACGGCGTCCTCACCGTCTCCGGCGCCGGGCCCATGGAGGACTACGGGACCACGGACGTCCAGAACGCCCAGGGGGAATGGGCGCGCCTCTCCACCGCCCCCTGGGGCGCGATGGGCGATGACATCACCTCCGTGGTCATCGGGGAGGGCGTCACCTCCGTGGGAAAATTCGCCTTTTACAAGCTTGAAAACCTGGAGCGCGTCACCCTGCCCCAGGGCCTCACAACGCTGGGCATTCTCGCCTTCGGCGGGTGCCAACGGCTCGCCCGGATCGACCTCCCCGACAGCGTCACGGAGATCGGTCACGACGCCTTTCAGGGCTGCGCGGCCCTGACCCACATCCGCATCCCGGCGGGCATGACCGAGATCGGCGAAGACGCGTTCAGCGAATCCGGCCTCACCGAGGTGGACATCCCCTCCACCGTCACGGCCATAGGCGACGGCGCCTTTCGGAACTGCGCGGCGCTCCGGCGCGTCACCGTCCCCGGGAGCGTCAAAACCATCGGCGACTGGGCCTTCGGCGGCTGCGGCGTTCTGGAGAGCGTCGCCCTGGAGCCGGGGCTTCAGTCCATCGGCGAGTCCGCCTTCGCCTACGCCTACAGCCTCCGGGACATCACCCTCCCGGAGGGGCTGAAAAGCCTGGGCCGGATGGCCTTCAGCGGCGCGGGCCTCTACACCGCCACCGTCCCCGGGAGCCTGCGGTATGAATCCCGATTTGAAAACGCCCCCTTCTTCTACTGCCACTTCCTGACGGACGTGTACTACGGCGGGACCTGGGACGAGCTGGCCCTGGTGTGGGCGAACCTGTGGATCTCCCCCACCTCCGACTCCCCCGCCGTCACCGTCCACATGCCCGACGGGACGTCCTTCCCCGCCCAGGAGGGCAACCTGGGCGCCGTGGGGTACCGGGGCGGGAAGACCCATTTGTCGGAGCTTTCGGATCAGGAGCTCACGGCCATTTTAAAGGAAAACGGCATAGACCCGGCGGCCCAGCCGGTGCCCACGGAGGAGGCGCTGGCGGCGATTCGCCGCGCTCTGTCCACATTGGAGTGGGATTCGTACACGTGGATAACATACGGCCAGACCTGGCTCGACGTGCTGGACGCCAGGATGCGGGACACGGTGCGCGCCTACTACGGCCTGCCCAGGGAGAAGGACGGCGACACGGTCTTTGAGACGGAGGAGTGCGCGGGCGTCACCTTTGACCTGGTGGGGCGGTCCGTCACATACCGGGACGGGGACTACGCCATGCCGGAGCTGGGCATCCGTGTCACCTCCGGCGGGGAGAGCGTCTTCTACCCCATCTGCCCCGTGGTGGAGGACCAGGGGGACGAGTACCGGATCTACGGCGGCAGGATCGGCGGCTACCTCACCGTCTACGACCTGGAGCACCCCCTTTTGGTGGTGCGCTACCCCACCCCGGACGGGACCCTGCGGGGGTACTTCTGCGCATGGAAGGACGGGCGGCTCTACACCCTCATGGGCAGCACCCCGGGAAATCCGTGGGGCGCCGGCATCGGCACCGTCTTTTCGGAGGACCTGACGCTGGACCCCAAGACGCAGATCCTGGCGGACAACGGCACCGGCGTGGAGTACCTCTTTATTTTCCACAACATCGTCCCCAACGCCTACGTGGGGCCCCACTTCACCGCCGCGGGGGCGGTACCGGAGATGCCCAACCGGGTGAAGTACTACTTTGCGTTCACGAATGTTTTCCCCATCCTGGATCCCCTGGCCGGGAACGGCTCCGTGGCCTGCTCCTTTGAGGACGGGACCCTGACCATCTCCGGCTCCGGGCCCATGGAGGACTACATCCGGTCCACCGTCACCATCCCGCCCGCGGAGTACGAGGAGATAAGCTGCCCCTGGTACGGCATCCGCGATCAGATCCGGCGCGTCGTCATCGAGGAGGGCGTCACCTCCATCGGCGCCTACGCCTTTTTCGACTGTAAAAACCTCCGTGAGATCGCCCTCCCCTCCACCCTCCGCTCCGTGGGCGAGTGCGCCTTCACCGGCTGCTCCTCCCTCGCCTCCGTCCCCAACGTCCCGGCGGAGTAATACTAATCAACAGACCGACCGGCGGGCCCCTGTGACTACGAGAGAATCGGAACGTTTCCAATAGCCGGGAAAACCTAAAAAAACGCCGTAGGGGCCGCCGTCTCGGCGACCCGTCCCTCGATTATTACAATTCCCCGTTGATTGGTGGCGGTTGCGAATCGGAGGGAATGGGGCTGTGAAAAAAAGAACATCTACACGCTCGGCTTTTCACAGCCCCGGTTTATGTGTGGAAAAATAACCGTATTTCCTCAAAAAAGGGCACACTGCCCCTACCCCAGAGGCTGCCGCTTTTCTCAAGTCAGGCGGCGTCCTGGAGGCGCTTGCGTTTGTTGTGGAATTTGTAAAGGTTATGCCCTATCGCCACCAGCAGAAGTTCAAGTTTTACCTTCTCCAGCCCCCGCCGGCGTATCCTTCGGTACCCACGGTCCTGTTTGACGATGCCGAAGGTGCCCTCCGCCTGAATCGAGCGGTTTATCCGCAGTTGTATCCCGAGATCGCTGCCCAGGTTGTGGAGAACTTCCTCATGCATCGCGGTCAACTCCCGGTTCAGACGCACCGTCCTGTTCTTTTCTGTTTTCCTGCACTGTTGCGCATACGGGCAGCTTGAGCAATCTACGCACTCATAGACCTCCTCCTGCCGTCCGTACCTGTTCCCCTTGACGTTCTGACGGTAGGAGAGCCTGAGCTTTCTCCCGTTCGGGCATATGAGGTCCCCGTCTTCATCCGTCTTGAAATTCACCGCGCGGAACGGGTCGTCCCGGTAGGCAGCGTCCTTCGTTTCCTTCCGGTACATCGGGAACTTCATGTACTTCTCCATCCCGTTTGTTTGGCAGAAGATGTAGTTGTTGAAGGAGCCGTACCCTGCGTCGGCCACCGGATACTTGGGATAGAAGCCGTATTGCTCCCTGAATTTCTCCATCAGCGGCACAAAGCAGTCCATGTCCGACCTGTACTGCTGCACGTCGAGAACAGCGATGTACTCGTCCGCCACGCCGACCTGTACGTTGTACGCCGGGAGCAGCTGGTCATTGCCCATGTAGTCACGCTTCATTCGCATGAATGTGGCATCGTGGTCTGTCTTGGAATAGCTGTTCCTGTCGGGGCCGCAGATCCTGAGCTTCTCTACGTATTCGCTGAGCTTGTCCTTGTACAGCCAGAGCCTTTCGTAAAGCTTCTG
>CANROF010000002.1 GCA_947632155.1 uncultured Oscillospiraceae bacterium
CGTCAGTGGTAGATATGGGGCGTTGCCGATGCCGCCTACTCTCTGGCGGTCTTGGGCCCGCGTGGCGGGTGAGAAGCAGAATACAGTGGCAGCGCTCAGGATGTGAACTTATGGTCACATCCTGCCTTTATTTTTTGGGGGGTAAAGGTTTTCATTCGCTGCCACATCGCCGCCCGATAAGGGGCGGTAGGACCGGAACGCGGAGAGCCTCCGCGGGCCTTTACATATATCTTCCATCCCTCCGCTACAAAGCGTATGAGGGAAATCCGGGCGCCCTGGGCGCGTCCGAAACTATTTTCAGGAGGTTTAATCAGATGAAAAGAAATTCTTCAAAACCCAAGCGCCGCTATGGTGATGCCGGCTTTACGCTGGTGGAGCTGGTGGTGGTCATCGCCGTCCTCGCCATTCTCGCGGGCGTCGGCGCGGTGGCGTATAACGGGTACATAGACTACGCCAACAAGGGCAATGACAGGGCGCTGGTGGGCGAGATCATCCACGCGCTGGAGCTGGCGGACTATTCTAATCCCGATCTTATCCCCGATGGTGAACCCGCAATCGTTTATATCACTGGGAATGGCTCAGAGGCATTGAGCATGAATAACGCAGGCGCACTCACAAGTGCGATGGAGGATGCGTTTGGGGACCTAAACACGGTAAAACTGGCCTATACCAAATGGGGCGGGATTGACGCGGCCGCTCTGAGTGACTTGGCATCAAAAATCAGCGGTGCTGGCTCTTCTGCAAAAACATACATTACAGATTACTTGGATAACGGGGGCGTTGCCAGCTTTGCGGGTAATATTCCTGGGTACTGGTCTGACGTTGAAACGCTGATTCAGTTGCAGAACGCAACTGGTGGAAAAGATGATTACCTGGCCACCCTTGTGTCGTTTGTGACGAACGACGCGAACAAAGCTAACTTTTTAGAGGCCTTATCTGGGGATACATCAAAATGGGGTACTGTGGTAGACGTAGCGAATCAGGCACAATTTGGAGCGTTGATTGCCGGAAACTATGCCTTTGCGTCATGGGTTGAGTCGAAGCATCCGGAAGCACTGTCAAATTCTTATATCAGTGATACAATTGCTTCCTTCAAGGTAAGACCGGGAACCAGGCCTACATTAACACTGTATAGTAATCTTGTGAGTGAAAATGAGGATTTCAAAAAATTAGTTGAGGAGTATCAGAGGACTCCCGAAGGAGGGGAATCTCAGGCGAGGATTGACGCGAAGGCTTTTCTTGGCCTGATGGAGGCCGGGGCGATGTATCTTCCCACTGACCCCGGCGCTGAACTTCCAAAGGATACAGACTTTACCGCTCAAATGGATAAGGTAGTCACCACCGCATCAGGAGTTCTCGCAAAGAATACGACAATCGCTAATTTGAGTGAAATTGCGGAATTGGCCGGCAGCGGTAGTGTCATCACAGTTACAGCGGAGAAAAAGAACGGCATTTTGAGCTTTGATGTGAACCCTGACGATGCCGATCCTGGACTTCAGAACCAGTCTGCGGGCGGTGGCGGAGAAGTTGAAACTCCTACCTGCAATCAAAAACATGATACAAATTTGACGGTGGTTGCGGTCGCAAATGGCGCCGTACTTTCCATGACGACCAGTAATGGTAATATTCAAGATAGTGACAATACCATATATCTTTGCAGTATTCTTAAAACACCTGAAACAATAACAATTCCTGAAAAAATTACGGCTACATTTACCTGCTCAGACGGAAGCGTAACTTGGAATCCGGATACGAAAACGCTTACGCCTGTCAAGTCCGGCACTGCAACTTTAAGTTTTTCACACGAAAATGGCGGTAGCTTAACGTGTACGATTAGTGTACATTGACCAAATACTATTTTGATGGAGATTGTGGGTAACCATAATTTTCAAATATATTTAAAGTGAGGTAGTATTCATGAAAAGCCTACGCATAGTAATAGCAACCATCATGAGCTTGCTACTTGTTGCCATGTGCGTACCCTCTGTGGCAATAGCGGCAGAAACTGATGAAGAAGACGTTGCCATCATTGTTGTTGGAGGTCAAAAAATTCCTTATCAAACCTTGGCAAGCGCCATGGCAGATTCTATTACTTTAAAGCTTCCCGCGTATTTAGTCTCAAACTATGAATTTAAGGACGGCGACACAATTCCGGAAAACGCAACTCTTATTATTCCCACAAGCGACAGCTATGATGACACCGCCGAGGGGCACAATGATAAGGGAACCCCCAACAATCAAGGCGCGTTTATTACAGCATCTGTCCCTTCTGGTGTCAACTTAGTAGTCAATGGGACCCTTATTGTTGCCGGCAACCAACAGGGCGGCATAGGAAAAACAGGCTTCCTGAACGGGAAATATGGTGCGATTAAACTTGATGGAACTATGGAGGTTAACGGCACTCTTTACGCCCGTGGCGAAGTGACAGGTAATGGTTCTGTAACGGTGAATGATGGCGGCACAGTCTATCAGCGCTTTGAAATTTCTGACTGGCGCGGCGGCAACGCATCGTTGAACGCATACACGTTCTACAGTGTGTATCCCTTCAATCTTTATGAGGCCAACGGGCTCAATGTTACCGCAACATATCATTACGGCGCTAAGATGATGGGACAAAGCTATATTTACTCCGATCGGAGAGGAACCGGTGTGCTTACAGACGTTGAGATGTTCGGTGACAACGGCCTTATCACCCCCTCCGCAGGAGCAGAAGTAACGTTTAAACATGATCCCATAACTGAGGTGTCTACTGCTTATGTGACCGGAACGGTTGCTACCGGAAACATTACAATTTATGTTGACACCGTTCTTGGCATTGAAATACCCATCACTTCTTCACATGGCGTAGGGCCGTTTGGCTATAAGCAGGATGTAGTTCTTAATGACGGAGCTGTCTTCAATGTAACCAATCCTCTCCAGGTTCTTCCAGGTTGTACCATTACTGTTAGTTCTGGTGCAAAAATGAATATTGAGAATGGTATGTACTTCTTTACTTCGTCTGGATATGATTCTGCTTGGAACAATATTGGTTGGCCTTCTGGTATTGCTGGTATTGCTGATATTGGCGACGCTAAACTGGTTGTTGACAGCAGTGTCGAAAATCCGGGAACTGTTGTTGGAACAATCGGCAGTTCCAGTGATACATTTGTAAACATATTTGGGCTTGGCTCGCTGTCTTCCACCACCAGTGTTGGCGTGAGTGAAGTTACGCAGACTGGTTCGGATGTTACCAGGGTATCAGCTACGTTCTTTACGGTTACTCTTCCCACCACCGCTGAATGACTCCCGCCCCTAACCGCACGCACCCCACAAACACTGAGGGCCAGGTACACGCAAGGTTATACCTGGCCCTCGTTCAATCCTCGTAGTGTCCCCGGCATGACAGGACCACAACGCTTTCGCCCTCCAAGGTGTAAACCAGCCGGTTTTTCTCGTCGATACGCCTGCTGATACACGCGGCGTGACGCAGCAGCTCCGCCTTGCCGACGCCGCGCGCGTTCCCGTCACGCTGGATCTCCTGAATCAGCCGTTTTATCCGCTTCAGGGTCTTCTTGTCCTCCGACTGCCAATAGAGATAGTCCGCCCATGCCTCCGGCGAAAAGGTGATGTTATTCGCCATCGTCCGCCATGGCCTCCAGCTCATCCATCGTTTTCACGATGCCCAGGCCCGCGTGGACCTGCGCAAGGCCGCGTTCCAGCTTGCCGAGAAAGGCGGCGTTGAGTTCGGCCTTCGCCAGCTCATTATACCGCTCCGCGCTGATGATCACCACGTTTTTTTGGGCTTTTCTGGTGACGACCACAGTTTCCGCCTCGTCCGTCACCTTGTTGCAAAAGTCCTTAAACCTGCTCCGGGCCGTTGTAAAGTTGACTGCGATCACAGTATACACCCCCTCCTATTATGTACAATATTCTGCCCTGATTATTGTACCATATTCGGCGTCTTCCGTCAAGCCTTGAGACGCCGCCCATCATTTTATGCCGCAAGGAGACCGCGTATGACACCGGAAGTAAAAACGCGACGCTCAAAAAGCCGCCTGTACCTGGCCCTCGCCGTGGGTACGCAGATTTTAAGCCTTTTGGACTTCATCTACACCACCGTGGGCCTCCGGCTCATTCCGGGGAGCTTTGAGATGAACCCCTTCCTTGGCAACATCCTCGGCACCCCCTGGGCCACGCTGGGGCTGAAGTTCGTCCTGATCCCCGCCGCCCTCTGGCTACTCTACCACTTCCGCCGCCGCCCTCTGGCGCGCTTCGGCCTGTGGCTCTGCTTCCTCGCCTACCTCGCCTTCGACGCCTTCGCCCTCTACATAGTCCTGACCTACTGGCGGGAGGTGCTGGGGTGAGCTAAAGCGCCGCATGGAATCATTTTCCGAAAAATCATTTCAATTCCTAAAAGATACGAAAAAGCCGAAAAGACGTAGTTGGGTTGCAACTACGTCTTTTCAGTTTGCCGTACCGTCTTGCCCCTCGGTTCACTATGTTTCCCTATCCCACGGGGTCCATGTCCTTGGAAAAAATATTGAAATTGAGTTTTTTGACAACCTGGAAGCCCTGTCCTTTGTTTTGGACAGGGCTTTTAATACTATTCTTTAGAAAAAGAAGACTTTTTATCGGAGAATCACCGGTTGCGTGAGGATAGCATTTTCTATGCAGCGGCTGGCGTAGGTGGCCAGGCGCACGCCCTTGTCGGGCCTGTAGGTGGATATGCCCTTTATAAGGCCGATGGTCCCGATGGATATGAGGTCGTCCTGGTCCCGGGTGCGGGTGTAGTATTTCTTGACGATGTGCGCCACCAGGCGCAGATTGTGCTCGATAAGCATGGCGCGGGCGTCCTCGTCGCCGGCGGCGGCCCTGTCCAGGTATTCCCGCTCCTCCGCCGCCGTCAGCGGCCGCGGGAAGGACCCCGCAGAGCCCCCCAGCCGCAAAAGCAGGAACGGATAAGAAAGCAGCGCCGCGAAGGCTATCGAAAGCATTTTTACTCCCCCTTCCGACAAAGCATATTCCCGGGGATTTGTCCATATTCTTCCAAATACGACAAACATGTCCCCGCCGGAAGCGCCGCATCCGGGCGTCCGGGGAGGTCCGATCAATTCTTGAGCTTTTCCACCATGCCGCCGATGTACTCCGCGTCGATGAGCTTGAAGCGGTCCTCCGGCGGGTAGAGGCAGCCGCCGTAATAGATGGACCTGTTGTTGGCGGTGGAGGCGTCGCCGACGAATTTGTGGGCGGCCAGGTGTATCTGGCCGCAGCCGGTTTCGGCGATGATGCGCTCCATGTTCCGGGCGGTGATGCCGGCGCCGGGGAGGATCTGGATGCGCCCCGCGGCGTACTCGATCATCTCCCGGACGGTGCCGGTCCCCAGCGATACGTCCGGCTCCTGGCCGCTGGTGAGGACCCGGGTGACGCCAAGGGATATGAGGGTATCCAGCGCCGCCCGCCAGTCGGGGGTCACGTCGATGGCCCGGTGGAAGACGGCCTCCCGGCCGGCGCTGAGGGCCATGCGCGTGAGGATGCCCGTGCGGTGTGCGTCCACCGTCCCGTCGGAGTTCAAAAAGCCGAAAACCAGGCCGTCCGCGCCGTGGGCGAGCAGGAGCCGGGCGTCCTCCACGGCGGCGTCAAACTCGGCCTTGGTGTAGCAAAAGCCGCCCTCCCGGGGGCGGACCATGGCTAAGATTCTCATGCCCGTCTCCCGCTTTGCCACGATGAGCGAGCCCAGCGTCGGGGTCAGGCCGCCGTGGAAGAGGTCGCTGTTGAGCTCCGCCCGGTCCGCCCCGGCCCTGTGGGCCTCAATGACGTCGTCGGCGCTGCCGCAGCAGACCTCCAAAAGCACCTTTTTCATTTTTTCACGCTCCTTTACCTTTTTACAGCATTATATCCCCCGCCGCGCGATGCTGTCAAGCGCTTGAAAAAACGGCCCTGCCGGGATATAATGAGGATACTTCGAGCAAAACGGAGGTCAGGGTATGGACGGATGGATAGAGGGGCTGGCGGCGCTTTCCGGGGAGCGGCTTTCGGCCATGGAGTTTCTTCGGGACCATCTTTTGGAGAGCGACAGGGAGCTTTACCCCTTCGAGCTGTTTTTGGAGTTTGCCGACCACGCCCTGGGGCTTCGGGAGACGGTCCCCTGGTGCGGGGCGCTGAACGGGGAGATTTTCCGACACTACGTGCTGTTCCCCCGGGTCAACGACGAGGACCTGTCCTTTCACCGCCGGGTCTTTTTCGAATGCCTCTGGCCCCGGGTCCGGAATCTGCCCACCGTGGAGGACGCGGTCATGGAGGTCAACCGCTGGTGCCGGGAGATCGCGTCCTACGCGCTGACGGATGAGCGCACGGCCTCGCCGCTGACGGTCTTCCGCTGCGGCAGCGGCCGGTGCGGGGAGGAGTCGGCGTTTCTCGTCTCGGCTCTGCGGAGCGTGGGGATCCCCGCCCGGCAGGTCTACGTCCCCCGCTGGTCCCACTGTGACGACAATCACGCCTGGGTGGAGGCGCTGTGCGGCGGCGTCTGGCGGTTCCTGGGCGCCTGCGAGCCGGAGCCGGAGCTGGACCGGGGCTGGTTCAATACCGTGGCCTCCCGGGCCGTGCTGGTCCGCAGCCGGCTCTTCGGGGAGGGCTCCTCTCCGCTCCACGGGGAGCGCCTGGGCCGGGAGGGCGGCGTGGTTTTTTATAATCAGACCGCCCGCTACGCCCCGGTCACCCGCCGGGTATTCCGGGCGACGGCGGGCGGCGGGCCCGCCCCGAGGGCGGTCTTCCGGCTACAGATCTTGAACGAGGCATCCTTTCACACCGTGGCGACCCTCACCGCCGATGAAAACGGGGAGGCCGCGGCTATGCTGGGCGCCGGGACGCTCCATGTCCGCGCCGCGCTGGGGGAGCTCTCCGCCCAGGGCGACTGCGAGGGGGACATCACGCTGGCGCTCTCCCCCGCCCCGGCGCGGGACGCGGGCTGGAGGGACTTCGATTTCCACGCCGCCGGCGCCTCGGCGCGGGTGGCGCCGCTGACCGCGCCTCAGCGCGAATGGCGCTCCGGGGTCCGGCGGGAGGCCGACCGCCTGCGCAAGGCCCGGATAGATTCGTTTTTCACTCCCGACCGGGAGCACCCGGAGTGGGACGGCCTCCTGCTGGCCTCCCGGGGCAACTGCGGCGAGCTCCTGGGTTTCCTGCGGGGCGAAAGCCCCCGGGACCGGGAGCGGTTTTTGCGGACGCTGACGCTGAAGGACCTGCGGGACACCCCCGGATGGGTGCTGGAGCACCACTTTTCGCGGCTTCCTCCCCGGGACGGGGCGGTGCCGGAGGATATTTACTGGAGCTATGTGGCCTGTCCGCGGATAGGCACGGAAAAGCTTGCCCCCTGGCGGGGCGCGGAGCCGCCGGAGCTCCCCGCGCCGGAGGGGGATGCCAAAACCGTTGCCTCCCTGCGGCGCCGGGGCGTCCCCGCCAGGCTCCGGCCCCTGGACGGCGCGCCGGAGGTCTGGGAGGGCGGCTCCTTCCGGCCGGTATCCCCGGAGGAGACGGGCGTTTTGCGCGTAAAATGTCCCGGGGAGCCGGCGTACCGCCAAAAATGGAGCCTTTCGCGGCTGACGCCGGAGGATTCCCGGCTTCTGGACCTCCGGGAGGCCCGGTGGGAGGACGGGGCCATGGACCTGACGCTCCCCGCGGGGCTTTACAGGATCGTGACCTCGTGCCGCCTCCCGGACGGCGGTCAGGCGGCCTCCCGGAGGGAGCTTGAGCTGCCGGCCGGGGCGCGCGTGGACGTGGAGCTGCGGCTGCGCGGTTTTGATCTGAGGGACGCGCTCTTCTCCCAGGAGCTCCCGCCTCTCCCCGCCGTGACGGCGGAGGGCCGGGAGGTGCAGGACGTATTCCGGCTCGGTACCCCCACGGCGGTGCTTTGGCCGGAGGAGGGCGCGGAGCCCACGGAGCACCTGCTTTCCGAGCTTGCGGGGATGGCGGAGGCCCTCGGGGCCCTCCCGGCCATAACGGCGCTGATGCTTCGCTCTCCGGAGAGCCCGGGACACCCGTCGGCGGCGGCGCTGCTCCGTAAGCTGCCGGGGGCATACGCGCTTTTCGACGACTGGAGCTACGACCTGGAGGACATCGCCCGGAGGCTGGGCCTGGACCCGGACTCCCCGCCCCTTTCGGTGGTGTGCGACGGCCGCGGCCGGGCGGTGTACGCCGAGAGCGGCTACCGCGTGGGCGCGGTGGAGGCGCTTTTGGCGGCGCTGAGGCTCCTTTGCGGCGGTGAGGATGAAAACAGTTCGAAACGGGAGGGCGCGCATGGCACCACTTGACAAATTTACCGCCGGTGGCAAAACCGTGGAGGTCTTCGGCGGCGCGGGGCCTATTGTATATTTAAACGGCTTTGAGGGCGAGGGCGAAAAAATTTATGACGCCCTGACCTCCGGCGGCGCGGGGGAGCTCACTCTCGCGGCGGTCAGCGGCCTTGACTGGGACCGGGACCTGGCGCCCTGGGACGCGCCGCCCATCAGACGCGGCGGCGGGGCCTTCACCGGCGGGGCCGGGGCGTATCTGGAGCTTCTGACCGGGGAGATCCTCCCCCGGGCGGAGGCCGGCAGGGCCGTGCCCTGGCGGGGCGTCGCGGGGTACTCCCTGGCGGGGCTCTTCGCGCTGTGGGCGGTGTTTGAGACGGACGTATTCTCCCGGGCCGCCAGCGCCTCCGGGTCCCTGTGGTTCCCCGGCTTTGACGCGTTCGCGTCGTCACGGCCGCTGCCGGATACGCTCCGGCGGGTCTACCTCTCCCTGGGCGGCCGGGAGCATCTGACGCGCAACCCCGCCCTCCGGCCCGTCCGGGAGAGGACGGAGGCGATGTACGCGCTCCTCGCCGCCCGGGGGGTGGAGACGGAGCTTGTGTGGAATCCCGGCGATCACTTTACGGACCCGGAGGGCCGCATGGCGGCGGGGATAAGATGGCTTTTGGGAGAAAATACATAATCAGCAAATTTTGCACTCCGCAAAGCGCCCAGATTCCGTCATTTTTCACGGTTTTTCCCACGATTGATGGAGTTTTTTTGGAAAATCGCCCCGGTTTTCGCGAAAGGCGGGAAAACGCTTGCTATCGCGGGCAAAAAGTACTATACTGATGTTGATTTGCAAATGATGAAACGAAACGACTTGTGCCCTTAAGGAGGATTTTCTATGAAAAGGACGCGCCAAGTGTGCCTTGCGCTGGCCCTTATGCTGCTGCTCACGTGCCTCACCGCCAACGCGGCGGCGGCGTCCGGGGAGCGGCCGGAGGTCCTTCGGGTGGGCTTTTTCGCCTTCTCCGGCTACCACATCGTGGGCGAGGACGGGCGGCGCGGCGGCTACGGCTACGAATTTCTCCAGCGTCTGGCCATCCACGGCGGCTGGTCCTACGAGTATGTGGGCTACGAGGGCTCCTACGCCGACGCCCTGGACATGCTGCGCCGGGGGGAGGTGGACATCGTCACCTCCGTATCCAAAACGCCGGAGCGGGAGGAGGAATTCCTCTTCTCCGACCAGGACATCGGCGTCAACTCCACCATCTTCACCGTGAAGGCCGGAAACCGGGACATCGTGGAGGGGGACTACTCCACCTATGACGGGGTGGCCGTGGGGATGCTGGAGGGCAACTCCAAAAACGCCAATTTTCAGCGCTTCGCCGGCCTCCACGGCTTTACCTATACCCCCGTCTACTTTGCCGGACAGGACGAGCTCACCGCCGCCCTGCAGGAGGGCCGGGTGGACGCCGCCGTCACCGGGAGCCTCCGGCTCCTGGAAAACGAGTGGGTGCTGGAGTCCTTTGACGCCACGCCGTTTTATGTATGCACCCGGCGGGACCGGGCGGCGCTCATGGACGAGATAAACGAGGCCATAAACGAGATGGACCTCCACGACCCCAACTGGCGGCAGGTCCTGCACGAGGAATACTACTCCACCGACCAGGACGGGGCCGTCATCCTCAACGCCGGCGAGCGGGCGTTTTTGGAGGAGCTCCGGTCCTCCGGCCGTCCGCTGCGGCTCCTTTTTAACCCCGACCGCGTCCCCTACTGCTATTATCAGGACGGCGAGGCCATGGGCATCCTGCCCGCGATCTTCGCCGCCCTGGCCCAGCGTCTGGAGCTGAGCTACGAATTTATCCCGGTGGAGACGCGGGAGGAGTACTACTCCCTCCGGGCCGCCGGCGAGGCCGACGTGGTGCTGGACTTCATTGGCGATTACTACCAGGCCGAGGAGGAGGGCTACAAGATAACCGTCCCCTTCTTTGAGACGAGCTTCGCCCGCCTTTCGCTGGACGGCTTCACCGGCTCCGTCAGGCGCCTTGCGGTGATGGAGCGGGCCGAGGCCATCAACAGCTACATCGCCAGCCGCTACCCGGAGGAGGCGCTGACGCGCTATCCCTCCTCGGAGGCGTGCGTCCAGGCGGTGCTGCGAGGCGACGCCGACGCCACCATCCTCTACGCCTACACCGCCGAGTGGTACGCCCAGCAGGATTCCAGAAACCGGCTGGCGGCGGTGCCTCTGGGCGCCACGTCCTTTTCCTACGCCGTGGCCAACAACGTCCCGGGGGGCAGATACCTGCTCTCCATTCTGGACAAGGGCACCGACAGCCTCAGCGAGACGCAGCTTGACGAGCTCATCGCCCGGGAGGTGGACGCCGGCCGCCGGCCGGACTTGACCCTGACGGCGTTCCTCTACCGCAATCCCGTCTACGGCATCGCCGGCACGGCGCTGGTGCTGCTGCTGCTCTTCACCCTGGCGATGCTGGCCGTGCGGACGTTCAATCAGAAAAAGCTCAAGGAACGGATCGCCCGGGCCACCGGCGAGCTGGAGGCCAAGACCCGGGAGCTCTCAAAGGCGCTGGACGCCGCCGACGCCGCCAACCGCGCCAAGACCACCTTTTTGAACAACATGTCCCACGACATCCGCACGCCCATGAACGCCATCATCGGCTACACGGCCCTGACCACGGCGCACCTGGACAACCCGGAGCGGGCCAGCGACTACTTATCGAAGATCGCCCAGGCGTCCAACCACCTTTTGAGCCTTATAAACGACGTTCTGGACATGAGCCGCATCGAGTCCGGCAAGGTCACCATCGAGGAGCGGCCCGAAAACCTGGCCGACATCCTCCAGGGCCTTCGGAACATCATCCAGTCCGACGTCCACGCCAAGCGCCTGGAGCTCTTCATCGACACGGTGGACGTCACGGACGAGGAGGTCTTCTGCGACAGGCTGAGGCTCAATCAGATCCTGCTCAACCTCACCTCCAACGCCATCAAGTTCACCCCCGCCGGGGGCTCCGTGGCCATCCGCGTCACCCAGAAGCCCTCAAAGAGCGAGGGGGCCGGGATATACGAGTTCCGGGTCAGCGACACCGGCATCGGCATGAGCCCGGAGTTTGCGCAGACCGTCTTTGACCCCTTCACCCGGGAGCGGAATTCCACCGTCAGCGGCATTCAGGGCACCGGCCTCGGCATGGCCATCACCAAGAACATCGTGGACATGATGGGCGGCTCCATCCGGGTGGAAAGCGCCCCGGGAAAGGGCACCACGTTCACCGTGGAGCTTACGCTGCGCTTCTCCGCCCAGCACAAGACGGTGGGCGCCATCGCGGAGCTCAGCGGCTTCCGGGGCCTGGTGGTGGACGACGACTTAGTGAGCTGCCAGAGCGTCTCCAAGATGCTCCGCCAGATCGGGATGCGCGCGGAGTGGACGCTCTCCGGCAGAGAGGCGGCGGTCCGCACCGCCGAGGCCATCGAGCTTGCCGACCCCTTTGAGGTGTACATCGTTGACTGGTCCATGCCGGAGATGAGCGGCGTGGAGACGGTCCGGGAGATTCGGAAGATCGTGGGGCACGAATCCCCCATCATCCTGATGTCCGCCTACGACTGGTCGGATATCGAGGACGAGGCCCGCAGGGCCGGAGTCACCGGGTTTATCAGCAAGCCGCTGTTCGCCTCCGACCTCCACCGGGCGCTGGAGGCCAGCCTTGGCCGCGCCGCCCAGCCCGGCCCGGAGAAAAAGGACGAGCCGGCTAAAGACGTCTTCGCCGGCAAACGGATACTCCTGGCCGAGGACAACGAGCTCAACCGCGAGATCGCCGCGGAGCTTTTGACCGAGGCGGGCTTCCAGGTGGAGTTCGCCGAGAACGGCAAGGAGGCCAGCGCCATGGCGGGGGCCTGCGCGCCCGGCTATTACGACCTCATTCTCATGGACATCCAGATGCCCATTATGGACGGCTACGAGGCCACCCGGGCCATCCGTTCCCTCCCCGACCCGGCCCTGGCGCAGGTCCCCATCATCGCCATGACCGCCAACGCCTTTGAGGAGGACAAGCGCCGCGCGCTGGAGGCCGGCATGAACGGGCACCTCTCCAAGCCCATCGACATCGGCGAGATGCTGAAGCTCCTGCGGGAGCTCTTCGCCTGAGCCGGCAGAAAAATGCAATGTGTAAAAAGCGGAGGTGGTATACAAACGCCTCCGCTTTTTATGGCGATTCTACGTCCATCAGGCTATGGACACGGCGGCACAAATGTGCTATGATTATATTTGTATGATCATGCCCCGGGGGCGTCCCCGGGCTTTAAGAGGAAGGGACAGCGAGATGGAGATTACATTGGAGAATATCGCGGCGTGCTTTGACCCCGTTCCGGCTCCTGTGATCCTGTTCACCGGGGAGGCCGGGTCACTCAGCGCCGCCTACCGCAATCCCGCCGCCGCGGAGCTTCTGGGCGGGCGCGAGGAGCAGTTCGTCCGGGAGCTGGAGCCCGCCCTGCGGGAGGGCCGGGAGCGCTGCCAGTGCGGCCTGGACGGCGTGCCCATGGCCGTCAGGATCTCGCGCTACCCCGGAGGCCGCACGCTGGTCATCTTTCGGAGCGCCCAGGAGGACCTGAGCCGGGAGCAGGAGCGCGTCAACGCCGCCAAGGCTGCGCTCCAGAGCGCCCTGGACGCGGCCAACGCCGCAAATCAGGCCAAGAGCGACTTCCTTTCCAATATGTCCCACGACATCCGCACGCCCCTCAACGCCATCATCGGCATGACCACCATCGCCCGGGCGCATCTGGACGAGCGCCAGCGCGTGGAGGACTGCCTGGAGAAGATAAGCCTCTCCTCCCGGCACCTTTTGGGGCTCATCAACGACATTTTGGACATGTCCCGCATCGAGAGCGGCAAGATGACCCTCTCGCCGGAGAGCTTCACCATGGCGGACTTCCTCCACTCGCTGATGGCGGTGTTCCGCCCCCAGGCGGAGAAGAAGCGCCAGCGGATCATCCTGGACTTCACCGGCGTGCGCCGGGAGAACGTCCGGGGCGACCAGCTCCGGATACAGCAGATTCTCATCAACATCCTCTCCAACGCGGTGAAATTCACCCCCGAGGAGGGCGAAATATCCCTCACCGTCCGGGAGACGCACAGCGCCTCCCTCTCCGGGCGGGGGTATGCCTATTACCAGTTCGTCATCCGGGACACCGGCATGGGGATGACGCCGGAATTTTTAAAGCGCCTCTTCAAGCCCTTTGAGCGGGGCGAGGGCACCGGCCGCATCGAGGGCACGGGCCTTGGCATGACCATCACCCAGAATTTAGTCAAAATGATGAACGGCGAAATCTCCGTGGAGAGCGCCCCCGGGCGCGGCACCACCTTCACCGTCACCCTGCCGCTGGAGCAGGAGGACGAGAACGAGGAGGGCCTGGAGGCCCTGCGGGGACGCCGCGTGCTGGCGGCGGATTCCGACAGCGCGTCGCTCCGGAATCTAAGGGAGATTCTCTCCGACCTCGGCATGGAGTGCGAATGCGTCTCCACCGGCTGGGAGGTAAACGACCTGGCGGCCCAGGCACACCTGGAGGGCCGGGACTACTTCGCCATCCTCCTGGGCTGGCAGCTCCCCGTGGTGGACGGCGTCCAGATCTGCCGGGAGCTCCGGAAAATACTGGGCGGCTCCGTCCCGATCCTCATCATGTCCGCCTACGAGTGGACGCTCTCGCCGGACGACATGCGCAAAAACGGTGTCTCCGCCTTCGTCCCGAAGCCCCTCTTCCGCTCGCGGCTGGGCGAAGCGCTCTTCCGCTTCACGCCCCAGGGGCTGTCCTCCTCATCCCGGGGCTCCGGCGAGGACGTGGAGGACTTCACGGGCTTTCATATCCTCCTCGTTGAGGACAACGACATAAACCGGGAGATCGGCCAGGAGCTCATCGGGATGCTGGGCGCCTCCGTCACATGCGCCGAGGACGGAAAAAAGGCCCTGGAGCTCTTCCGGGACTCCCCCGTCGGCCGGTTCGACCTCATTTTCATGGACATACAGATGCCCGTCATGGACGGCCTGGAGGCCACCGGCGCCATACGCTCCCTGCCGCGGGCCGACGCCGGGACGATACCCATTATCGCCATGAGCGCCAACGCCTTTGTGGAGGACATACGCGAATGCATCCGCGCCGGGATGAACGACCACATCCCGAAGCCCGTGAGCCTCCAGAGCCTCTCCCAGGTCATGGCCAGGCACCTCCGGGGCCAGGAGGGGGGCGGGTCCGTATGAAGCCATACCAGCTTGAGTATCTGAGCCTCGTCCGCGCCGCCGCGCAGCAGATACGCCCCTCCGCCGACGAGCTGGAGCCGGAGGAATTTGTGGAGGCCTCCCGGCGCCAAAAGCGCGAGGCACGCAGGGCCATCGACCGGGGGACGGTGCTTTTGCGTGAGCGGCTGTTCCCGGTTTTGGGGAACATCTTCGCCGTCTCCGACGAGGACGCCCGGGACTTGGAGGAATTCGCCGCGGAGCTCACCCGCCCCGGCGTGGGCAACGACGTGGAGCTGGGCTGCCGCATCCACCAGGCGCTTTTGAGCCGCGCCCGGCAGGCCGGCGACCGGGACGGGGTGATTCGGGAGCTGTACTACGTGGGGATGACGCTCCACAGCCTGGAGTCCATGCTGAGCCCCAACAGCCTGCGGCTCTACACCGCCAGGATGCGCATGTGCTTCACGGAAAGCGCCTCGTATTTCGAGACGGACTACGAGGACATAAAGGACCCAGAGACGCGCGGCTACATCCACCGCAGCATGGGCAACATAGCCCTGAGCTACGTGGACAACTCCCCCGCCTCGGCCAAGGCCAAGCTCGCGGCCATAACCCGCTCGCTCAGGATCCTCTCCGACCCGGAGATTCAGGCCATGACCCCCTCGCTTCCGTGGGAGCAGTATATCTACAAGACTCATCAGGAGTGTACCACGCTCCTGAACTTCCTGCGCTCGGGCCAGGCCGGCCCCGAGGCCTTCGCCCAGGTGCTGGAGTCGGCCCAGATCGTCCAGGACCGCCAGACAGCCGCCGCCAGGGAGCGGGGCATTCCGCTCCAGCCCAGGTGGCAGTACGCCTACATGGCCGCCAGATACCACTGTGGGGCCATGCTCCTGCCGGAGCTGCTGGACGGGCTCTACGGGCTGTCCACCTCCAAGGAGGACGACGACATGAGCCATGAGGGCATGTTCTCCCATGTCACCGCCCCGGCGCTCTATATCGAATACTCCAAGGGCCTCACCGGCGGCCGGGCGGCGGCGGAGGCGGAGCTGCGGATTCCCCGGATGACCCACCGGCTTCTGGCATGGCTCGTCCGCTTCCCCTCCGGCGTGGACGAGCAGGTGAGCTTCGCCGTGCGGCAGTTCATTTACGCCTACCGGGAGCTGCCCGGGTGCATGTCGTTTTATGAGGCGCTTCAGAACGTCTTGGCGGCCTGCTGCCCCACGCTTTACGCCAGGGGCTGGATCGTCAGCCATATGGCCGAGCGCATGGCCCTGTGGGCCGCGTCGGACTGCCCGGGGCGGCTGGCGGGAATACCCGGCTTTGCCACGGCGGAGGACGTCTCCGCCAGGTCCGGGGAGCTTTTGAGTCTCGTCCGGAGGGCCGGGCGCGTATACGACGCCGGCATGATACACTTCGTCAACTTCGAGGCCTCCGCCTGCCGGGGGCTGATCTCCGACGAGGAGGCGCTTTTGCAGCTCCACGCCCACTGTGGGGCGATGCTCCTGAGCCGGCACCCCTCCACCGCGGTCTTTGCCGACGTGGCCAAGGGCCACCACTGTCATTTTGACGGCCGGGGCGGCTACCCGAGGGATTTTTCCATACTGGACTCCCCCATGCGGCCGCTCATCGCCTTGATCTCCGCCGCGGACACCCTCTCCGCCGCCGTGGAGGAGATCTCCACCCGTATGCGCCCCTACGTCACCTTTGACCAGGCCCTGGCGCAGCTCCGGGAGGGCTCCGGGACGGCCTACGCCCCCTTTGTCGCGGAGCTCCTGACCCCGGCGCGGTGCGAGGAGCTGCGGCTGAGTCTGGAGGAGTGGCGGCACGAGGCGTATCTGCACATGTATAACCGCCGCGCCGCCATGCGAAGCATGTGATACTAAGGAGTGAAAACGATTGATCTATAAATGGGAGGTCACCCTGCCGGAGCTCACCGGCGGTGCGGCCAGAAGAGCCTACGTTTATATCCCCGACGGGGCCGGGCCGGACGACCGGTTCCCGGTGCTTTACATGTTCGACGGCCACAACGTCTTTTTCGACGCGGACGCCACCTACGGCAAGAGCTGGGGGATGAAGGAATATCTGGAAAGCACCGGTACGCCCCTCATCGTCGCCGCCGTGGAGTGCTGCCACGGGGCCCACGGGGAGAGGCTTTCGGAGTACTCCCCCTTCGATTTCCGCGCCCGGGAGTTCGGCGTCCTGCCGGGACGGGGCCGGGAGACGATGGAGTGGTTCGTAAATTCCTTTAAGCCCTACATCGACAGCCGCTTCCCCACCCTGCCGGACCGGGAGCACACGTTCATCGCCGGAAGCTCCATGGGCGGCCTTATGAGCCTCTACGCCGTCACGGCGTATAACGGCGTCTTTTCAAGGTGCGCGGCGCTGTCCCCCTCCGTCATGGTGGCCCCGGGGAAGCTTGACGCGCTCCTGCGCTCCGCCCCCATGGAGCCGGGGACCGTCGTCTACATGGACTACGGCTCCCGGGAGATGACATTTCTCCCGGATATGAAGATCGCCCGGCGCTTCGGAAAGGTGGCGTCCATTCTCATGAGCCGCGGCGCCCTGGTCACCGCCCGAATCGTCCCCGGTGGACAGCACTGTGAGGCCAGTTGGGAAAAACAGATCCCCTTTTTCATGGACGCGCTCTTTTACGGGGAATAATATTACATAGTTTTATATTTTAAGGAGCGCGCTGCCATGAAAAACGTCATCTTTATCTCCCCCAACTTCCCCGCCAACTACTGGCTCTTCTGCCGGGAGCTCAAGGCCAACGGCATGAACGTGCTGGGCATCGGCGACGAGCGCTACGAGCGGCTAAGCTCGGGCCTCCGGGAGAATTTGACCGAGTATTACAAGGTTGACAACCTGGAAAACTACGACTCCGTCTACCGGGCCGTGGCCTTTCTCATCTTCAAGCACGGGCCCATCGACTGGCTGGAGTCCAACAACGAGTACTGGCTGGAGCGGGACGCCAAGCTCCGCACGGCCTTTCACATCACCTCCGGCTTTCAGGAGTCGGACATGCCCGCCATCAAGCTCAAATCCCAGATGAAGGAATACTACAAAAGGGCCGGCATCCCCACGGCGCGTTGGCACATCGTGGAGGGGGCGGAGGACTGCGAGGCGTTTATTTCGGAGGTCGGTTACCCCGTGGTGGTGAAGCCCGACAACGGCGTGGGGGCCTCCGACACCCACGCGCTGAAGTCCCGGGAGGACCTGGTAAAATTCCTGGAAAAACGGGACCCCAAGGTAAGCTACATCATGGAGGAGTACGTCCACGCGGAGGTCAACTCCTACGACGCCATCTACGATTCCCACGGCCAGCCCATGATGGAGGCCGGGAACGTGACGCCCGTGTCCATCATGGACATCGTAAACGACGGGGACAACTCCATCTACTACATCCTCCGGGACCTGCCGGAGGACACCCGGGCCGCCGGCAGGGCCACGGCGCGGGCCTTCGGCGTCAGGAGCCGCTTTATCCACTTTGAGTTTTTCCGTCTCACCCAGGACCAGGCGGGGCTTGGGAAAAAGGGGGACCTTGTGGGGCTGGAGGTCAACATGCGCCCCAGCGGCGGCTACACCCCGGACATGATCGACTACGCCCACGGCACCAATGTCTACAAGGTCTGGGCGGACATGATCGCCTTTGACAAGACCAGCATTCCGGAGAAGGACCGGTATTTCTGCGCGTATCTCGGCCGCCGGGACGGGAAAAAATTCGCCATGAGCCACGAGGACATCATGACCCGCTACGGCGCCCGGATGAAGCTGGTGGGCCGCATCCCCCAGGTGCTGGCCGGGGCCATGGGCGACCAGATGTATATCGCCGTCTTCCCCACCCGGGAGGAGATGGACCGGTTTTACGGGGACACGCTGGCCTGCAAATGACAGGCGCGCAAGAGCAAAACGTGACGGGAGACGACCCCGCGATCGGCTCCCGTCTTTTGTGTGGAGAACAGATTTTAATTTTACATAAGGTTGGAATTATGGACAGGAAAGAGCTTGAAAAAAGATACGTCCGCACCCGGAGGGAGCTTATTCTCCGGGAGTTTCAGGGCCTCAACGACATGCAGCAGAAGGCCGTCATGGCCACGGAGGGCCCTCTGCTCCTGCTGGCGGGAGCCGGCAGCGGCAAGACCACCGTGCTCATCAACCGGGTGGCCAACCTCATCCGCTTCGGCCGCGCCTCGGACACGGACGAGGTGCCGGAGGAAGCCGGGGAGGCGGAGCTTGCCCTTTTGGAAAGTGCCGTCCGGGAGGCCGGGGAGCTTACGCCGGAGGCGGAGACGCTGTGCGCCTTAGACCCGGTGGAGCCCTGGCGGATCATCGCCATCACTTTCACCAACAAGGCCGCCGACGAGCTGAAGAGCCGTCTGGAGGCCCGCCTTGGCCCCGGAGCCCAGGACGTCTGGGCCATGACCTTCCACTCGGCCTGCGTGCGGATCCTGCGAAAGAGCGGCGAGGCCATGGGACTCCCCTCCTCCTTCACCATCTACGACGCCTCGGACTCCGCGGCTGTGATGAAGCGCATCCTCCGGGAGCTCAACATGGACGAAAAGGTGTTCCCCCCCAAGTCTGTGCTCTCCGCCATCAGCCGGGCCAAGGACGAAATGCTCTCCGCCCAGGACTACGCCGCCGAGGCGGAAAAGGGCTACGACCCCCGGAAAAAGCAGATCGCGAAGGCGTACATCGAGTACTCCCGGAGGCTCTTAGCCGCCGACGCTCTCGATTTTGACGACCTCATTTTATTCACCGTCCGGCTTTTGCGGGACTACCCGGAGGTCCGGGAGCGGTGGCAGAGGCAGTTTAAGTATGTCCTGGTGGACGAATACCAGGACACCAGCAAGATCCAGTACAAGCTGGCGGCGTACCTGGCCGGCGGGCGGGAGAACATCTGCGTGGTGGGCGACGACGACCAGAGCATCTACCGTTTCCGCGGCGCCACCATTGAGAACATCCTGGGCTTTGAAAAGCAGTACAAAAACGCCCGGGTCATAAAATTGGAGCAAAACTACCGCTCCACCGGCCACATTCTCGGCGCGGCCAACAGCGTCATTAAGAATAACGTGGGGCGCAAGGGCAAAAACCTGTGGACCTCCGCCGGGGACGGCGAAAAGCTGACGCTGCGCGTCACGGAGAACGACGACGAGGAGGCCGCCTTCGTGGCGGGAAAGATCGTGGACGGCGTGTCCTCCGGGATGCGCTGGGGGGATTTCGCGGTGCTCTACCGCATGAACGCCCAGTCAAACCGCCTGGAGTACGCCTTCAAGCGCATGGGCATCCCCTACCGGGTCATCGGCGGCACAAGATTCTTCGACCGTATGGAGATCAAGGACATCACCAGCTACCTGTGCGCCGTCCAGAATCCGGCGGACGACCTGCGGCTTTTGCGCGTCATCAACAATCCCCCACGGGGCATCGGGGACACGACCCTGGAGCGGCTCCGCGCCATATCCGCCGCGGAGCGCCGGCCGCTTCTGGACGTGGCGGCGGACGCCGCCGCGTATCCGGAGCTCAGATCCGCCGTCGGGAAGCTCATGAAGTTTTTGGAGCTCATGATGGAGCTGCGGGGGCTTTCCGAGACTATGCCGCTTCCCGAATTTTACGACGCGCTCCTGGATAAGACCGGGTATCTGGCGGCCCTGGGCGACAGTGACGAGGCCCTTTCCCGCCGGGACAACATCATGGAGCTCAAGAGCAACATCGTAAACTACGCCGCCGGGACGGAAAGCCCGTCCCTTGCGGGATTTCTTGACGAGATCGCCCTCTACACCGACCTTGACAGCATGGAGAGCGGCGAGGACAGCGTGGTGATGATGACCATCCACTCCGCCAAGGGCCTGGAGTTCCCCTGGGTATTTTTAGTGGGCATGGAGGACGGCATCTTCCCCTCCAGCCGGACCATCGGCGACGAGGAGGAGATGGAGGAGGAGCGGCGGCTGTGCTACGTGGCCCTGACCCGGGCCAAGCGGTATCTCACCCTCACCGCCGCCAGGCGCCGGATGCTCTTTGGGCGCACCACCTCCAATCTCATCTCCCGCTTTGTGGAGGAGATTCCCGACGAGCACATCGTAAAGCCCGCCGGCGCCCCGCGCCAGGGCCTCCGGTATGAGCCGGACCCGGAGTACATGGAGTACTCCTACCGCGAGCAGAGCTTCGGACGGCGCGAGGGCTGGGGCGGCTACCGGGAACACGTCTCGCCGGTGGACGCCCAGCGCCCTGGGCCCGCACGCGCGCCCTCCGGCGCCGTCCGGCGTCCCTCCCCCAAGCCGCCTGTGAGCCGCGCCACGGCGCCCGCCAGGCCCTCCGCCGCCCTGACGGAGCTTCACGCCGGGGACAGGATACGCCACAAGGTCTTCGGCGAGGGCACGGTGACGGACGTGAAGACCATGCCCGGGGACGCCCTTATCACCGTGGATTTCGGCGGAACGGTGAAGCGCCTGATGCTCAAGGCCACATCGTTCGTCATAACCAAGCTTTGAGGGAGAATGGATATGCGAAAATATGACATGCTTCTCTTCGACTTGGACGGGACGCTGACGGACTCCGCCCCGGGGGTATATAACGGCTTCTGCCGGGCGCTTCGGAGCCTGGGGATGGAGCCCCCGGAATTTCAGGATTTCAAAAAATGTATGGGCCCGCCGCTCACATACTCCTTCAAAAATTTCTTCGGCCTGGAGGGAGAGCGGCTGGAGGCGGCCAAGCGCGTCTACCTTGAGTACGCCGCCGCCCGCGGATACGCCGAAAACAGCCTGATTCCCGGCGTGGAGGACGCCCTCCGGCGTCTCAGGTCCGCCGGGTACACCCTGGCCATGGCCTCCACCAAGGCCCAGGAGCAGTTGGAGAGCGTCGTCCGGCGCTTTGCGCTGGGGCAGTATTTCGACCTTCTGGCCGGCTCCCTGGACGACAGTGGCCGGCAGAGCAAAGCCGATGTCATACGGTACATCGTGAAAGCACTCCCCATCCCCGACCTCTCCCGGGCCCTGATGATCGGCGACCGGTACTTTGACGTGGACGGCGCCCGGGAGTGCGGCATCGAAACCCTGGGCGTCCTCTATGGCTACGGCTCGGCAGCCGAGCTCGCCTCCGCCGGTGCCCTCCACCTCTCCCCCACCCCCGCCGACGTGGCGGCCTACCTGGGAGCATAAGAAAAAAACCGCCGCGCTGTCAAGCGCGGCGAGGTTTTATAAATAACGAATGGATTCCCGCGACGTTTTTTGTTGACATACGCCGCGTTTCATGATAACATTATGTCAACCGCGCCCGAGGGCATGAAAATGAGCGCGGTTGGGAAGCTTGCCAGGACGTTCAGGCGGTGCGTTCCTCCGGTCATCGGAGGAAGCTTCTGGCCTCCTCCGTTTTTCATGGGAGGAGGTGTTGTTTACGGATGGTTACTTATGAGGGCCTTTTTGCCTACACCATGGCGATAGTGGCTGTTGTCACCCTCGTCATTGTGCTATTGCAATACATCCATAAAAACAACAAGAAGTAACCGCCAACTGGCTCAAAGCTTGCGGTTACTTCTTGTAACTGTCTAACGAGGAACCACCGTCTAACGGCAGCTTCCCCTTTGTGCCCTCATTATAACAAATCTCCGCCGCGCTGTCAAGCGCGGCGAATGTTTTTTCATACTGATCCCTGATTAAAAGCTCATACTAATATTCATTTAAAATAAGGCACCGAGCGGCGAGAATTTTTCGTGTCAGGCAAGGAAGACGCCGCAGGGAATACTTTGTGTATTCCCAAGGCGGCTGACGCAGCATGGCGCGAAAAAGTCCGCCGCAAATGGCTTATTTTAATTGAATATTAGTATCAAACCGAGCGGCGAGGATTTTTCGCGTCAGACGAGGAAGACTGCGCAGGGAATACTTTCGTATTTCCAAGCAGGCTGACGAAGTATGGCGCGAAAAAGTCCGCCGCGAATTTGAGATTTTGATCAGGGATTAGTATCACCCCTATGGCATCCCTCATTCGATGCTCCTGAGCGATTTACGAAATTCGATGGAGAACAGCGTCACCGTGAAGGTGACGGCCAGGAGGTCGGCCACGGGCTCGGCGGTGTAGACGGCCATGGCCTTGTCCTCCATGATGCGGGGCATGATGTAGATGAGCGGCAGCAGCAGGACAAATTTGCGCACGATGGCCACCACGGCGCTGGAGGCGGCCTTGCCCAGGGAGACGAAGGTCATCTGGCAGGCGATCTGGGCCCCGAAGATGAACATCACGGCGCAGTAGACCCGCAAGGCCCCGGAGGCGAAGTCCACAAGCTCCGGCTTTGAGTTGAACATCATGACAAAGACCTTGGGAAAAGCCATGATAAGCGCCCAGAGAATCGTGGAGTAGGCAAGGCTGGTCACAAGGAGCCGCTTGAAAACCTCCCTGACCCGTTTGGCGTTCCCCGCGCCGAAATTGTAGCTGGATATGGGCTGGGCCCCCTGGGCCAGGCCCTGGAGGGGCATCATGGCGAACTGCATGACGGAGTAGAGGATGGTCATGCTCCCCACCGCCACGGTCCCGCCGTAGGCGCGCAGGGAGGTGTTGAAGCAGACGGAGATGACGCTCTCGCTGGCCTGCATGACGAAGGGCGCCACGCCCAGTGCCACGCAGGGCAGCACGAGCTTTAAGCGGAGCTTCACGGAATCCCCGTCAAGCTTCAAAATAGACCCGCCCCGCGTGAGGAACCACGTCACCCAACCGGCGGAGACGGCCTGGGACAGGACCGTGGCCAGCGCCGCGCCCCTAACGCCCATATGGAAAAGGAATATGAAGACGGGGTCCAGAATGATGTTCAAAAGGGCCCCGATGAGCACGGTGTACATGCCGATCCTGGCGAAGCCCTGGGCGGTGATATACTGATTCATGCCCAACGTCAGCTCCACGAACACCGTCCCCAGGGCGTAGACGCCCATATATTGGGTGGCGTAGCCGATGGTGCTCTCCTCCGCCCCGAAAGCCAAAAGGAGGGGCCTGTTCCAAATAAGCAGCGCCGCCGTCAGCGCGGCGGAGACGATGAGCTGGGCGGAGAAGCACCCGCCCATGGTGCGCTGGGCGGAGCGGTAGTCCCCTTTGCCCATAAAGATGGAGGCCCTGGGCGCGCCGCCGGAGCAAATAAGCGCCGCGAAGGCGGAGACGAACATGATGATGGGCATACACACGCCCACCCCCGTCAGGGCCAGGTCGCCGTCGGCGCCCATGTGGCCGATGTAGATGCGGTCCACCACGTTGTAGAGCATATTGATGACCTGGGCAAGTATCGTGGGCACCGACAGCCTGAAGAGAAGCCTCCCCACCGGGTCCGTACCGAGAAACGCGTTTTCCTTTTCCATGCTTCCATCTCCGGATAATAAATGAACGAGGGCGCCAGATTCAGCTCAAAATCTATTATACCATTCTGATTTTTATTGTCAATGGCGACGCCTCCTTGCCGCCCCCTCAACCCGTGATTGAGCGGCGGGAGGAAAAATAACGAGCCCGGTTATTGAAATGCCGGCAAACGGGGCGTATATTGGAACAAGAAAGGAGGGATAACGTGGATTTGGAAGCTGTAGGACGAAGAATATACGAGCTTCGCCGCGCAAAGGGTCTTACTCAGGCGGAGCTGGGCGAGCGTCTGGGCGTCACCTATCAGGCCGTGAGCAAGTGGGAGCGGGCCGAGACGCTGCCGGACACGGCGATATTGCCGGAGCTGGCGGATGTGCTGGAAACCACGGTGGACGACCTTTTTCGCGGCGGACAGCGGACGGTGGCGTACACAAAAAGGCTCGCGGTGGAGGACCTAAAACGGGCCATCCGGTGTCTGGAGGACATGGGACGTCTCATGGGCCGGGACAACCCCATCTATCTTGCCGCCGTGGAGGGGATCAACAACCGCATGAACAGCGAGATCCGGGACGCATTCTCCGACAGGCACATCTTCGAGGTCTTCGTTGCCGAGGCCGCCATCCAGGGCCTCATGGCCGGCGCGTATCTGGACCCCACGGACGTGAAAAGCAGCTTTGAAAGCGCAAAGCTCCGGGACATCGTTCTCGCCAAGTGCGCGGAGCACGGGATAAAATAGCCTCCACCGGAAAGCGTATTTTTTCACATATCTGAATATTGAGCCGGAGCGGGACGCAAGGTCCCGCTCCAAAGTATTTTTACCGCTTTTCCGCCGGTTGGCCGAGGTGTTATGAGCCGGTGGAGGTGTAATGACGGACGCCGGCGCGCCAGGCGAGGGTACAGGGTACAAGGAAAACCGGCGCCAGGAGCGGCAGGAGCCCGTACCACCAGGGCCCCCGGTCCAGCAGATACTGCATCGGCCAGTGCTGACAGAGCGCCAGGGGCACCAAAAGCGTCAGCAGCCATAAAACGCCCCTGCCGTAGACGCCGAAGGGGTACTTGCCGTACTCCCGGGCGCCGTCGGTGAAAATATTCATGAACTCCAGCCCCTCCAAGGTAAAAAAGCACAGGGCGGCGTAAAGGATGAAAAGCCCGAAAAAAACCGCCGCGCCGCCCAGGACCATCAGCGCCAGCACCGCGGCCTTCCACGCCGTCCACCGGACGGCTCCGGCGCCCCAGACGATCATCACCGCCGCCTCCGCGATGCGCGGGAGCATATTGAGCCGGAGCTCCGCGCACAGCACCTGGAGCATCAATGGCTTTGGGCGCACGAGGATGCGGTCAAACCGCGCATCCCTCAGTACATGGGCGAAGGCGTCGAAGCCCCGGCCGAAGCACTCGGCAAGGCTCGATGCCATCAGCACGACGCCGCAGCACAGGGCGCACTCCCGGAGGGTATAACCGCCCACCTCGCCAAAGCGGTCCATGATGAAGTAGACTCCCAAAAAGAGCTCCAGCCCCATAAGGAGCTGCCCCAGGCACTCCAGGAAAAAGGACGCCTTGTAGGCCATGCGGCTTTTTATGTGGAGGGAAAGGCTGTGAAAATAAAGTCCCATACGTTCACCCTCCCGCGACGCATACCCGCCGGAGGCCGGCGCGCATTACGGCGTACCCCGCGGCTATGAGCGCCGCGGCCCAGAATACCTGAAGGCCCATGGCCCGGGCGATCTCCGCCCCGGCGATGTCCCCGCCGAAGATTCTGAGGGGCACGTTCTGCATGGACCCGAAGGGCGAGAGCTCCGCGACGCGCCGAAGTCCCGCCGGCAAAAACGGCAGCGGCACGATCCCGCCGCCCAGAAGGTCGGCCAGGGGCGCTCCCAGCATCATGATGCCCCGGGAGTCCTCCAGGAAGAATGTCAGCGCGTAGACGAGCATGATAAAGGCGCAGACCACCGTCAGCATCAGCACGGAGGAGACGAGAAAGAGCCCAAACACCGCCGGGGAGACGCGCAGGCGCAGTCCCCAGGGCGCCGGGACCGCCGCGCCCAGCAGCAGCACCGGCACGGAGCGCAAAAGTCCGCGGCTCAGGCGCAGCGCCAGAGCCCGGGCAAACCACATCCCGTAGAGGTCCATGGGGCGCGTCAGCTCGTAGGCCACCGCCCCGGTCCGCACGGCGTCGGCAAGCTCGCTCTCCCACTGCCAAAGGGCGAAAAAGGTCAAAAACGCCTGTTGCAGCCATATGTACGCCGCCAGCGCCTCCACCCCCATGGGAAAACGCTCCGGGTGGGCGCTCCACAGGGCGCGGTACAGCAGGATTTCCATGCCGCCCCAGACAAACTGCGTGGAAAGCCCCGCCAGCGCCGCGGCGCGGTACTGCAGGCCCGCCATGAGGCGCATTTTGAAAAAAGAGAAATATTTTTTCATCCGTCCGCCTCAAATCCCGAACCGCCGGTAGAGGTCCGCCACGGACTCCTCGGTGCTCAAATTCTCCCCCGCCATGGCGCGGATCTGGGCGGTGGTCCCGTCCAGGAGGAGCCGGCCGCGGCCTATGAGCAGGACCCGGGAGCACAGGGCCTCCACGTCCTGCATGTCGTGGGTGGTGAGGATGACGGTGGTACCGCAGAGCCTGTTCTGCTCCAGGATGAACTCCCGGACCTTCAGCTTGCTGACGGCGTCGAGGCCGATGGTGGGCTCGTCCAGAAAAAGCACCTCCGGCGAGTGGAGCAGCGCCGCGGCGATCTCGCAACGCATCCGCTGGCCCAGGGACAGCATCCGGGCCGGGGTCCTGAGAAGGTCCCCCAGGTCCAGAAGCTCCGTGAGGCGCTCTTTATTCTCCCGGAACCGCCCCTCCGGCACGCGGTAGATGTCCCGAAGGAGCTCCATGGAATCCGCCACCGGCACGTCCCACCAGAGCTGGCTGCGCTGTCCGAAGACCACGCCAAGGCGCGCCACGTGCCTTTTCCGGTCCTCCCAGGGCACAAGGCCGTTCACCCGGCACTCCCCGCAGTCGGGCCGGAGGATGCCGGAGAGTATCTTGACGGTGGTGCTCTTCCCCGCCCCGTTGGGGCCGATATAGCCCACGATCTGGCCGTCCGGGACGGTGAAGGTCATGTCCCGCAGGGCGGGGATCTCCGTATAGCTTCGGGAGAAAAGGCTTTTTACCGCGTTCCCCAGGCCCGCCTCCCGCCGCCGGACCCGGTATGTCTTGCTGACACCTCGCATTTCGATCATATTGTTCGCTCCTTTTCTGAAATGGCCCGCCCCGGTCATGTCAGCGGAAGGCATTGGGGACCTTCATGACGTTAAGGAGTGCGGGAAATATTTCATCAGGAACAGCGCGGGCGGCAACGACCCCCTCCCGCGCAAGACAAAATATCCTCTCCCCGCCCGAGAGGGCGAAAAGGAAGTTAATTTTACACCGCCTCACGGCCCGGTGTCAAGTTTTTTTGTGAAAACCGACAAAAATCCCGGGCAAAACGTTTATACTAATATTCATTTAAAATGAGACACCGAGCGGCGAGGATTTTTCGTGTCAGGCAAGGAAGACGCCGCAGGGAATACTTTGTGTATTCCCAAGGCGGCTGACGCGGCATGGCGCGAAAAAGACCGGCGCGAATGGCTTATTTTAATTGAATATTAGTATTACACAGAATAAACATTGGGCGTAGTAGGACAGGGTCGCAAAGAGGCTGTGAAAAGGGGGCGGTTTGCGCTCCTTTCACAGCCTCTTTTTGAATTTCAAACAGGGGTTATTTGCCGGAAATATAGCGGTGGATGCTTCTGGCGGCGGTTTTGCCGGCGCCCATGGCTAAGATCACCGTGGCGGCGCCGGTGGAGGCGTCGCCTCCGGCGAAGACGCCCTCCCGGGAGGTGGCGCCGTCGGGGGCGGTGGTGATGCAGCCCCACTTGTTGGCATCCAGCCCCGGGGTGGTGGTGCGGATGAGGGGGTTGGGGCTGGTGCCGATGGCCACGATGACGGTGTCTACCTCCATCTCAAACTCGCTGCCCTCCACGGGGACGGGACGGCGGCGGCCGGAGGCGTCGGGCTCCCCCAGCTCCATGCGGATGAGCTTCATGGACCGGACCCGGCCCTTTTCGTCGCCCTCGATGAGCACGGGGTTGCAGAGAAGGTCGAAGACGATGCCCTCCTCCTTGGCGTGGTGGACCTCCTCGGCGCGGGCCGGGAGCTCCGCCTCGCTGCGGCGGTAGACGATGTGGACCTCGGCCCCCATGCGCCTGGCGCAGCGGGCGGCGTCCATGGCCACGTTGCCGCCGCCGAGAACGGCCACCTTTTTGCTCTCGAAAATGGGCGTGGGGCTGTCCGGCTTGTAGGCCTTCATGAGGTTTATCCTGGTCAGGTACTCGTTGGCGGAGAAGACCCCCACCAGGCTCTCGCCGGGAATCTTCATGAACTGCGGAAGTCCCGCGCCGGAGCCGATGAACACCGCCTCAAAGCCCATTTCAAAGAGCTCGTCGATGCTCAGGGTCTTTCCGATGACGGTATTGAGCTGGATGTCCACGCCCATTTTTTCAAGGTTCGCCACCTCTTTTTGGACGATGGACTTGGGGAGACGGAACTCGGGGATGCCGTAGCTCAGCACGCCCCCGGCCACGTGGAAGGCCTCGTAGACCGTGACGGCGTAGCCCATCCTGGCCAGCTCCCCGGCGCAGGTGAGCCCCGCGGGGCCGGAGCCGATGACGGCCACCCTGTGGCCGTTGGGGGCCGCCACGTCGGTATTGGCGACGCCGTGAGAAAGCGCCCAGTCGGCGGTGTAGCGCTCGAGCCTGCCGATGCCCACGCTCTCGCCCTTTATCCCCCGGACGCACCGGCCCTCGCACTGGTTCTCCTGGGGGCAGACGCGCCCGCAGACGGCGGGCAGGGCGTTGGCCCGGGAGAGGGCCCGGTAGGCGCCCTCCATGTCGCCCTTCTGGATGTGGCCGATGAACTCCGGGATGGGCACGCCCACGGGACAGCCCTCCACACATTTGGGATTCTTGCACCCCAGGCAACGGTGGGACTCGCGCTGGGCTAACTCGTCGGTGTAGCCCAGGGCCACCTCTAAAAAGTTTTTATTCCGGACGTCCGGGGCCTGCTCCGGCATTTTCGTCTTTTCGGGACTCATATCAGCCATTTTCCATCCCCTCCAGTCTGCATTTGTGCTCCGCGCGGCGGCGCTGTTCGAATTCCTTATACGTGGCGGCCCGGGCGATAGTCTCGTCAAAATCAATTTTGTGGCCGTCAAAGTCCGGCCCGTCCACGCAGGCGAACTTGACCTGTCCGTCCACGGTGACCCGGCAGCAGCCGCACATCCCGGTGCCGTCGATCATGATGGGGTTCATGCTGACGATGGTGGGCACGTTATACTGCTTTGTCAGGCGGCAGATGAATTTCATCATAACGAGAGGTCCGATGGCGTAGACCTTATCGTACTGCTCTCCGGCCTTCAGCAGCTCCTCTAACTTCCCCGTGGTGAAGCCGTTGAAGCCGTAGGAGCCGTCGTCGGTGCAGATATAGAGATCATCGCAGGCGGATCTCATCTCGTCCTCCAAGATCACGATGTTCTTTGTGCGGAAGCCGCCGATGAGGTCCACCTTCGCCCCGGCGTCATGGAGGGCCTTGGCCACGGGAAGCGCGATGGCGCACCCCAGGCCCCCGCCCACCACGGCGGCGCGCTCCACGCCCTCCACGGGCGTGGGCTGACCCAGGGGCCCCACGAAGTCCGTAAGGCAGCCGCCCTCGGGTATCTCGTCCAGGGTCATGGTGGAGTCCCCCACCTTCTGATAGACCACGGTCACCAGCTCCCCCTCCGTGGAGGAAACGGTCAGGGGTATCCTCTCCCCGTCCGCCGAGGCCCTCAAAATTATGAACTGCCCGGCCAGGGCCTTTTTGGCGATGAGGGGCGCGTATACGGAAATGGAGGAAATATCGGGCGTAAGCACCTTTTTTCTCACGATCTCATATTTTTTCGGCATCAAAATCACCTCATTTTAATGAACGAAAGTAGGCGGATAAACGCAATCCGGCTTTTTGAAAAGCCGGATTGGAGGTTTTTAATAATAGCGCTTGTTCTTATTCTTCCGGGCCGCCTCAGACTTCTTGCGGCGCTTAACGGAAGGACTCTGGTAGTACTCCTTTTTACGGAGGTCGGCGAGGACGCCCGCCTTGGCACAGTTGCGCTTAAATCTCTTCAGCGCGCTGTCCAGCGATTCATTTTCCTTCACATGGACTTCTGACATCTATTTCCCCTCCCTCCGACACAGGCGATAGCGCTTTGTTTATTTACCCCGCGGGGCTTTACGCTGAGTTTTAAATTCAGCATTGACTATTATAAATATATTCGCGCCGGTTGTCAATATCTTTTGTAATTTTGAAGATTTTATTTTGCCGGTCTTAAAATGAGGTTCACCAGCTTATTCTTCACGACGATGGTCTTGACCAGCTCCATGCCCTCCATGGCCCGGGCGATCTTCTCCTGGGATTTGACGATGGTCAGGACCTCGTCGTCCGGGGCGTCCAGCGGCACCACGGCGGTGGCCCGGAGCTTTCCGTTCACCTGGACGGCGATCTCCTTTTCGCTCTCCACCATCTTGCTCTCGTCATATCGCGGCCAGGAGCTGGTGCTGGCGTAGCCCTCAAAGCCCTGGCGCTCCCAAAGCTCCTCGGCAATGTGGGGGGCAAAGGGCGACAGCAGGAGCAGAAGCGCCTTGATGTCCCCGCGGGAGGGGGCGTTTTCGGAGAAAGCGTTGACAAGGGCCATCATGGCGGCGATGGCGGTGTTGAACTTCATGGCCTCGATGTCCTCGCCCACCTTTTTGATGGCGCGGTGGACGGCGGCCTCGTTGGCGGCGCTGTACGTCTCCGGTCCGTCCGCGCGGGCTTCGCAGAGATTCCAGATGCGGTCCAAAAACCGCTTGCAGCCCCGGACGGCGTTATCGCTCCAGGCGGCGGCCTTTTCAAAGTCGCCGATGAACATGATGTAGAGCCGCAGGGTGTCCGCGCCGTAGTCCCGGACGATGTCGTCGGGATTTACCACGTTCCCCAGGGACTTGGACATCTTCACGATGGGGTGCTGGGCCATCTCGCCGTACTGCTCCACCAAGTGGGCTCTGGCGGCGTCCTCCGAGCCGAATTCATCCGTCAGGGCCTTCTGCTGTTCCCGGGTCATGCAGTCGAAGCACCGGGGATTCTGGCCCAGGATCATGCCGTGGCTGGTGCGCTTCTGGTAGGGCTCCTTTGTGGGCACCACGCCGATGTCGTAGAGGAATTTGTGCCAGAAGCGGCTGTAAAGCAAGTGGAGGGTGGTGTGCTCCATGCCGCCGTTATACCAGTCCACCGGGGACCAGTAATCCAAAGCCTCCTTGGAGGCCAGGGCGTCCGGGTTTTTGGGGTCCATATACCGGAGGAAGTACCAGCTCGACCCGGCCCACTGGGGCATGGTGTCCGTCTCCCGCTTGGCCGGTCCCCCACAGTGGGGGCAGGTGGTGTTCACCCAGTCGGTCATCTTGCTGAGGGGACTCTCGCCGTCATCGGTGGGCTCGTAGCTTTCCACATCGGGGAGCCTCAGGGGCAGCTCGGACTCGGGAAGCGGCACCCAGCCGCACTTTTCGCACCAGACCATGGGGATGGGCTCGCCCCAGTAGCGCTGGCGGGAGAACACCCAGTCCCGGAGCTTGAAATTGACCTTGGCCTTTCCTATCCCCTTCTCCTCCAGCCAACGGATCATGGCGGGGATGGCGTCCTTTACGGTGAGGCCGTTCAAAAAGTCGGAGTTGACCAATATCCCCGTCTCGTCCTTGGCTGTGAAGGCGCACTTTTGCACGTCCTCCCCGCCGGAGACGACCTCGACGATCTCACAGCCGAATTTCTTGGCAAACTCCCAGTCCCTGTCGTCGTGGGCCGGGACGGCCATGATGGCTCCGGTGCCGTAGGTGGCCAGGACGTAGTCGGAGATAAAAATGGGAATCTCCCGGCCGTTCACGGGGTTGACGGCCGCCACGCCCGCCAGCCTCACGCCGGTCTTCTCCTTATTGAGCTCCGTGCGCTCCATGTCGGACTTGGACGCCGCCAGGCGCTGATAGGCCGTGACCTCGTCCAAATTTTCAAGGAGCGGAGCCCATTTTTTCAAAAGGGCGTGCTCCGGGGACAGCACCATGTAGGTGGCCCCGAAGAGGGTATCTGGCCGGGTGGTGAAGACCACGATCTCGTCCCCCGTGGTGGCCCTGAAGGTGACCTCCGCGCCGGTGGAGCGGCCGATCCAGTTTTTCTGCTGGGTCTTGACGCGCTCGATGAAATCCACGTCGTCCAGGTCGTCGATGAGCCTCTGGGCGTACTCGGTGATCTTCAGCATCCACTGGCTCTTCTCCTTGCGGACAACGGGAGAGCCGCAGCGCTCGCAGACGCCCTCCACCACCTCCTCGTTGGCCAGGACGCACTTACAGGAGGTACACCAGTTCACGGGGACGGTGGCCTTGTAGGCGAGGCCGTGCTTGTAAAGCCGGAGGAAGATCCACTGGGTCCACTTATAGTATTCCGGGTCCGTGGTGTCCACCACCCGGTCCCAGTCGAAGCCGAAGCCCAGCATTTTGAGCTGCCGGGTGAAATTCTGGATGTTGTCGTGGGTGACCTTGGCGGGGTGGACGTGGTTTTTGATGGCGAAGTTCTCCGTGGGCAGGCCGAAGGCGTCAAAGCCGATGGGGAAAAGGACGTTGTAGCCCTCCATGCGCTTTTTCCGCGTCACCACGTCCATGGCGGTGAAGGGCCTGGGATGCCCCACGTGCAGGCCCGCGGCGGAGGGGTACGGAAACTCGATAAGTCCGTAAAACTTGGGCTTATCCGAGCCCGTCTCCGCGCGGAAGGGCTTCTCCCGCTCCCAGACGTCCTGCCATTTTTTCTCAATTTGTGTAAAATCGTACTTCATTTTTAGCCGCTCCTTAGCCCTGCGTTATGAGAGAGCTGATGTCAACCTCCGGGGCGTCTCCCCACAGGTGCTCCAGGTTATAAAATTTGCGTGTCTCGTCGGTGAAGATGTGGATGACCAGGCACCCGAAGTCCACCAGCACCCATCCGCCGCCGTGGTAGCCCTCGGTGCGCAGGGCGTGCTCGCCCTGGTCCTCCAGGGCCCTCTCCACCTCGTCGGAGAGGGTCTTGATGTGGGTGGTGTTCCCGGCGGTGCAGATGACGAAGTAGTCGGCCAGCACCGTCACGTCCTTTGTCTCAAGGACCTTGATGTTTTCGGCCTTCTTCTGGTCCAGTGTCTTTACGGCGATGTCGGTCATCTCTCTGGGTGTCAGCATAATGGATCCTCCCTAAAATAAATTGTGTCCGCGGCGCATTCGGCGCCGGCTTTGATTTTATACTAATCCCTAATCAAAAACTCCAATTCGCGACGGTCTTTTTTGCGCCATGCTTCGTCAGACGGCTTGACAATACATACAGTATTCTCTGCGCCGTCTTCCTCGCCTGACGCAAAAAATCCTCGCCGCTCGGTTGGCGTTTTTAATCAGGGATTAGTATTAACCGTAGACCTTCAATACGCCGCTGGTGGCGTAGAGGTCCCCGTCGGAGTCCCGGGTCACCATGTCGAAGTTCTCCGCGGTCAGGTCCTGATCGAAGGGGTTCAAATACTCGTTCACCATCTCCAGCCACTCCTCAAACTTCACGGTGGCGTAGGAGCCGCCGAAGGCGTAGTCGTTGTAGTTGCCCGGCATGGTGTAAAAGTGGATGTCGTCAAAATTGAGCTTCAAAAGCTCCTTGGCAAACCACCCGCACTCCCCCATGTTCAGGCTGGTCCTGACGTCGGTCATGAAGATGTTGACAAGGGTGGTGATGGGGACGCTGTCCACATTGTCCAAAAGCTGCTTTGCCGTGGTGGAAAGGAAGCTCTGCTGGGCGTGGATGCGGCCGATGTCCTGCTCGTCGTAGCCCTGGCGGAAGCGCATGTACTCCATGGCCTCCTGGCCGTACATGTGGGTCCAGCCCTCGGTGAAGTGGATGTACAGGTCCTGGGCCGGGTCGTCGTAGTCCATGTCCTGGGGAACGTAGTAGTCCACGCCGCCGATGGCGTTGATGAGGTCGATAAAGGCGTTCAGATTGATGATCCCGTAAAAATCCGGCTGGAAGCCCAGGACATCCGCGAAGCCCTGGAGGAAGCTCTCCCGCCCCATGAAGTTATAGAGCGTATTGATCTTCTTCACGCTCCAGGAGACGTTGACCAGGGTATCCCGGGGGATGCTCACCACGTTGAGGCTGTAGTCGTTGGTGTCGAAGCGCGCGATCATGATGGTGTCCGTGCTGCCGGAGATCCTGTCCGTGCCCAGGGCCAGGAACGTATAGACGCCGTCCACGCGCTGGGGTCCCTGGGGGACCGGGCCGGGGTCGTCGGGGCCCGGGTCGTCAGTCTTGCCGGGGTCGTCGTGCCCCGGGTCCTCGGTCTTGCCCGGGTCGTCCTTGCCGGGATCCTCGCTGCCGCCCGGGTCCTCCCCGCCGGGGACGGTCACGCCGCCGGCGGGGTTATTGGGCGTCTGGGTGACATCCGGGGGCTTTATCTGGGTCTTGACGAATATGACCACGGCCAGTGCCAGCGTCGCCAGGACCGCCAGCACGGCGATAAGCGCCTTTTGCAGGCCCGAGAGCCCGGACTTCTTTTTCTTTGGATGCCCGTTATGCCCGCTCCCCTGCTTCGGGGCGGGGCTGTGGGCGCCGGAGTGCTTTGATTTTTTTGTGCTGCCGAATATCTTCATGTTACAACCTTACCTCTTGCGATGAAAAGCGCGGGTTATCTCTATGTTTCTGTCTCAGGCGTCCTCTCCGCCCGTCCCGTCTCCGCCGGGGGCGGCCTCGCCGGAATCGCCGGATGCGTCGCCGCCCTCCGCCGGGGCGTCGCTTTCAGCGGGATTCTCGCTCTCGGTGGGATTCTCATCCTCAGTGGGATTCTCGCTCTCGGTGGGAGTCTCATCCTCAGCGGGATTCTCGCCCTCGGCGGGAGTCTCACCCTCAACGGGAGTCTCACTCTCGGCGGGAGTCTCACCCTCAACGGGAGTCTCACCCTCGGCGGGAGTCTCACCCTCAACGGGAGTCTCGCCCTCAGTGGGAGTCTCACCCTCGGCGGGATTCTCACCCTCGGCGGGAGTCTCACCCTCAGTGGGAGTCTCACCCTCAGTGGGAGTCTCACCCTCGGCGGGATTCTCACCCTCGGCGGGAGTCTCACCTTCACCGGGGGCCTCCCCCTCACCGGGAGTTTCGCTCTCGCCGGGGTCGGGCTGCGGCTCCGGCTCCGGTTCAGGCTCGGGTTCAGGCTCAGGCTCCGGCGGGACGTAGGCGCCCCAGGAGGCGTTGCCGCGCCTCACGCCGCTGGTGGCGTAGAGGTTCCCGCTGCCGTCCCGGGTAAGGATGTCAAGGTTCGCCACGGTCAGGTCCTCGTTAAAGGGGTTGATGGCCTCGTTGATCATCTCCAGCCACTGATTTACGTAGATCGTGACGTAGCTGCCGCCGTACACCGAGTCATAGTAGTTGGCGGGGAGGGTGTAAAAGTGGATGTTGTCGTAATTGAGCTTCAAAAGCTCCTTGGCAAACCAGGTACACTCGCCCAGATCCAGGCTCGTCCTCACGTCGTTCATGACGATGTCCACGATGGTGGAGATGGGCACGCTGTCGCGCTTATCCAATATCTGCTTGATGGCGGCGCCCAGGAAGTTCTGCTGGGCGTGGACACGGGCGATGTCGCCCTCCACGTACTGCCGGTAGCGCACATACTCCATAGCCTTCTGGCCGTCCATGTGCTGCATCCCGGCGGAGAAATGGATGTGGAGATTCTGGGCCGGGTCGTCGTAGCTCATGTTCCGGGGGACCTCAAAGTCCACACCGCCGATGGCGTCGATGAGCTCCATAAAGGCGCTGATGTTCACGATGCCGTAAAAATCCGGCTGGAAGCCCAGGACGTTGGCGTAGGCCTGGAGGAAGCTGGAGTCGTCCTTGCTGCTGTAGAGGTAGTTATAGAGGGAATTTATCTTCTTGACGCTCCAGGATACATTCACCAGGGTATCCCGGGGGATGTTCACGATATTGAGGCTCCCGTCGTTCACGTCGAGGCGCGCGATCATGATGGTGTCCGTGTTGCCGGAGATCTTGTCCGTGGCCAGGGCCAAAAACGTGTATACGCCCTCGCGTCTTGTGTAATTCGTGGGGGGCTCGGTATCCACCACCAGGTCCGGGTCCTCGGGGGGCTCCTCCGGGGGCTCCGGGGTATCGGGCGTGTCGGGCACGTCGGGCGTATCGGGTCTGTCCGGGGGCGTTTCGGGCTCTACGGGCGTCTGCGGGACGGGGTCCACGTTTTGGCTGGGGATATTGGGGGTCACCACCACCGGGGGCGGCTTCACCTGGGTCTTGATGAACACCAGCACCGCCGCGGCGATGGCTATGAGCACTGCAAGGACGACGATCACGATCTTCCATGTCCTTGTGAGCTTTACGCCCCGGACGCGCCTTATAAGCTTTTGCACAGGTCCGGTCTTTTCCTCCGCGGCGGGCGCGGCGGGCTTTTCCTCCCCGGCGGCCTCCGCGGGGCTCTCCCCGCCCTCCGGGGCGGCTTCAACGCCTGTCTCGCCGGCCTTTTCCGAATGCTTTGGCTCCTTCGAGCTTCCGAAAAATTTCATCTTGCAGTCTTATCCTTTCGTGATATAAGCCAGCGCCCCAAGGGTCCGCGCGTGGGGCACGATGCCCCGGGAGCGCATGTCCTCGATGCTCATGGTAAATCCCATCTCCAGCGCCCTGTCCAGATCCTCATAGGCAAGGCGCCTTAGCTTCTCCACCCCGTCAAAATCCCTGTTGGGCTCGATATAATCGGCCATGTATATCACCTTTTCCAGGAGGCTCATGTCCTCCTTGCCGGTGGTGTGCCAGAAGATAGCGCCGTAAATCTCGTCGTCGCAGCCGAACTCGTACTTCGCGATGCCGGCGCCGGTCTTGGAATGCAGGAGCTTTCCCTCGCACCGCTCCACCTCGTCCAGCTCTATGCCGTACTTCTGGCAAAGGCGGAGCTGCTCCGGCAGCTTCTCCTTTTTTGTTATGTCGTGGAGGATAGCGGCCTCCCGGGCGCGCTCCACGTCGGCGCCCCAGCGCCGGGCAAGGCGCACGGCCTCCTCCTCGCAGCCCTTTACGTGGGCCACGCGCTTGGGCTCCAGCATGGCGTAGGCCCGCTCCCGGAGCCACGCAAGGTCTGGTCTGGCGCCGTACCAGCGGCGCTTTACGATCTCGGCGTAGACGGCCTCCGGCAGGAATTCTCGCCCGCCGCGCCCGGGCAGGAGCTTCCGGATGTCCGTTGAGGAAGCCTCTCTTACCTGGATGTCCAGCACCTGGACGGAGGCGTTGTAGAGCTCCCGGAGCCGCGCCGCGGCCTTGCTCACCGCCGGCAATTCCCCGGGCCCCCGGCAGAATACGGCCAGCGTCGCCATTTTCAGTATCTCCCGAAAATCCCGCCACTGTTCAAAGCACAGGAGCATATCGGTGCCCATCAGCAGGTACAGCCTGTCCTCCGGGTGATCCTCCCGGACGTGCCGCAGCGTCTCCACGGTGTAGCTGCGGCCGCCCCGGCGTATCTCCATGTCCGATACCCTGGCGTGCTTCACCCCGGCAAAGGCCAGGCGCGCCATCTTGAGCCTCGCCTCGTCGTCGGGCGAGCCCTCCGGCAGCTCCTTGTGGGGCGGCAGGGCGTCAGGTATTATAAGGAGCCTCCCCAATCCCAGGGCCTTCACCGCCTGGGCCGCCGCGTCCACGTGGCCCAGGTGCGGGGGGTTGAAGGTCCCGCCGAATATCCCTGTCTTCATATCATCCCTACTTTATTAGTATTATCCGTTTCTCCTCCGGCAGATCCCTGTTTTCCCTGTAGAGGACGAATTTTGAGCCGATGGCCTGGACGCCCTGGGCCCCCGTGCGGCGGGCAAGCTCGTCGCAGGCCTCCCGGGCCGTCAGCAGCGACGACTCCAGCACCCGGCCCTTTATGAGCTCCCGGGTGTGAAGGGCGTTTTCCGCCTCCGCGGCCACGTTCTCCGTGACGCCGCCCTTGCCCACGATCAAAACGGGCTCCAGGGAGTTGGCAAGTCCCCGAAGGTACGCCCTCTGCTTGCTTGTCAGCATATATTCTACTCCTTTGTCTCTCCGTTTTCCATATATTCAGACAATTTTTTCGCGAATTTCCGAAAAGCCTGCCCGCGGTGGGAAATGGCGTTCTTCTCCTCGTCCGTCAGGCACGCCATGGAGCGTCCCATCCCCTTGGGGATGAAGATGGGGTCGTAGCCAAAGCCGTTCTCCCCCTCGTACTGAAGGCCGATGGAGCCCTCCAGCACCCCCTCGCAGGAAATCTCGCCGCCGTCCGGCATGGCGCAGACAACGGCGCAGACGAAGCGGGCGGAGCGGTCGTCGGAGCAGTTGACGATCTTTATGATTTTCTGGCAAGTCTCCTCATATGTGCTGTCCCCGCAGTAGCGGGAGGAGTACACCCCGGGCCCGCCGCCCATGGCGTCGATCTCGATGCCGGAGTCGTCGGCCACGCAGGGCTCCCCCGTGGCCTCCATGGCGGCCCGGGCCTTTATCCGCGCGTTTTCAAGGAAGGTGGCGCCCGTCTCCTCCGCCTCAAAGTGACAGCCGGCCTCGCTCTGGGATACCACCTCAAAGCCCAGGGGCGTCAGGATCTCCCGTATCTCCCGGAGCTTGTCCGGATTGTTGGAGGCAAGTATGATCCTCATGACAGCAGCGCCTCCGCGAATTCCTCCGGGTCAAAGGGGATGAGGTCGTCGGCCTGCTCGCCCACGCCCACGTACTTCACCGGTACGCCCAGGCGCGTGGTGATGGCGAAGACGATGCCGCCCTTGGCCGTGCCGTCCAGCTTCGTGAGGACTATCCCCGTGAGCCCGGCGGACCTTTTGAATTCCTCCGCCTGCATAAGGCCGTTCTGGCCCGTGGTGGCGTCCAGCACCAAAAGCGTCTCCCGGTCCGCGCCGGGCAGCTCCCGGTCGATGACGCGGCTTATTTTATTGAGCTCGTTCATGAGATTCGACTTGTTGTGGAGCCTCCCGGCGGTGTCCACGATGATGACGTCCGCGCCCCGGGCCTTTGCCGCCGAGATGGCGTCGAACACCACGGCGGCGGGGTCGGAGCCCTCCTCATGGCGCACAAAGTCCGCGCCGGAGCGCTGCGCCCAGATGCCAAGCTGCTCCGCGGCGGCGGCCCGGAAGGTGTCCCCGGCGGCCAGGAGGACCCTTTTGCCCTCCCGGCCCAAGGCCATAGCCAGCTTTCCGATGGTGGTGGTCTTGCCAACGCCGTTGACGCCCACCACCAAAATGACGGAGGGCTTTGTGGTGAGCTTTAAGCTCTCCGGCTCCCCCAGCATCCCGGTGAGGATCTCCCTCAGCGCCCCGCGGACCTCGTCTCCGCCGCGGAGGCCCCGGGCCTTCACCACGTCCCGGAGCTCCTCCACCGCGTCCATGGACGCCTGGGCCCCCACGTCGGACAGAATAAGAAGCTCCTCCAGCTCCTCAAAAAACTCCTCGTTCTCCCCGGTAAAGGAGGCGATGGTGGAGTTTAATTTGTTGGTCATGTTCTGCTTAGTGCGCGAAAGCCCCTCTTTGATCTTATTGAAAAAACCCATATGCTATATGATACCTCCTATTTGCCGACGGATTTCTCCGCCTCGGCAAGGTCGATGACCAGCACCTTGGAGACGCCCTGCTCCTGCATGGTGACGCCGTAGAGCACGTCCGCCTCCTCCATGGTGCCGCGCCGGTGGGTGATGGTGAGAAACTGCGTCCTCTCCGTGAGGCCCCGCATGTACTCCGCCACACGGATGACGTTGGCGTCGTCCAGGGCCGCCTCGATCTCGTCCATCACCACGAAGGGCGTGGGGCGGACCTTCAAAATGGCAAAATAGAGCGCTATGGCCACGAAAGCCTTCTCCCCGCCGGAGAGGAGCGTTATGGTCTTCAGCGTCTTGCCCGGGGGCTGGACGCGGATCTCGATGCCGGAGCCCAGCACATCCTCCGGGTCCTCCAGGGAGACGCTGGCCCTGCCGCCGCCGAAGAGCTCCAAGAAGGTCTGCTGGAAGCCCGCGTTTATCCGCTCCAGCTCCTCCCGGAATATCGTCTCCATCCGGCCGGTTATATCGCCTATTATGCCCAAAAGCTCCCGGCGGGATTTCTCGATGTCGTCCCGCTGGCCTGTGAGATACGTGTAGCGGGCGTTGACGCGCTCAAATTCCTCGATAGCGCCCAAATTCGGCGTCCCCAGGGCGCTCATCTCCCGCCGGAGCTCCCCGGTGCGGCGCTTGGCCTGGGGGACGCTGGGCAGCTCCAGCCGCTGCTCCATGGCGGCGGAGCGCGTCAGCTCGTAGGTGTCCCAGAGCTTGTCGATGATCTGCTTTTCCTCCAGCCCCGCGGCCTCCAGGCGGCTCTCCACCCGGGAGGCGCTGCGCTCCAAATCCAGAAGGGCGTTATTCTTGTCCTGCAAAAGCCGGTCGCTCCTTGAGCGCTCGGCCTCGATGGCCAGCTTCTCGTCGGAGATCCTGGCTATCTTCTCCCGGAGCGCCGCGGCCCCGTCCCGGAGGCGCCGGGCCTTCTCTTCCCGCTCCACCACCTGGGAATTGAGGTCCCCCAGGCGCTCCCGGAGCTCTTTTATGGCCCGCTCCTGGCTCTCGTCGTCGCCGCTGAGGCCCTCACGGAGCCGCGAAAGCTCCTCCGCGGACCTCTCCAAAGAGGCGGCCTCGGCGTCCAGCGACGCCCGCTTTTCCCGAAGCGCGGCCTCCCTGTCCTCCAGCTCCCGGCGGGCTGTCTCCAGCCTCTCCCGGCCGCCGGTCTGCTCGGTGACGGCCCTAGTGAGCTCGTCAAGCCGCTTCTCCAGCGTTCCGATCTCGTCCTGAAGCTCCTTGGCCCGCGCTCCGGCGTCGCCGCGGCGCGTGGATACGGCGGCCTTTTCGCGCTCAAGCTCCTCAAGCCGCGCCTCCAGGCCCCCGATGAGCGTGTCGAAGTGCTCGCCGGCGGCGGCCAGCTTCAGGACCTGGTCCTCCTTCTCCCGGAGCTCCCCGGAGGCCACGGACAGCTCATACTCCGCCGCGGTCAGGGCTCGCTTTATCTCCTCCGCCTCTCCCCTGGCGCGCTCCAGGCGCTCCGTGAGCCCGGCCTCCTTTTCGGTCAGGGCCTTCAGCTCGTTGGCCCGGGAGAGGATGCCCGTATTCTTCGACACACTGCCGCCGGTCATGCTGCCCCCGGCGTTGATGACCTGTCCGTCCAGGGTGACGATGCGGAAGCGGTGGTTATATTTCCTCGCGATCCGCACGGCGCTGTCCATGCCGTCCGCCACCGCCGTCCGGCCCAGGAGATTCAGAAAAATATCCCTGTACTGGGGGTCGAAAGACGCAAGCTCCGCCGCCACGCCCTCAAACCCGTCCTCGTTTTCAAGTCCCCGCTCAGAAAGCAGGCTTCCCCGGATGACGTTCATGGGCAGGAGCGTCACCCGGCCGGCGTCCAGGCGTTTTAAGTGGTTGATGACGTTCTTGCCGTCGCTGTCCGTGTCCACCACGATGTTCTGCACCGCCGCGCCCAGGGCCGTCTCCACCGCCAGGGCGTATTTTTCCCCGGCCTTGACGAGCTCCCCGGCGGGGCCGCGTATGCCCCGGAGGACGCCGCGCCCGGCGTCGCGCATCACGGTCTTTACGGCCTTGGAGTAGCCCTCGTACTCCCGCTCCATATCGCTGAGCATCTGGCGGCGGGAGCGGACGGCGCCCAGCTCCATCTCCGCCTTCATCCGGGCGTCTCCGGCCCGCTCGGAGCGGCCGCGCAGGCCCTCGGCGCGCATGGCGTAGCCCTTGCAGACGTTTTGAAGCGACTGGGCCTCCTCCCGGGCGGCCTCCAGGCCGCGGGCGTTGTCCCCGGCGCCGGCCCGGGCCTCACGGAGCTTTTCGCTCTGGGCCTGGGCCTCGGCGTCTACCGCCTTCGCCCGCTCCGTAAGCTCCGCGTCCGAGGCCGTGAGGGCCCCCAGCTCCACCCGGTCCCGGGACAGCCTGTCGGACAGCTCCGCGCTCTCCCGGGTGAGCTTCCCGGCGTTCTCGTCAAAGACGCCCTCGCTCCGGAAAAGCTCCTCCATGTGGGCGCGAATGTCCTCCTGCTCCCGGCCTATGCCGTCCTTCTCGCCGTCTATGGCCCGCAGGCGCTCCCAGTACTGCTCTATCTGCTCCTGGATGCTCCGGCTCTGGCCCCGGCGGCGCTCCAGCTCCTCGTTTATGCGCTCTATGTTCTCCTGGGTGTGCTTAATGTTGGCCTCCAGTACGGCCGTCTCCGCCTCCTGCTGGGAGACGGCGGCGTCGGCCCGGGATACCTCCTCCCGGACGGCCTCGGCCTCCAGGTCCTTGTCCCGCATTCTCTGGGCGAATTCCTCCCCGGCGGAATAGAGCCGCTGCAGCTCGTCCCGGGCCCGCTCCAGTTCCCCGGCGCAGCTTATGGACTCCTCCCGGAGCTCTTTCACGCGCTGGGCGATGTTCTCAAGGTCCGTGAGCCAAAGGGAGATCTCCAGTCCCCGGAGCTCGTCCCGGAGGATGAGGTACTTTTTCGCCGTCTCCGACTGGCGGCGCAGGGGCTCCACCTGGAGCTCCAGCTCGCCGATCTTGTCGTTGACCCGGGTCAGGTCCTCCTCCGCCCGCTCAAGCTTGCGCTCGGACTCCTCCTTGCGGTGGCGGAAGCGGGAGATGCCCGCCGCCTCCTCGAAGATCTCCCGCCTGTCGGTGCTCTTGGCGGAGAGGATGGAATCTATTTTCCCCTGGCCGATGATGGAGTACCCGTCGCGCCCGAGGCCCGTGTCCATGAAGAGCTCGTTTATGTCCTTTAAGCGGACGGGCTTTTTGTTTATGTAGTATTCGCTCTCCCCGGAGCGGTAGTAGCGGCGGGTGACCTGCACCTCGTCCAGGTCCTCCGAAAGACGCCTGTCGGTGTTGTCCAGGGTCAGCGACACCTCGGCGTAGCCCACCTGGCCGCGCCTCTCCGTGCCGCCGAAGATGACGTCCTCCATCTTCCCGCCCCGGAGGGCCCGGGTGGACTGCTCCCCCATCACCCACTGGATGGCGTCGGCGATATTGGATTTTCCGCTCCCGTTGGGCCCGACGATGGCCGTCAGGGGCTTATCGAAGGTGAGGACGGTCCTCTCGGGGAAGGACTTGAAGCCCTTCAACTCCAGCGCTTTGAAATACAAATGACGACACTCCCAATTATTGCTTCAAGCAACAGTCTTCCAGTCTAAAATAGAAGTATACCTCTAACGGCAAAAGATTGCAATGAACAAATTATTAAAATAAATGACAAATCCCCCCGATTTTCTCGGAGGGATATATATAACTTAACTGGCTCGAAAGCCCGCTGGGCTTTCGATGCCAAGGGGAACGTGCGGAAACCCTCTCTCGAATTCTGCGGAATTCGAGAGAGGGTTTCCTGCTGTTTTGCTCCGCGCACGGCCCGCAGGGCCGAACACTCCGCAAAACAAAAGGGATTTTTCGCGAGGCAGAGCCCCGCGAAAAATATTGAATTTGAGTTTTCCAATCCTAAATTCTCCTCGAGTATCACGGGACGATCGCTAAAGGGGGTCAGAATTCGATTCCCTGCCAGTTGGTGACCTGGGCGGAGACGGTGAGCTCCGGGGTGTGGCCGGCGGAGAGGGTGAAGCCGATGCCGTCCCGGACGGCCCGGACGGTCCCCGGGACGTCTCCCGGCTCCACCGTGAAGCCCAGGGAGGTGAAGACCTCCTCAAACTCCCCGGCGTCCGAATGGACCGTGAGGCCGTAGACCGTGACGGCGGGGTCTGTGACACTGATGCGCGTCACAAAGCAGCCCCCGTCGGCGTAGTCCGGCCAGGCGGTGAGGGTGTAGAGGACGCGCTCCGCGTCCTCAAGGTCATATCCGGCCCCGAGAAGCTGCCGGCCGCCCATCATGCCCGGGACCTCCGCGTGCCCGCTCCAGTCAAAGCCGGAGGCGTCGTCGCATATCCACAGCTCCAGCGGCGTGTCCTCCGGCCGGGGCGGCACGGCGTCCTCCGGCGGGGCATCGCGCCGGAGGGCGGTGGCCGCGGTGAGTAACCCCACGGCCAAAATCACGGCGCCCAAAAGGAGGGCGACGCGCTTATTCGTTTTCACGCGTCCAGCACCCCCTCCCGCGTCAAGATCTCCACGACCTTTTCAAGGACCTCACAGTCCTCCAGGCATCCGGAGACGACGCCCGTCTCCCGGTTCCAGGGGTCGTAGAGCGTCAGGGTAAGCTCGGAGACTTCGTGGCCGCAGGCGTTGGAGGCGCTTTCGGCGTCCAGGTCCTCCACCAGCCCCCGCAGCTCCATCTGCGCCTCGTGGGAGAGAAGCCTTTCCTCCACGTACTCCTGGCCGCGGAAGAGGAACACCCTGCCGTCCCGGTTGACGGCGTACTCCGCCGTCTCCGCCCCGCCGGTAAGCCTGAGGCTCAGGAGCGTCCGAATCGTCGGCCCCACCAGGGGCTCCCCGCTCATGGGGTCCCCCATGACGAAGGTGTCCAAGCGCGGGCAGAGCTTATAAAAGATGTTGAACTGAAAGCGCGTCACGGCATCATAGACGGCCTGCCTCGCCTCCTCCTCGCCCTCCGGGGGCGTCTCGGCGGTGAAGCGGTAGCGGGCCTCGCCGATGACCGTCTCCGCCGCCAGCAGGATGCGCTCGCCGTAGTCGTACCGGCAGGCCACGACGCCCATGAACCCGGCCAGGTCCGCCTCCCCATCCTCTATGGGCAGGCATCCGGTGAAGAGGGGCCCGTCCGCGGGGCTCACCGTGACGGTGACGGGGACCGGGTTCCCCTCCTCCCGGAAGGTCAGCACCAGACGGTAGAGGGCGCCGTCGGAGAAATACTCCGCCGCGCCGGAGACGCTGTTGCCGTAATAAAACCGCTCCCCGTCCCCCTCCTCCAAAAACGCCGTGGGGCAGTCGGCGGACCAGACCAGCTCCAACTGCCAGGCGGACATGGAGGTCCTGCCCGTCACGTCCTTGAGCCACGCGGGTGGCGCGGCCTCCGCCGTGTCCATCTCGTTATACAAAAGCTCCGGCGGCGTGGTGGGGTACTCCATGGGCGTGTCCGCGCCGGGGCCCTCCGGCTCCTGGGGTCCCTCCGGCTGCGGCTGGGGGACCTGGACGTCGCCGGGGTTTTCATGGCTGCCCGGCTTTTCGCCGATTCCCGGGTCCTCCATACCCGGCGAGGGCTCAAAGACCGAGGGGCCCTCCAGCCTCAGCTCCCCGTCCCGGGCCATCCGGGGCAGGGCCAGCGCCACGGCGAGGGCCACGCAGGCCGCCGCGGCGGCAAGGCCCAGCCAGGCGCGTTTTTTCCTCACGGCCGGACGCTCCGCGCGCTCCAGGAGCTCTGTGTCCAGGCCGGAAAATGCCTCAAATAATTTCGTGTTCATTCCAATAGACCTTCCTTTCTCAGGTACTCCGCAAGCCTTTTCCGGCTTCGGCTGAGGCTGACGGAGACGGCGTTGGGGTGCATGGCATAGCGCTTGGCGATGTCCCCCACGCTCTCGCACCAGAAGCACCGGCGGATGAGGATGTCCCCGTCCCGCCGGGGCAGCGTGCGGACAAAGCGGTTTACATAAGCCGACAGCTCCTCCGCCGTCACCCGCTCCAGAGCCTCGTCCGGGGCCGCGGCGTCAAGCTCGTCCAAGACGTCCCACGCCTCTTTCCCGCCGCGCTTCTCCGCCCTTGCGCGGCGCAGCCGGTCGATGCAGAGATTTCGGAGGATCCTGGCAAGATACGCCCGGAGATTATCGGGCCGGTCCGGCGGTATGGCGTTCCACGCCCTGAGATACGCGTCGGATACGCACTCCTCCGCGTCCCGGGCGTCCAAAAACCTCTCGGAAAACGCCGCGAGGAACGCCCCGAAGGCGCGGCGGCACTCCTCAATGGCCCGCTCGTCCCGCCGCCAGTAGAGCTCAACGATTTCCCGGTCCTCCATCTTCTCACATCCTCTTTGAAAGGTCCTTTCACTAATTTAGACGCAATGAAAGCCCAAATGTTACAAAAAAATCTCCCCTTTTTTCAAAAAAGGGAGATTTCTCAAGTCGGTGTTCAACGGATTTTCTTCAAAAAAACATTGTTTTATTGGAACGTGTTCAAAATTGCAGAAACCCTGCCGCTCGCGGAGCCAAAACGGTCTTATACTAATATCCATTTAAAAGAAGACACCGAGCGGCGAGGATTTTTTGTGTCAGGCAAGGAAGACGCCGCAGGGAATACTTTGTGTATTCCCAAGGCGGCTGACGCCGCATGGCGCAAAAAAGGCCGTCGCGAATGTCTTATTTTAATTGGATATTAGTATTACCCCTCCACCCGCTCCACGGCCATGTCCGGCATGTCGCGCTCTGTGAATTTTACGGTTTTCAGGGCGTATTCGCGTTTCAGCGTCTCTGCGTTTGCGCGTTTTTGGCCGGTGGCGGCGGAGGTGCGGCCACGGTTGACGGCGAAGAGGACGTCCGCTCCCCTGTCGGCCTCCGTCAAAAGGGCGCGCTCCCGGGCGAGGTAGCGCCTTGAGAGGACGAGCTCGCCCAATGCCGGGTGGTAGGCCCCGCCCGCGGCGTCGCCGCGGGAGAGGTCCTCCGTGGGGTTGAGGCCCAGGCGGACGATGGGGATGCGGGCCTTATCAAAAATCTCGGATATTTCGGCGCACAGCTCCACCGCGTCCTCCACGGTGTGTTCCCGGTAGAGGCCCGCCCGCCACATGTCGTACAGCGGCGTGTCCCGGATGATCACCGTGGGGTACACCCGCACGCCGTCGGGGCGGAGCTCCGTAAATTTCCGGGCGGTGGCCAGGCTCTTTTCCGGCGTGTCCCCGGGAAGGCCCGTCATCATCTGCAATATGAGCTCAAAGCCGGCGCCCTTAACCTCCCTGGCGGCCCGCTCCGCGTCCTCCGGCGTGTGGCCCCGCTGGGAGAGGCGCAGTACCGCCCGGTCCATGGACTGGACGCCCAGCTCCACGGTGCGCACGCCGTAATACCTGAGCCGCTCTAACGTCTCCCGGTCGATGGCGTCCGGGCGGGTGGAGAGGCGTATGTCCCGGATGGAGCCGTCCAGTAAAAAGGGCCGGGCGGCGGCCAGAAGCGCCTCCTGCTCCCCCGCCGGGATGGCGGTGAAGCTGCCGCCGTAAAAAGCCAGGGTCGCCCCTGTCCCCTCCGGGAGACGGGCGCGGCCCTCTGTGATGGCTTTTTTCACGTCCTCGGGCGTCGCCGGGGACTGCTCGCCGGATATGCGCCGCTGGTTGCAGAATACGCACAGGTGCGGGCACCCGAGATGGGGCACGAAGACGGGGATGATGCTCCGCCGGGGCGTCATTGCAGGGCCTCCAGCGCCCGCAGCGCCGCGTGCTGCTCGGCGTCCTTTTTGCTGTGGCCCTGGCCCCCGGCCAGGAGCCGGCCGTTGAGCCAGACCTCCACCGTAAAGACCTTCATGTGGTCCGGGCCCTGGGCGGAGACGTGGCGGTACTCCAGGACCTGTCCGCTCTTGCGCTGGACCAGCTCCTGGAGCTCCGATTTGGCGTCCCGGTCCGGGTGGGCCTCCCCCGCCTCAAAGACGTCCAAGATGTACCTGCGGACGAATTTCTCCGCCGCCTCCAGCCCGCCGTCCAGGTAGAGGGCGGCGATCACCGCCTCCACCGCATCGGCGTTGATGGACGGCCGCTCCCGGCCGCCGGTGGCCAGCTCCCCCCGCCCCAGGCGCAGGTGCTCCCCCAGCCCAAGGGCCTCGGAGACTGCGTGCAGGGCCCGCTCGCACACCAGATCCGACCGGAGCCGGGTCATGCGCCCCTCCGGCAGGTCCGGAAAGCGGTCATAGAGATACCCCGCCACAAGAAAGCCCAGCACCGCGTCGCCCAAAAACTCCAGGCGCTCGTTGCAGGGGAGATTCCGGTCCCGGTTTTCGTTGGACCAGGAGGAGTGGGTCAGGGCGTTCTCCAAAAGTCCGATATTTTTAAAGGTGTGCCCCAGGCTCTCCTGGAGCGTATCCGTTCTTTCACTCATTGGCAGTCTCGACCTTCATAAATTCAACGTTGTCCGTGATGCTCCGGCAGACGCCGCTCTCCACGGTCCTCATGGCCTGGCGCACCGCGGAGCGGATGGCGTAGGCGTTGGAGGAGCCGTGGGCCTTGATGACGGGCTTCTGGATGCCCAAAAGCGCCGTGCCGCCAACCTCGGTGGAGTCGGTCATCTTTTTTAAGCGCTTGAGGTCCTTTTTGAGGACCAGCGCCGCCATTTTTGAAAGGAAGCTTTTTTTGAACATCCCCTTCAGCTCCCGCATGAAGAAGATGCCCACGCCCTCGATGCCCTTTAAGAGCACGTTGCCGGCAAAGCCGTCGGACACCAGCACGTCGCAGACGCCGTCCATCACGTCCCGGGCCTCCACGTTGCCGATGAAGTTGACGCGGCCCTCCTCCCCGGCCTTTTTCAGGAGCCGGTGGGCCTCCTTATAGAGGGGGCTGCCCTTCGTCTCCTCCGCGCCGATGTTGAGAAGGCCCACCCGGGGATCCTCCACGCCCTTGAAGGCCTTGGCGAAGTAGTAGCCCATGTACGCGAATTGCAGCAGATACTCCGGGGTACACTCGGCGTTGGCGCCCACGTCCACCATCAGCGTCCCGCCGTTGGAGGGGGTGGGGATGATGGGGGCCAGGCACGCCCTGCGGATGCCCCGGATGCGCTTGGCGATGAGGGTTGCGCCGGACAGCAGCGCCCCGGTGGAGCCGGCGGACACCATGGCGTCGGCCTTGCCCTCGTGAAGGAGCCTGAGGCCCACGGTCATGGAGGAATCGGGCTTCTGGCGGGTGACGGTGGCGGGGTCGTCCTCCATCTCCACCACCTGGGCGGCATTGGCGATCTCCACGTTTTTGGGAAGGTCGCTCTCCCCCAGCTCCTCCAAGGAGCGCAGAATGTCCTCCCCGCGGCCCACAAGGATGATGTCAACCTCAAATTCCCTGGCGGCCATCAGCGCGCCCTTGACGATCTCCAGCGGGGCGTTGTCCCCGCCCATGGCGTCAACCACGATCTTCATCCAAAGTCCTTCTTTCTTTACAGCCTGTTCTTGATATCCTCGACGATTCCCAGGGAGCGCTCCGATATGGCGGCGTTCTTGTTCCGCTTACCGCGGACGCGGTACCCCAGGGGCGAGATGATGCCGAAATTTATGTTCATCGGCTGGAAATCCCCCACGCTCCCGCCGGAGACGTACAGCGCCAGAGCCCCGATGGCCGTCTCCCGGGGGAAATTCACCGGCTCCTGCCCCAAAAGCTCTCTGGCGCACTCCATGCCCGCCAGCATCCCGGAGGCGGCGGACTCGATGTAGCCCTCCACGCCGGTCATCTGCCCGGCAAAGGAGATCCGCGGGTCGCTCCGAAGGCGGTAGTACCGGTCCAGGAGCTTGGGGGAATTTAAATACGTATTGCGGTGCATGACGCCATAGCGCACAAACTCCGCGTTTTTGAGAGCGGGGATCATGGAAAAGACCCGCCGCTGCTCCGGGAATTTGAGGTGCGTCTGGAAGCCCACCATGTTATAGAGGGTCCCCTCCGCGTTGTCCATCCGAAGCTGCACCACGGCGTAGGGCTCCCGCCCCGTCCTGGGGTCCCGAAGGCCCACGGGCTTTAGGGGGCCGTAGCGCAGGGTGTCCAGCCCCCGCCGCGCCATGACCTCCACGGGCATACAGCCCTCAAAGACGCCGGAGTCCTCAAAGCCGTGAAGCTGGGCCTCCTCCGCCCCCTGGAGCTCCGTTACAAATGAGATATACTCGTCCTTTTCCATGGGGCAGTTTACATAATCCGCCGTGCCCTTGTCGTAGCGGGAGGCAAACCAGGCGCTCTCCATGTCCACGCTCTCCAGGGTGACGATGGGCGCCACGGCGTCGAAGAAGTGGAGGTCCGTGTCCGGGCAGAGCCGCCCGATCTCCTCCGCCATAGCCCCCTGAGTGAGGGGCCCGGTGGCGATGAGGACCCGCCCCTCGGGGATCCTTTCGACCTCCTCACGGACCACGGTGACATTGGGGTGGGCGCAGAGCCTGTCCGTGACGGCCCGGGCAAAGCCCTCCCGGTCCACGGCCAGGGCTCCCCCCGCCGGGACGCGGTGGGCGTCGGCGCACTCCATGATGAGGGAGCCGAGGCGCCGCATCTCCTCCTTCAGAAGGCCCACGGCGTTGGTGAGCTCGTCGGAGCGCAGGGAGTTGGAGCAGACAAGCTCCGCGAAGCAGTCGGAGACGTGGGCCGGCGAGCGCTTTTGGGGCTTCATCTCATAGAGCGTCACCTCAATGCCGCGCCGGGCCAACTGCCACGCGGCCTCGCTCCCGGCAAGGCCCGCGCCGATGACCGTGGCCCTCATTTCTTCTCTCCCCCGGGGGCCTTGGCGGAGGTCTTTTTGGCCGCCGGCTTTTTCGTCTCTGTCTTTTTGGCCTCTGTCTTTTGGGCCGCAGGTTTTTTCGTCGCGGGCTTCTTCGCGGCCGGTTTGGGGGCGGCCTCGGCCTCTGTACCGGCCTGTGGCGTCCCGTCCTGTTCCGCCTTATCCGCGCTCCTGCGGCGGTAGCCCCGCTGGTCCTCCGGGACGAAGCGGGAGCAGTTTTCGTTGATGCAGAAGGGCTTATTGAAGCCCCTGCCGGATTTTTTGAAGAGGGTGTGGCCGCACTCCGGGCAGTTGTCCTTCACCGGCACGTCCCAGGTCATAAAGCCGCACTCCCGGCGCTCGCAGGCGTAGTAGGTGTAGCCGTTTTTGCTGGTGCGCTTCAGGATCCGCGAGCCGCACTTCGGGCACTTCCCCGGCATCTCCACCACGATGGGCATGGTGAACTTGCACTCGGGATACCCCGGGCACGCTAAAAAACGCCCGAAGCGTCCGGATTTCACCACCAGCTTCCGCCCGCACTCGGGGCAGATCTCGTTTGTCTCCTCGTCGGGGATGTGGATGCGCTCCCCCGCCAGGGCCTTCTCGGCGCTCTCCAGGGACGCCTCAAAGCCGCCGTAGAAATCGGAGAGCACCTGCTTCCAGGGCCGCTCGCCCTTCTCAACGCTGTCCAGCGTGGCCTCCATGTTGGCGGTGAAGCCCGGGGAGACGATGTCGGCAAAGCGCTCCTTCATGAGCTTCGTCACCACCTCGCCAAGAGGCGTGGGGCGCAGGTTTTTCCCGTCCTTCACCACATATTCCCGGTCTAAAATGGTGGAGACGGTGGGGGCGTAGGTGGAGGGCCGGCCGATGCCCGTCTCCTCCATCTCGCGAATCAGCGTGGCCTCGGTATAGCGGGCCGGGGGCTGGGTGAATTTTTGCTCTTTAATGAGGTCGATGAGCTCCACCCGCTCACCCTCGCTCAATACCGGCAGCGCCGTCTGGCGCTGGTCGTCCTCCTCGTCCCGGCCCTCCTCGTAGACGGCGGTGAAGCCGGGGAATTTGACGGCGGAGTACCCGGAGCGGAAGATGTGCCCGGCGGACACCAGGTCCATGGTGACGCTGTCGTAGACGGCGGCGGCCATCTGGCTGGCGATGAAGCGGTTCCAGATGAGCTTGTAGAGCCTGTACTGCTCCGGCTGGAGGCTCTGGCGCACCATCTCCGGCGTCAGGGACGGGACGGAGGGGCGTATGGCCTCGTGGGCGTCCTGGGCGGAGTTTTTGTTTTTGAATCTCCTGGGGGACCCGGCGTAATATTCGTCGCCGTATCTGGCCTTGATAAGCCCGCCGGCGGCGAAAAGGGCCTCGTCCGACAGGCGCAGGGAGTCCGTGCGCATATAGGTGATAAGGCCCACGGCGCCCTCGCCCTCGATGTCCACGCCCTCGTAAAGCTGCTGGGCCACGGCCATGGTGCGGCGGGGCGTCATGCCCAGCCTCCGGCTGGCGTCCTGCTGGAGGGTGGAGGTGATGAAGGGCGGCGCCGGGGAGCGCCGGGCGTCCTTGCGCTTGACGCTTTCAACGACAAACGGCGCCCCGCGGACGGCGGACTCCACCCGCGCCACATCCCCGGCGTTTTTGAGTTCCGCCTTTTTGCCGTTGAAGCCGTAATATTTGGCCGTGAAGCTCTGGCCGGAGGCGTGACGGAGCTTGGCCTCCAAATTCCAGTATTCCTCCGGGACGAAGGCCCGGATCTCCTCCTCCCGGTCCACCACGAGCCTGGTGGCCACGGACTGGACGCGGCCGGCGGAGAGCCCGTAGCGCAGCTTCGTCCACAGAAGCGGCGAGAGCTTGTAGCCCACGATGCGGTCCAGGATCCTCCGGGCCTGCTGGGCGTCCACTAAGTCCTGGTCGATGGCCCGAGGCTTTCGGATCTCCTCGTTGACCACGCGCTTTGTTATCTCGTTGAACGTGACGCGGTAGACCTCGTCGTCGGGGATGTGCAGGAGCTCCTTGAGGTGCCAGCTTATGGCCTCCCCCTCCCGGTCCGGGTCGGTGGCCAGATACACGCGCTTTGCGGCCTTGGCCTCCCGCTCCAGCTCCCGGATAGTCTCCTCCCGGCCCTTCACGGGCTGGTAGTCGGGGATGAAGCCGCCCTCGATGTCCACGCCCATGGTGGACTTGGGCAGGTCCCGCAGGTGTCCCATGGACGCCGTCACCCTGTAGTCGGGCCCCAGGTACTTGCCGATGGTCTTGGCCTTCGCCGGGGACTCAACGATAACGAGATTAGTTGCCTTTGCCATTTTATTACCTTACCTTACTAAGAAATAACGCTGAAAAAGCGCGGTTATTTTAATTGGATATTAGTTTGAAGTGCGGCTCGAAGAACTTTCCGGGCTTCTGGACCACGCAGCCGGAGATCTCCAGCATCGTCAGGGCCGACATCACCGCCATGGAGGGCAGTCCCGTCTTTACGGTTATGTCGTCGATGTGCATCGTCCTGTCCAGTGCCCCTAAGACCGCCCGCTCGTCCAGGGTCAGCGTCTCCGGGTCCACTAATATGTCAATATAAACCGGGTCCTCCCCGTTGTCAATGCCTTTTTTTGATTCGTTATGGGCGCTTATGTCATTTTTTACCGTTTCCCTCGCCGGGGCGGGCCTCCTGGCCCGGCGTTTCCCGGCGGCGGACATCTCCGACTCCACCAGCGTCTCCCGGGCCTCGCTGTCAAGGCCCCGGAGCTTCAGCCCCTCCCCGCCGCGAAGCCTCTCGGGGTAGAGGTCCAGGTACTGCTCCACGATGTCAAGGCCGGACATCACGGGGATGGCGCCCTCCTTCAAAAGCGCGTTGGAGCCGCGGCACGACTCGGCGTCCACGTTGCCGGGGATGACGAAAACGTCCCGGCCCTGCTCCAGGGCCAGCGACGCCGTTATCAGCGCGCCGGAGCGCTCCGGGGCCTCGATGAGCGTCACCCCCAGGGAGATGCCGGAGAGTATCCGGTTGCGCACCGGGAAATTTGCCGCCGCCGGGGGCGTGCCCGGGGTGAACTCCGTGATGAGGGCCCCCGTGGCGGCCACGTCGTCGAACAGCCGCTCATTGGATCTGGGATAGACCACGTCGAGCCCGGAGCCCAGAACGCCGATGACCCGGCCCCCGGCCCGGAGAGCCCCCCGGACGGCGGCGGAGTCGATGCCCCGGGCCATGCCGGTGACGATGACGGCCCCGGCCCTGGCGGCCTCGTAGCTCACCCGCTCCGCCGTCACCAGCCCGTAGGGCGTGCAGCTCCGGGTGCCCACGATGGCCACCGGCGCCTCGTCCCCCAGGTCCGGCAGACGCCCCCGGACATAGAGCAGCACCGGCGGGTCGAATATGTTCCGGAGCCTGGCGGGGTACAGGGCGTCGCCCAGCGTCACGATGCTCCAGCCGTTGTCGGCGCACATGCTCAGTATCTCCCGGGCGGCGGACATGCCCTTATCCAGAAGCGGCTCATACCCCGAGGCCATGACGGCCTTGTAGTCCGCCTCCCCGGCGAAATAGATGTTCTCCGGCGAGCCGAAGTGCTCCAAAAGCGCCAGGATGTCCGTCCGGGGTATCCCCCGCCGCAGGGACAGCCACAGCCAGTATTTCAGCTCCGACACAGAGGATCACGCCCTTTCCAAAGTCTGCTTTCCCGCCGAAGTCCTTTAAAGCCTCCCCCGGCTCAGCTCCCACATGATGACGGAGGCGGCCACGGAGGCGTTTAAGGATTCGCACCCGGGGTCCATGGGGATGATCACCGTCCCGGCACAGAGGGAGATGAGCTCCTCCGTAAGGCCCGAGCCCTCGTTGCCCACGGCCACGGCGGCGCCGGTCAAATCCACGCCCCTTATGTCCCGGGCGCCGCGTCTCAGCGCCGCGCCGTAGACGGGGGTGGTTTTCGAAAGCTCCCGAAGCTCCTCCATCGTCAGCTCCACCGCGTTCCCCCGGAAGACCGCGCCCATGGAGGCCCGGACGGTCTTGGGGCTCCACAGGTCCGCACACTCCCCGATAAGGGCCACGGTTTTGATTCCGAAGGCCCCGGCGGAGCGCAGGACGGCGCCCACGTTCCCCGGGTCCTGGAGGTTTTCAAGGATAACGGCGCCCCGCAGGTCGGGAAGCGCCGTCCTCTCCGGCATCCCCACGGTGAACACCAGGTCCTTTGGCGTTTTCATGGGGGACGCCGCCTCCAGCACCTCCCGGGGCACCCTGTAAAACCGCGCCCCGGCGGGAAGCTCCAGGTCCGGCGTCTCCGCGGCCATGACCTCCCGGACGTCCGCGCCCCACTTCAGCGCCTCCTCCAAAAGCTTACCCCCGTCGCACAGGTACTCCCGGCACTCCCGGCGGTAGCTTGCGGAGGCGGCGAGCTTTTTGAAATGGGCGACGCGCTGGTTTTTTCTGCTTACAATTTCCATTTCTGACTCCCGGACGCGTTGATGAACAAAATCCAACCGCTTTTTTATCATTATAAGGAATTGATTTTCGTTTTGCAATCTGGATTTTTCTAAAAACGTGATATTTTTTGAAAAAAATGGGGAAGGCCGGTGTCCGCCGCCTCCCCCAGTCGGTCATTTTGACTCTCCAAGCTCCGCCTCGGCCCGCCGGACGGCCTCCCGCTCGTCCCAGAAGCGCCGGACGCCCCGGACCTCCTGGTACTGCTCGTGGCCCTTGCCGATGAGGAGGATGACGTCCCCCCTCCTGGCCGTGGAGATGGCGTATTTTATGGCCTCATATCTGTCGTCCACGGTGATGTACCTGCCGGAGCTCTCGTTTATGCCCTCGATGATGTCGCGGTTTATGGAGGAGAGCTCCTCATACCGCGGGTTGTCCTCGGTGAGGATGCAAAGGTCCGCGTGCTTTCCGGCGATGCGGCCCATGTCCAGCCTCCTGGCCCGGGCGCGGTTGCCGCCGCCGCCAAAGACGCACACCAGCCGCCCCGGCTTATACTCCAGCACCGTCTCCATGAACATGTTCATCTCGTCGGTGTTGTGGGCGTAGTCGATGATGACCTTGTAGACGTCATTGGCGCTCACAAGCTCCATCCGTCCCTTCAGCGCTATTTCCGAAAGCGCCGCGGCGGCGGAGACATCCGCCCCCAGCATCCCCGCCAGCGTCACCGCGCAAAGGCTGTTGTAGACGGAGAATTTACCCGGCACGGACACCCGGACTGCCCCCTCATAGAGCCCCGCGGCCCGGTACTCCACGCCCATGAAGCCGCTGTCCATCAGGAATTTCACGTCCTCCGCCCGCTCGTCGGCCTCCGGGGAGGTCACGCCGAATTTGACGATCTCGCAGGTGCGGCCGCGAAGCACCTCCTCCAGGTGCGGGTCGTCCGCGTTCACCGCGGCCCGGCGGCAGCGCCGGAAAAGGAGGCTCTTGCACTGAAGATACTCCTGAAAATCCGCGTGCTCACCCGCGCCGATATGGTCCGGGGACAGGTTGGTGAAGGCCCCCAGGTCAAAGGTGAAGCCGTCCACCCGGCTCATCTTCAGCCCCTGGGAGGATACCTCCATCACCGCGTGGGTGCATCCCGCGTCGGCCATGCGGCGGAAGAGCCTTTGAATCTCATAGCTCTCCGGGGTGGTGTTGTGCGTCTCCACGTGCTCCCCGGCTATTTCCGCGCCCACGGTGCCGATGAGGCCCACGCGCCGTCCCGCGCGCTCCAGGATGGCCTTCAGCATCAGGGCCGTGGAGGTCTTTCCGGCGGTGCCGGTGATGCCCACGGTGGTGAGCTCCCGGGCCGGGTGGCCGAAGTACGCCGCCGACATCAGCGCCAGGGCGCGCTTGGACGAGTCCACCCTTATGACGGTGACGTCCCCCGGTACATCCGCGTCCCGCTCGATGACCACGGCCCCGGCTCCCCGCTCCACGGCGGAGGCGATAAATTCGTGGGAGTCGGTGCCGGTGCCCACCCGGGCGAGAAAGAGGTCGTTTTTGTTGACAAATCTTGAGTCGTACTTGATATCCGCGATCTCCGTGTCCAGGCTCCCCCGGACAAGGGTGTAGTCCACGCCCTCCAGGAGATTTCTCAGCCTCCTGGCCCGGCTTACAATGTGGGAGACGTCAATCTCCGACTCAAAGACGATGTGGGAGGGGCCCTTCATGTACATGACGCCCTCGGCCTCGTCCCAGTGGCACTCCAAAACGCCGCCGATCTGGCGGATCGCCGCGCTCCTGTCGCATCTGCCCGTCAGGACCGCCGCCACAAGGGCGGTGCAGCAGCCGGTGCCGCAGCCGATAGTCTCCCCGCAGTTGCGCTCCCACTCGCGCATCTCCATGTGTCCCCTGTCCACAACGCGGGCGAAGGTGACGTTCGTCTTGTTGGGGAAAAGCTCCGTCATGTTCTCTATGGCCCGGCCGTAGCGCTCCACGTCGAAGTCCTTCAGGTCCTCCTCCAGGAACATGACGACGTGGGGATTGCCCCAGGAGACGGCGGTCATCTCAAACTCCCTGTCCAGCACCCGCACCGGCTGGGAGACGAATTCCGGCTTCTCCGTGGCCACGGGTATACGGCGGGTGTCCAGCACCGGCGCGCCGATGTTGGCCCGGATATTGACCACGTGCCCGTTTTCAACAAAGAGCCTCACCTTCTGCATCCCGCCCGCCGTCTCGATGACAAGGTCGGTCTTATCGGTGAGCCGGTGCTCGTAGACAAACATGCTCATGCTCCGCAGGGCGTTGCCGCACATCTCCGCCTCCGAGCCGTCGGGGTTGAACATGCGCATACGAAAATCGCCCTTTTCGGAGGGGCAGATAAGGACGATGCCGTCGGACCCCACGCCGAAGTGCCGGTCGCTGAGAAATCGCGCCAGCTCCGGCAAATTGTCAAGCCGTTCATGGATGGCGTCTATGTACACATAGTCGTTGCCGTAGGCCTGCATTTTCGTAAATTTCATGGCCGTCTCCCCGTTTCCCTACGCCATGGCCTGGGCCAGGTCCGCGATGATGTCGTCCGCGTCCTCGATGCCCACGGAGAGGCGCAAAAGCGTGTCCGTTATGCCCAGCGCCAGCCTGTCGGCCTCGGATACCTCGGTGTGCGTGCGGCTGACGGGGTGGGTTATCAGGGACTCCACGCCGCCCAGGCTCTCGGCAAAGGTGATAAGGCGCACGCGGGCGAGGATCTGGTTCACCGTCTCCATGGAGTCCACCCGGAAAGACAGCGTCCCGCCGCAGCCCGTGGTCTGGCGGTCGGAGATCTCCCGGCCGGGGTGGTCGGCAAAACCCACAAAGTAGACCTTCTCCACCTTGGGGTGGTTTCGCAGCCAGTTCGCCACCTTTACGGCGTTGTCGTTGTGGCGGCGCATCCGGAGGGCAAGGGTCTTCATGCCCCGGAGCAGGAGCCAGGAGTCCATGGGCCCCAGTCCCGCGCCGTTTACGTGGTTGCGTATCTCATACCACTGGCCCAGGTCCGGCTCCCGGAGCACCACGATGCCGGCCAGAAGGTCGTTGTGGCCGCCCAGATACTTTGTCCCGCTGTGTATGACGATGTCCGCCCCCAGGGCCAGCGGCCGCTGGAAGTAGGGCGTCAGGAACGTGTTGTCCACCACGGTGAGGATGCCGCGCTCATGGGCGATCCTGGCGATGGCGGCGATGTCCGCCACCTTCATCATGGGGTTCGTGGGCGTCTCAACGAATATCATCTTCGTCTCCGGCCGCAGAGCAGCCATGAGGTCGGAAAGCCTCGAGAGGTCCACGCTGGTATTGGCAACGCCCATGGGGGCCAGGACCTCCTTCACCGCCCTGGAGGTCCCGCCGTACACGTCGTCGGAGCAGACCACGTGGTCCCCGGGCTTTAAGATGGAGAGCGTCAGCATGATGGCCGCCATGCCGGAGCTGACGGCGTAGGCCCTGGCGCCGCCCTCCAAGATGCACATGGTGCGCTCCACCTCCTCGCGGGTGGGGTTGATGCACCGGGAGTAGTTGTAGCCCGTCCTGTCGGTGATGGACGGGTGCTTATAGGTGGCCGTCTGGTATATTGGGAAGCTGACGGCGCCGGTTACGGGGTCCATCCCCGTGGCCCCGTGGACCACCTGGGAGTCCAGCGTCAGCCCGTCGCGCCTGGATTTGTCGTTGTACTCGTCAAAATTTTTCATTTCCCGCACCTCAGCAGCATATTTTGTGCGCGCGCACATAGACAGATACATTATATCATATCGCCCGGTTTATAGCAATACATTTTCCGTCTTTTACCGATGTCACAAAAAACGACCCGGCCCCCCGCGGGGGCCGGATCAGCTTGTCAAAATCTCAATTTCAATATTTTTTCCAAGGACATGCGCCTTGGAAAAAATTCCTTTTGTTTTGCGGAGTGTGCGGCCCTACGGGCCGTGCGCGGAGCAAAACAGCAGGGAAGTTTTCGCTGAATTTCGCAAAATTCAGCGAAAATTTTCCGCACGTTCCCCTTGTCGGAAAAAGGCCAAAGGCCTTTTTTCGACAGTTATTTTTCTCACCGATCGCCGCGGAGTTCGACACCCAGCTTCGAGAGCTCCGCCCTGGCGGAGGCGGCATCGGTGAAGACTATCCCCCGCAGGCCGGCGCGCTCCGCTCCGGCGATGTTCCGGGGCATATCGTCCAAGAAAACGCACGTACCGGGGTCCAGGGAACAGCGGCGCAGGAGCTCCCGGTAGATGGCGGGCCGGGGCTTTGTGAGGCCCAGCTCAAAGGACGCCACGCCCCCCATAAAGAGGTCCGGAAGTCCCCGGGCGGTGAAGACCTCCCACATGTCCCGGGGCATGTTGGTGAGGTAATAGACCCCGTATCCCGCGGCCCGGAGGTCCTTTATGAGCTCCACTGTCTCCGGCTTTGTCCGCATGTGCTCCGTCCAGCGGGCCTGGACCAGCTCCATCTGGGGGCCGAAGCCGTCGCGCCGGGCCTCCCGGAGGATGACGGCGTCGGCCTCGTCCCTGGGAAAGCGGTCCTCGTCGAACATGCGCCAGTAGGCGCTCTCGAAAAGGTGCTCCATCACATATTCGATGACCGCCCCGTCGTCAAAGAGCCCCCGCAGATACCTCTCCGGGTCGTAATCCACCACCACGCCGCCGAAGTCAAAAATAATGCTTTTAACGCTCTTTTCAGCCATTTTTCCTTAAAACTCCATTTCGATGCTCGTCTCAGTACGCCTGGCTTGCTCCCTGGGCGCCGTTTTTCCACACCGCCAGGGCCCCGTAGTAGAGGGTGACGGTGGTCTTGTCCTGCACGTAGGGCCCCACGTCCGTCTCGCCGAAGCGCATGAGGAAGTAATCCAGGTCGTGGAACATATGATAAAATTCCAGGACGGCGTCCCCGTCGTGGTCACGCTTGGCGGTGGTGAGGAGCTCCGCAAGCCTGTCGAAGTCCTCGTCCAAAAGGCCGCTGACCACAGTCTCCTTCAGCCCTTGCAGACGACGGACGTAATCCTCCACCACGAAGTCGTTGGTATCCGTGACCTCGGTCCTGGTGCCGTCGGAGCTCTCCGCCCAGCCTATCTGTATCTCCCCGGTCTTCTCGAAGTAGTTCCAGTAAAGGCTCTCCGGGTCCATGAGGTTTTCAAAAAATCTGTTATAGAAATATTCGCCCTCCAGCGCCAGGTTCGCGTTCACCACCGCCTCGCGGAGGGCCGCCTTTTCCCCGTCGGTCATGCCCTCCGTGACACGCTCTCTCAGCGCCAGGACCTCCGCCTCCGTGGGGACGAAGTTCGGGTCCGCCTCCGGCATTTCCTCCCCCGGCTGCTGGACGGCGGGGCCGGTGTTCCCCGGCTCTTCGGGCGTCTGGACCTCCGGCGTCCCGGCGCCGGACGGCTGCGTCCCCGACGGGAGCGCCCCGGGCTCCACCACCTCGTCCATGAGCCTCCAGACGCCAAACCAGCACACGGCGACGAAGAGCACCGCCGCCAGGGCCGACAGCGCCTTGCCAAGGATACCGCCGCTTTTCATCTTATCCCCTCCCTGTCTCTTATATCTCCTTCCCTGTCTCTCATATCTCCTGCCGGCCCTCCAGAGCCCGCATGAGGGTGGCGTCGTCGGCAAACTCAAGGCTCGCCCCCACCGGGATGCCGTAGGCCAGGCGCGTCACCTTAACGCCAAAGGGCTTTAAAAGGCGGGAGATGTATTTCGCCGTAGTCTCCCCCTCCGTGTCCGGGTTCATGGCCATGATGACCTCGCTGACGCCCCCGGCGGCCACCCGGTCCACCAGCTCCCGGACGCGGATGTCGTCGGGGCCGATGTGGTTCAAGGGCGAAATGACGCCGTGGAGCACGTGGTAGCGGCCGTTGTACTCGTGGGCGCGCTCGATGGCGGCCACGTCCTTGGGGCTGGCCACCACGCAGATGACACCGGCCTCCCGGGTCTGGGAGCGGCAGACGGCGCACTCGTCGGCGTCTGTCAGGTTCTGGCATATTTTGCAGGTGTGGACCGTCTCCCGGGCCTTCACGATGGCCGCGGCAAAGGCCCGGGCCTCCTCCTCCGGCAAGTCCAGTATATGGAAGGCCAGCCGCTGGGCGGACTTCATGCCCACCCCGGGGAGGGACGCGAATTTTTCAACAAGCTCGTCAAGAGCCGACGGGAAAAAGCTCATTTGTCAGTTACCTCTCAGAATTTGTATCTCCTCCGCCCTGTCCCGGGCGGTGAAAACGCCGTTTCCGGCCACCAAAATGTCGGCCCCGGCGTCCTGGCACTGTCTGGCGGTGACGCGGTTTATGCCGCCGTCCACCTCCACAAGACAGCCGCGGCCGAAGCGGCGGGCCAGGGCCTTGGCGGCGGTTATCTTCCCAAGGGCCTCCGGGATGAAGCTCTGGCCGCCGAAGCCGGGCTCCACGCTCATGATGAGGATGAGGTCCAGAAGCTCCCCGTAGGGCTCCAGGGCCGATACGGGCGTCAGGGGCTTTATGGACAGCCCGGCCTTTTTCCCCCGGCGCTTCACGTCCAGGAGGGCCGCGCGGATATTCTCCGGCGTGTCGGCCTCCAGGTGGACGGTGACGATGTCCGCGCCGGCATCGCAAAACCGCCCGGCGTAATTTACGGGCCGCGTTATCATGAGATGCGCGTCAAGCGGCATATCCGTCACCCGGCGCACGCATTTTATAACGGGCAGTCCGAAAGAGATATTCGGCACAAACACCCCGTCCATCACATCGAAGTGAAGAAGATCCCCGGTTTTTACGGAGTCGATTTCCTCCCCGAGCCTTGCGAAATCCGCGGAAAGTATCGAAGGCGCTATCCTTACCATGCTGGTCCTCCCCCGTAACTCCTTTTGTCCCCCCGGCATAGACTTAAAGTAGCCGGCCGGCGCCAGCCGGCTTTCATATAGGGGCCGGAAAAAGGCGGCGCGCCGCCCCCGGCCCCATCGGCCTTTATACTTATACTTATCTCTATTCCGATTATACCCCCAACATCTTGTATCCGTCAAGCTAAAAGAAACACGTCCGCCTTTCACCGCCCCAAATTCAATATTTTTTGCGGGGCTCTGCCTCGCAAAAAATCCCTTTTATCATACTAATATCCAATTAAAATAAGACATTCGCGCCGGCCTTTTTCGCGCCATGCGGCGTCAGCCGCCTTGGGAATACATACAGTATTCCCTGCGGCGTCTTCCTTGCCTGACACGAAAAATTCTCGCCGCTCGGTGTCTCATTTTAAATGGATATTAGTATCAAATCCGGTGTGCCCGGCCCCTGCGGGGCCGGACGCGCCGGATTTGACAGCAGAAAGGCCCGGACCGAATTCCGCAGAATTCGATCCGGGCCTTCCGCACGCATCCCCTTGGCATTTGAAGCCCCGCAAAGCGGGGCTTCAAAGCCAGAATTAATACATTCCACCCATATCCGGGTTTGCCGGAGCGGGGGGCGCGGGGGGCTGGGGCTTGTCGGCCACCAGGGACTCGGTGGTCAGCACGATGCCCGCGATGGACGCGGCGTTCTCCAGGGCGCTGCGGCAGACCTTGGTGGGGTCCACGACGCCGGCGGAGATCATGTCGCAGTACTCCTCCGTGGCGGCGTTGAAGCCGTAGGTCACGGACTTGGAGTTTTTGACGTTATTGAGGATGACGGCGCCCTCAAGCCCCGCGTTGGCGGCGATCTGCTTGATGGGGGCCTCGAGAGCCCGGGCGATCAGGGCCACGCCGGTCTTTTCGTCCCCGTGGACGGTCTTCAGGAGCTTCGTCACGGCCTTGGCGGCCACGACATAGGCGGTGCCGCCGCCGGCGACGATGCCCTCCTCCACCGCGGCGCGGGTGGCGTTCAGGGCGTCCTCGATGCGGAGCTTCTTGTCCTTCATCTCCGTCTCCGTGGCGGCGCCGACCTTGATGACGGCCACGCCTCCGGCAAGCTTGGCCAGGCGCTCCTGGAGCTTTTCCTTGTCGTACTCAGAGGTGGAGACTTCGTACTCGTTCTTGATCTGGGCCACGCGGGCGGCGATCTCGTCCTTGTCGCCGGCGCCGTCCACGATGATGGTGTTCTCCTTGGTGGCCTTGACCTGACGGGCCTGGCCCAGCATGTCGAGGGTGGCGTCCTTCAGCTCCATGCCGAGCTCGGAGGAGATGACCTGGCCGCCGGTGAGGACGGCGATGTCGCGCAGCATCTCCTTGCGGCGGTCGCCGAAGCCGGGGGCCTTGACGCACAGGCAGTTGAAGGTGCCGCGAATCTTATTGAGGATGAGGGTGGCAAGGGCCTCGCCCTCCACGTCCTCGGCGATGATCACCAGCTTCTTGCCGGCCTGGATGACCTGCTCCAAAAGGGGCAGGACCTCCTGGATGTTGCTGATCTTCTTGTCGGTGATGAGAATCAGGGGCTCGTCGTAGACGGCCTCCATCTTGTCGGTGTCGGTGACCATGTAGGGGGTGATGTAGCCGCGGTCGAACTGCATTCCCTCCACCACCTCGGAATACGTCTCGGCGGTCTTGGACTCCTCCACGGTGATGACGCCGTTCTGGCCCACCTTCTCCATGGCCTCCGCGATGAGGCGGCCGATAGTCTCCTCGCCGGAGGAGACGGTGCCCACGCGGGCGATGTCCTCGGTGCCGGTGACGTGCTGGGAATTGGCGCGAATCTCCGCCACGGCCGCGTCCACGGCCTTCTGGATGCCGCGCTTCATGACCATGGGGTTGGCGCCGGCGGCTACGTTCTTGATGCCCTCGTGGATCATGGCCTGGGCAAGGACGGTGGCGGTGGTGGTGCCGTCGCCGGCCACGTCGTTGGTCTTGGAGGCGACCTCCTTCACAAGCTGGGCGCCCATGTTCTCAAAGGGGTCCTCCAGCTCGATCTCCTTGGCGATGGTGACGCCGTCGTTGGTGATGAGCGGAGAGCCGAACTTCTTGTCCAGCACCACGTTGCGGCCCTTGGGGCCGATGGTGAGCTTCACGGTATCGGCCAGCTTGTTGACGCCGGCCTCAAGATTCCGGCGGGCTTCCTCGCCGTAAACGATCATTTTAGACATAGTGACTTCCTCCTTCGATTAGTCTACGACTGCGAGAATCTCGCTCTGGCGGACGATGGTGAGCTCCTCGCCCTCCACCTTGACTTCGGTGCCGGTGTACTTGCCGGTGATGACCCGGTCGCCCACCTCGACCTCCATCTCCACCTCGTTGCCGTCCACAAAGCCGCCGGGGCCAACGGCCACGACCTCGTAGATCTGGGGCTTCTCCTGGGCGGAGCTGGTGAGAATAAGGCCGAATTTGGTAGTCTCCTCAGCGGGGACGCGCTTCAGCACGACTCTGTCTGCCAACGGTTTAAGTGTCATAACTGGTCTTGCCTCCTATATGGATTTATGTTTTGACTGTTTTCTGCGGTTTGGCACTCTTTTTATCCGAGTGCTAACTTACCTATATATTACCCCAAACGGGGATTTTAGGCAATAGTTATTTTGCACATATTATAGGTGCTTTTATGCCTTAGCGGCGGTCAAACCGACGATTTCATCGACCTTGCGGCAGCCGCGGGGGTATATGAAGTTGACCCCGCCGGGAATGAGCCGGATATTGGCGCATTTTGTGAACATGGCCTCGCCGTCGATGCTGACGGAAAACTCCTCCGTGTCCTCGATCTTTATCTTCCGCCCCGCCACATATTTTATGAGCTCCGGGTATCTGGCATACTGCCCGGAGGCGTAGTCCTTGATGAGCCGGGCCAGGGTGAAGCGGGAGACTTTATTGACGATGAGCATATCCAGCACCCCGTCGTCGGGCACGGCGATCTTGGTGGGGTTGAAGCCGCCGCCGTAGTACTGGCCGTTGCAGGCGGAGATGAGGGCGAACTTGCCGTCCAGCTCCTCCCCCTCCACGGTGATTCTGAAATGGCGGTTGATGCCCTTGACGACGTTGACGATGAGGGAGATGACGTAGCCCCCCGCCCCGCCGATGACGGGGAGCTTGGAATACTTATGTACGTCGATGCCCACCCGGGCGTCGATGCCCACGGAGGCGATGTTGAGACACTTCCGGCCGTTGACGTCCATGATGTCCATGGGCGCCGCGGCGCCGTCCACCAGGGCCTCCATGTCCGAAAAGAGCTTCGCGTCCGGGCCGAACATCCGCACGAAGTCGTTGCCCGTGCCGCAGGGGTAGTGCGTGACGGCGCAGTTTGAAAAGCCCGCCGCGCCGTGGGCGCATTCGGAGAGCGTCCCGTCCCCGCCGCAGGCGTAGACCCGGAGCCCGCCGCCCTTCATGGCCTCCCTTTTGACCTTCTCGGCGGCGTCCATGACGCCCACCGTCTCGTACAGCTCATGCTCCTCCCCGCGCCCGGCCATGACCTCCTCGATCTTCGCCCTTACGGCCGATTTGTCGCTTTTCCTGCCCCCGGCGATGGGATTGACGATAAAAAGGTGTCTCATATCTCTCTGCCTCGTTCTTTTTTATTTGAACATGAAGTAGCCGCACTTTATCATGCCGTTGTAGAGCTTTCGCACCTTGGCGGCCCTCCTGCCGTAGAACTTCTCCAGCTCCTCGTCGGAGGAGATGATGTTGACCTGCCACCCGGGGCATTTTTTCATGGCCGCGCCGAAGTCCCGCATGAGCTCCCGGGCCTGGCGGACGTCCAAAAGCCGCTCTCCGTAGGGGGGATTGGTGACCAGGATGCCGCCCTGGGTGGGCCTTGAAAATTTCGCGGCGTCGGCAGTCTCAAAGCGGACGATGTCCTCCACCCCGGCCCGGCGGGCGTTCTCCCGCGCCAGGGCGACGGCTTTCCCGTCAATGTCGGAGGCGAAAACGCTGTAATCCCGGTGAAACTCCCGGGCGCGCGCCTCCTCCCGGAGCCGGTCCCAGCTTATGTTGAAATTCGGCCACTTTTCCGCGGCGAAGCCCCGGTTTATCCCCGGCGCCCGGCCCCGGGCCGCCAGGGCCGCCTCGATGGCGACGGTCCCGCTGCCGCAGAAGGGGTCGCAAAAGTCGCCCCTCCCGCGGTAGCCGGCGATGTCCACCAGCGCCGCGGCCAGCGTCTCCCGCAGCGGCGCCTCCACCTGGGCCGGGCGGTAGCCGCGCTTATGCAGCCCCGGGCCGGAGGTGTCGATATAGAGCGCCGCCTCGTCGCGGGTGAGGGCAAACTGTATCTGGTAGAGCGCCCCCGTCTCCGGGAGCCTTTCGAGGCCGTAGGCCCTGCCCAGCCGGTCGGCCACGGCGCGGTTGACGCACCGCTGGAGGGCCGGCACGGAGGTGATGGCGGAGCCGTGGGAATAGCCCTTCACCGGAAAGGCCCCGGTCCTGGGGATATACTGTTCCCAGGGCATGGCCCGGACGCCCTCAAAGAGGGCGTCGAAGTCCCCCGCCGGCGTGCGGCCCGCCACGATGAGCACCCGCTCGGCAAAGCGGCTTTTGATATTCACCCGGGCAAGGTCCGCCTCATCGCCGGAAAAGTAGACCCGCCCGTCCTCGGCCCGGACGTCCCGGACGCCCATATGCCGAAGCTCGTTGCCCAGGGGCCCCTCCAGCCCGAAAAGGCACGGGGCGCAAAACTCAAGATCCATAAAATGCCGTCCTTCGCATATTGTCATTGCAATCCCGGGAGATTTTTGGTATGATGGGAAAAAAGTCCGGGAGTGATCGTATGTCCTTCGTCAACGCCGTTAAGGTCCCGTCCTACGACCAAGAGCTCGTCTACGCCGCCGTCTGCCGCCATTTTGAGGCGCTGGGGGTGGCGCGGGACCTGTCCCCCGACACCCGGGTGCTCCTGAAGCCCAATCTCCTCTACGGCAAAAAGCCGGAGGCGGGCGTCACCACCAACCCCGCCATCCTCAAGGCGGTGATCCGGTGGCTGACGGAGCGGGGCTTTTCCAATATCGTGGTGGCCGAGAGCTCCGGGGGGCTTTTTAACGCCGAGTACATGCGGGGCGTCTACTCCGCCTCGGGGCTGCGGGTGCCGGGAATCCAGGAGTACTTGAACCGCGACTTCACCTATAGGTCCGTCCCCACCCGGGAGGGCTTTACGGTGCGGAGCTTCAACCTCATTACCCCCGTCACCGGGGCCGGGTACATCATCAATCTCCCCAAGCTCAAGACCCACGCCATGACCACCGTCTCCGCCGGGGTCAAAAACCTCTTCGGAACCATCCCCGGCCTTCAAAAGCCGGACATGCACCGCCGGTATCCGAATACCCGGGACTTCGTCCGGATGCTCTGTGAGCTTTGTGAGACGGTGCGGCCCAACGTCACTCTGCTGGACGCCGTGGACTCCATGGAGGGCAACGGCCCCGGCGGCGGAACGGTGCGGCACACCGGCCTTACGCTGACAAGCCGGGACGTCTACGCCCTGGACGTGGCGGCGGTGCGCTTCATGGGGCTGGAGCCCGGGGAGATGCCGCATCTCATGGCCGCCCGGGAGATGGGGCTCTGGCCGGAGCGCGTGGAGCTTTCCGGCGACGAGATCGCGCCCTGCTCCCCCGCCTTCCGGCTTCCGGACGCGGTGAAGAGCACGGGCTTTGACGACGCGGTGCCCCGGTTTTTGAGAAAGCCCGCGGAGCTGGTGATGGACAGGCTCCTGCGCTCCTATCCCCATGTGGACAGGTCCAAATGCGTGGGCTGCGGCAGGTGCGCGGAGAGCTGTCCCCAGAAGATCATCCGTGTGGAAAACAAGAAAGCCGGGATGCCCAGGCGCGGCTGCATCTCCTGCTTCTGCTGTCAGGAGATGTGCCCCGTCCACGCCATATCCGTAAAGCGTGGCCTGCGGGGGCTGTAACTTAAGGTGACGGGAGCCGGCGCGGGTTCGGCTCCCGTCACCTTACCCAAAATACATGAGCTGACGGGAGCTCTCGTAGAGCTCTATCCCGCCGTCGAACTGGGCTATCAGGGTGAGGACGGCGCCCTTTTCCCGGGCCTCGGCCAGGGCGGCGTCACGGTTCCAGTCCGTCAGGAGTATGACGGCGCGGGAGTTGTCGTCCTCGGAATAGATGTCCTGGAGATTTATATAGCCCAATATTTTGAACGCCCCGCCAAACCAGGAGCCGGAGGTCACCGCCCCGTCGGTCTGGGCGGCTATCTCCTCCACCGTGCTCCACTCGCCGTAGATATAGTCGCAGCCGGCGTCCTCAACAAATTCGGCGATTTGGGCCTTCTGCGTCTCCGGGCCGGAGACGGCGTCCCGGACGCCCGGGAGGACGCTGACGGCGAAATTCGCCAAAATAAACGCGGCGAATACCGCCCCCGCCGCGGCCCGGAGCTTCCCCCTGAGGGCCCGGCACAGCGGTATCACCGCCGCCGCCGCCATGGGGTACCAGATAAAGAGGTAGATGGACCTGAGGGATATGTCCACCAGGGCGTTTACCCCCAGGACGATGGCGATGCTCAAAAGGCACAGCGCCAGAAGGACGGAGACTCCCTCCCGCCGGCGCCGCCGCCCGCCGCAGCGTATGAGGGCGAAGATCACTGCGGCCGCAAGCAGAGCGGCGAACAGCCCCACCGGGACGTTGTGCCCCGGCGTCCCGGGCAGGAGGTATTTAAGGCCCGTGATGCTCCGGAGGGCCCCGAAGCCCCTTTTTATATTGGCGATCCTCTGCTGCGGGCCGATGAAGGTAAGTCCGCCGTAGATGGTGACGTTCCTGACGCCCAGGAGCTTCACGGCGATAAGGCCCGCGGCGTTGGCCGCGGCGATGACCGCCGCCCGGAGCGTCACGAGAAGCCTCCCCTTTTCGGGGAGCTTTTTTGTTTTTATGAGGGCAAAAAGCCACGTCAGGCCCTCGTAGGCCGCCATGGGGAGGATCATACAGGCCATGGCCCTGGCGCTCTGCATCCCGGTGGTGAAGCTCAAAAGGAGGGAAGCGAAAAACGGGACGTTGAAAAACCGCCCGTAAAGTCCCCCCAGCGCCCGGAGATAGTCGCCGTAGACCACGAAAAGCGCCACGGCGTAGCCCGCGTAGAAGCTGGCCAGGATGTAGAAGATCCTGCCCTCCAACTGCGTGGGGATATTGGGGGCGATGACCGCGGACACTAAGACGAGGGAGGCGGCGAGAATCTCCCCCCGGCCGGCGAAGGGCCTCAGCATCCACCAAAACGTCAGGAGCATCAGCGCCGTCATGGCCGTGGTCGCCAACGCCATGGAGAGATTCATACTGCCGGTGAGCCCGTAAAAGAGGGCCGCCAGCACCGGCGTCGTCTCCACATAAAACTGATTCCCGAAGACCCAGTTTTTGGGGAAGAGCGTCTTTTGCTCCCACATGAGCCTGGCCACCACCGTGTCCTCGTACATATCCGGGGTGCAGAAGCGTTCAAAGCCCAGAAAGTTTATGACCGTGTAGCCCGCCAGAAACAGCGCCATGAGGCCGGCCGCCAGGACCGGTCCCACGCGCCATATTTTGCTGTCCCTGTCAAACATAGCGGCCCTCCCGGGCGGCGGCTCACCGCCAGCCCTTTTCGCTCATGTAATCGGTGATGATCTTGAGGTTTTGCGTCTCGGTGCCGTTGAAAAGGGATCTCACGAAGCCCGCGTCGTTGGAGACGGGCACATACCAGTCCTGGGACCTGAAGTAGTCCGAGAGGGCCTTGTCGCCGAAGATATAGCCGTGGCGGGCGTAGATCTCGTTGAGCATGAGCTCCAGCTCCCCGGCGTCGCGGCCTTCCAGGTCCGCTTCGGTGAGGAGGACCTGGTCGGTGTCAAAAATGTATCCGCTGCCGGTGCTCTCCGGGGGCGTCTCGGTTTCCGGGGGTGTCTCCGGCTCCGGAGGGTTCTGCGTCTCCGGGGGTGTCTCCGGCTCCGGAGGGTTCTGCGTCTCAGGCGGGGTTTCCGTCTCCGGAGGCGTCTGGGCGCCGGAGGACGTGCCGCCGCCGCGCCAGCCCATCTCCTGCTGGTAGAGCACTAAGGTGTTGATGTTCCTCCGCTCCACGTCGTTGAAGAGGTCGTAGATATGGGCGTTCACCGTGGGGTCCGGCTTGTACCAGCCCTGGGCGGTAAAGTAGGTCCACTCCTCCCCGCCCTCCTTAAAGGTGTAGCCGTGGCGGGCGTAGATCTCGTTGATCATCATATAGGAGGTGCCGGCGTCCACGCCCTCCAGGTCCTCCCGGGTCATGAGGACGGTGTCCGAGGGGAAGAGGAACGTGCCCTGGCTCTCCCCGCCGTTCCCGCCGGGCTCGTCGCCGCTCTGGGTGCCGCCGGCGCGCCAGCCCATCTCCTGCTGATAGGCCACCAGCGTCAGGACGTTCTTCTGCTCCAGGTCCGTAAACGCCGCGGCCACGGCGTTGATGTCCCGGGTCGTGGGCTCATACCACTTCTGGGAGTTGAAGTAGTCCTGGATGGGCCCGCCGGAGGTGGAGAAGATGTAGCCGTGGCGGGCGTAGATCTCGTTGATCATCATGTAGGAGGTGTCGGCGTCCACGCCCTCCAGGTCCTCCCGGGTCATGAGAACGGTGTCCGAGGGGAAGAGGACGTCGTTGTTGACGGCCTCCGGCCGTGTGGAGGCGCCGGGTTCGTCCGTGCCCGTACCGGGTTCGTCGGTGCCGGGAGTGTCCGTGCCCGTACCGGGGCCGTCCGTACCCGTTCCGGGGTCATCCGTGCCGGGAGCGTCCGTACCCGTTCCGGGGTCATCCGTGCCGGGAGCGTCCGTACCCGTGCCCGGGTCGTCCGTGCCGGGGCCGTCGGTGCCCGTACCGGGTTCGTCCGTGCCGGGGCCGCCCGTGCCGGGACCTTCGCTGCCGGTGCCGGGATCATCGGAGCCCGTGCCGGGGTCCTCGGTGCCGCCGGGGTTCGTGGTCTGGCTGGGGGCGGCGCCGCCGGGCTCGGTCGTGCTCGAGTTGGGGTCCTTGTCCCGGGGCAGCCACAAGAGCAGCACCGCCGCCAGGCACAAAAGCACCGCGATGATGGCGATGATGATGCCGGCCCGGGACTTTTTCTCCGTCTCCTTCCGGTGCTTGCCCGGACCCGGCGCCGCGCCGGAGCTGCCGGCCGGTTTGGCGGCGGGTTTGGCGGCGGGCTTGGCGGCGGGCCTGTCCCCGGCTTTGGCGGCGGGCTTTGCCGCGGGCCGGGAGCCGGACCTGGCGGGATTTGCGCCGCCGGTCATGGCGGCGCCGCCGTTTTGCTTCACGGCGTCGAAGGCCGCCGCGGCGGCCATGGCCCGGCGGGCTGTCCGGGCGCCCATGGGCAGCTTCTCCAGCTCCGCCTTCATCTGGGCGGCGCTCCTGTACCGCTCCTCGGGGTCGGCGGCCATGGCCTTTTTTATAACGGCGGCAAAGGCCGGGTCGATGCCCCGGATGAGGCCCGGGTCCCGGTTCTGGGGCATGGAGCAGCCCCCCGCCACATAGCACATCAGCGCCCCCAGGGAGTAAATATCCGTCTGGGCGGTGTATTTTTTGTCGTCCCCGGTGAGCTCCGGCGCCTCATAGTCGTCGTCCTCCGCGCCGAATATGTTGCTCCCGGCCCGCTCCAGGCAGCGCCGCAGGGCGTAATCCGACAGCACAAAGCCCCCTGCGTCCGTGACCATCACGTTGCCGGGCTTTATGTCGCCGTGGACCATGTCATATTGGCCCAGGACCTCCAGCGCCGCGGAGAGCTCCAGCCCCAGGCGCACGGCATCCTCTTGGGTGGAGCCGGCCTTGCCGAAATACGTGGCCATGGGGGTGTAGATGCCGGTGCGGATGTACCCCGTCCAGCCGGGCCCCTGGTTGTCCACCGTCACCAGGTCCTCAACGGGCGCCAGGGCCGGGGACCTGGCGGTCTTGTACATGGTCAGCTCCCAGGTGAGGTCGTTTTTGAACTTCCCGAAATAGGTGGTCAGCAGGTCCCGGCCGATGCCCAGCTTCACCGCGTTGTCTATGGCCTCCCGGGCGGGCGGGGTCTTGATGACCTTCAGCGCCGAAAAGGCGCCGCTCTCCGTATTGCGGATGAGGTACACGGTGCCGAAGGTCCCGGACCCCAGCACCCCCTCCGTCTCCCATCCGGGCAGGATCTTGTTCAGGTCAAAATCGCTCATAATCTTATGTAAACCTCCTTGCTCTGTGTGTGAGGATAATGTCCGTATTCCCTTGCATTTTTTTCGCCGCGCCCCCCGTCGGAAAGGCCGGCGGTCTTTCCGACGCTTCAAAAGAGGGAGATCTGGCTCGTCTCCGGCATGGAGCCCAAGGCGCCCAGGGCCTTGAGCTCGGCGATGTGGGTCTTGGAGACTTTGGGGCAGCTCGCGGAGAGCTCCTCCATGGAGACGAACTGCCCGCCCCGGCCGTGCTCAAAGAGGTCCTGGGCCGCGGACTCCCCGAGGCCGGAGATAGCCACGAAGGGCGGGCGCAGGGCGCCGTCCTCCACATTGAATTTTAACGCGTCGGACTTATACAGGTCAATAGGTAAAAAATGAAACCCGCGCTTATAGAACTCCCAGCACGCCTCCAAGGTGGTCATCAGGTCGTCGTCCTTGTCGGTGGCGTCGGGGTTGTCCTTTATGGAGCTGATGGCGGCGCGGACCTTCTCCGGGCCCTGGCACATCATGGCGGCGTCGAAGCCGCCCTTCTGGCTGCGGCGGTAAAAATACGCCGCGTAGAACTCCAGGGGCCTGTGGACCTTGAACCAGGCGATGCGGAAGGCCATCATGACGTAGGCCACCGCGTGGGCCTTGGGGAAGAGGTAGGCGATCTTCGCCAGGGAGTCGATGTACCAGTCGGGCACGCCGTGGGCCTTCATGGCCTCCACCCAGCCCTCCTGGAAGCCGCCCTTTTTGACTCTCCCCTTTCGGACGTTTTCCATGATCTTGAAGGCCAGCTTCGGCTCCAGCCCCACGGAGATGAGGTAGAGCATGATGTCGTCGCGGCAGCCCACTGTCTCGGATACCTTGGCCGTCCCGCTGAGTATCAGGTCCTTGGCGTTGCCCAGCCACACGTCGGTGCCGTGGGTGTAGCCGGAGATGCGGATGAGCGTGTCCATGTTCTCGGGTTTGATGTCCAGAATGACCTGGCGGGTGAAGCCGGTACCCATCTCCGGGATGCCGATGGTGCCGTTTTTCCCGATGATGGGGTCGTCGTCCGAAAGCCCCAGGGGCGCGGCGGATTTGAAGATGCCCATAGTATCCGGGTCGTCCAGGCGTATGTCGGTCCTGGCGTTGATGCCCGTCATGTCCTCCAGCATCCGGATCATGGTGGGGTCATCGTGGCCCAGCTCGTCCAGCTTCAGGAGGTTGTCCTCCATGCAGTGGTACTCAAAATGGGTGGTGATGATGTCCGTGCCCTGGTCGTCCGCCGGGTGCTGTGCCGGGCAGAAGTCGGAGATCTCCATATCCTGGGGTATGACCACAAGTCCCCCGGGGTGCTGGCCCGTGGTGCGCTTGACGCCCACGCAGCCCAGCGCCAGGCGCGTCTCCTCCGCCCGGTTGAAGGTCTTCCCCGTCTTCTCCATGTATTTTTTCACGTAGCCGTAGGCGGTCTTTTCCGCCACGGTCCCGATGGTCCCGGCGCGAAAGACGTGGTCGGAGCCGAAGAGCTCGTTTGTGTACCGGTGGGCGTTGGCCTGATATTCCCCGGAGAAGTTGAGGTCGATGTCCGGCACCTTGTCGCCGCCGAAGCCCAGGAACGTCTCAAAGGGGATGTCGAAGCCGTCCTTTTTGTACTCCGTCCCGCACACGGGGCAGAGCTTGTCCGGCATGTCCGCGCCGCAGCCGTAGCTTCCGTCGGTGACGAATTCCGTGTGCTTGCAGTTGGGGCAGCGGTAGTGGGGCGGCAGGGCGTTGACCTCGGTGATGCCGGACATGAAGGCCACGATGGAGGAGCCCACGGAGCCCCGGGAGCCCACCAGATACCCGTGGGCAAGGCTGTCCTGCACCAGCTTCTGGGCGGACATGTAAATGACGTCGTAGTGGCGGGACAGGATGTCGTGGAGCTCCTGCTCCACCCGGCTCGTCACGATTTCCGGCGGATCCTCCCCGTAGAGCTCGTGCATCCGGCCGTAGACCAGGTCCTTTAATTGCTGCTCGGAGTTTTCGATCTTCGGCGGGTAGAGCGTCCCCGCCGGCGGCAGGGGGCGCACCACGTCGCACATCTCCGCGATTTTTTGGGGATTGGTGATGACCACCTCCCGGGCTCGGTCCTCGCCGAGGTAGGAAAATTCCTCCAGCATCTCGTCGGTGGTCTTGAAATAGATGGGCAGGTCCCGGTCCCCGTCCTCAAACTCCTTGGCGACCAAGAGCACGTGGCGGAAGATCTCGTCCTCCGGGTCCAGAAAGTGGACGTCCCCGGTGGCAACGGTGGGCTTGCCCAGGGAATCTGCCAGCTCCAGCACACGCAGGTTAAAGTCCCGCAGGTCCTCCACGCTCCCGGCCTTGGGCCGCTCGCCCCGGAGCATGAACATGTTGTTGCACACGGGCTGGATCTCCAGGTAGTCGTAGAAGGACGCGAGCCTGCGCTCCTCAAAGCGCCCCTTGTGGTCGATGACGGTCTGGAATACCTCCCCCGCCTCGCAGGCCGAGCCTATGATCAGCCCCTCCCGGTGCTCCATAATGAGGGATTTGGGCATGATGGGGTTGACGCGAAGGTGCTCCAGGTGACTGGCGGTGACGATCTTGTATAGATTTTTGATGCCCGCCTGGGTGCGCGCCAAAACGATGATGTGCTGGGGCCGCATCCGCCGGTGGGCGGCGGCCTCCCGGCGGCGGGGGGCCAGGTAAGCGTCCATCTCGGAGAGGCGCGTCAGTCCCGCCTCCGTGAGCCTTTTCGCCAGCGCTATGTATATAAGCCCGCAGGTCAGCGCGTCATCGGAGGCCCGGTGGTGGTTGAAGGCCGGAAGGCCCAGCCTCCCGGCCACCAGATCCAGCTTGTGGGATTTAAGCTCGGAAAGGCACCCCTGGGACATAACCAAGGTATCTATGTACGTGGGCTCAAAGGGGATATTGTGCCGAAGAGCCACCTCCAGCATCATCCCCACGTCGAAATTGGCGTTGTGGGCCGCCAGGGGCAGGTCCCCGGCGAAGGCGAGAAAGCCCCGCAGGGCCTCCAGCTCCCCCGGCGCCCCGGCCACCATGTCGTCGGTGATGCCGGTGAGGTTCGTGATCTCCTGGGTGATGGGCTTCTCCGGGTCCACGAAGGTCTGAAAGCGGTCCACCTCCGCGCCGTCGTGGAATTTGACGGCGCCGATCTCGATAAGGCGCTCCGTTCTCTGGTCCAGGCCCGTAGTCTCGATGTCGAAGGCCACGAAATCCCCGGCGAGAGGCCCGTCCCCCGGCCCCATCAGGGCCACGCGGTCGTCCACGTCGTTTACATAATACCCCTCCACGCCGTAGATGACCTTTATCTTGTCCCCCGCGGCCTTCATGGCGTCGGGGAAGGACTGGCAGACGCCGTGGTCGGTGATGGCGATGGCCGGGTGTCCCCAGGCGATGGCGCGGTTTATGACCTCCTTGGTGTCCGTCAGCGCGTCCATGGCGCTCATTTTGGTGTGCAGGTGCAGCTCCACCCGCTTGTCGGGGGACTTGTCCTCCCGGGCGGGCCGGGGCTGGCCCTTGGCGATGGCCTTGGGGTCTAAGACGATGTCGTTATCGAAGCGGCTGAAGGTGATGCTGCCCTGGACCACCAGGTCCTGGCCGACGTCGATGGTCTGAGCGGCCTTTTTCGTGTTCTCGTCCCGGATAAAGCCGGAAACCCGGATGGACCCGGTGCCGTCGGTCATGTCGAAGGTCAGCACATACGCGCCGCTCTTGAGCTCCTTGGAGCTGACGGCGAAGACGTGTCCCGAGACGGTGACCCGACCGGAGTCGATGGTTATCTCCGACATCGGCATGATGTCGGATCTGTAGACCTTGCCGAATACGGCCGCCCCAACGCCGCCCCTGTCCGCGGACTTCTTCTCTTTTTTGGCCGGCCGCTCCTCCGGGAAGGCGGCGTCTATTGTGACGTGGGCAAGGCCGAAGCGTCCGGCTATGGCGCCCTCGGCTTTGGAAATATATACCGGTGGAAGAGCGGCGGAGAAAGTCACGGAGACTTCCATCGTCATGTCCTCCCGGCTGACAGTGGCGTTTGTCACCCGCGCCCCCGTAAGGGCCTCCCGTGGAAGGGAGCCCTCAAGCCACGGGAACATGTCCAGCAGCGCCACGGAATTCGTCTCACTCATCAGGTCTGCTCCTCAATGAGGGCCATCAGGCCCTCCGCGAGCTGCCCGTAGGGCAGCTTTTTTACGATCTCACCCTTTTTGAACAAAAGTCCCTCGCCGTCGCCCCCGGCCACGCCGAAGTCGGCCTCCCGGGCCTCCCCGGGGCCGTTGACGGCGCAGCCCATGACGGCCACGGTGATATTTTTATCGCACCCGCGAAGGCGCTGCTCCACCTCATGGGCCAGGGCCACAAGGTCGATCTTCGTCCGCCCGCAGGTGGGACAGGAGACGAATTTCACCCCGCCGGAGCGCTTCCCGGCGGCCTTCAAAATGGCGATGCCGGCCTGCACCTCCCGCTCCGGGTCGGCGGTGAGGGAGACGCGGACGGTGTCGCCGATGCCCTCGTTCAAAAGCGTACCGATTCCCACGGCGGAGTTGATGGCGCCCAGATACTCCGTCCCCGCCTCGGTGACGCCCAGGTGCAGGGGATAATCGCATTTTTGGCTGAGTAATCTGTACGCCTCCACGGTCCGGGTGACGGTGGAGGACTTGACCGAAATGCAGATATCCGAAAAGCCCACGTCCTCCAGAAGCCGCACGTGCCCCAGGGCGCTCTCCACCAGGGCCTCCGCCGTGGGACCGCCGTATTTCGCCAGAAGCTCCCGCTCCACGGAGCCCGAGTTCACCCCCACGCGGATGGGGACGCCCCGCTCCTCACAGGCCCGTGCCACGGCCCGGACCCGCTCCACACCCCCGATGTTGCCGGGGTTTATGCGCACCTTGTCCACGCCCCCCTCCAGGGACGCCAGGGCCAGCCTGTAGTCAAAGTGGATGTCGGCCACCAGGGGGATGTGTATGCGCTTTTTGATCGCGGCGACCGCCTTCGCCGCCGCCATATCCGGCACGGCCACGCGGATGATGTCGCACCCGGCGGCCTCCAGGCGCAGGATCTGTGCCACCGTGGCCTCCACGTCCTCGGTGGGCGTGTTGCACATGGACTGGACGGATATGGGGGCGCCGCCGCCTATCTTTACGTTTCCGACTTTTATCTCTTTTGTCATTGTTGAAACCTCGAAATGTGGTTTTAAGCCCGATAGGTAGTCCTCATTTCTCCGAAACGGGCCGGCACGGTGTCCGGCCCCTACCGAATGAGCTTCATCACGTCGCTGACCAGAATGACGGCCATCAGGCCCAGCAGGAGGACCATGCCGGCGGCGTGGATATAGGCCTCGTACTTGGGGTCCGGCTTTTTGCGGAAGACCTTCTCGAGGATGAGATTGATGAAAAGGAAGAATATCCGCCCGCCGTCCAGCGCCGGGATGGGCAGGAGGTTCATGACGGCCAAATTGACGGCGATGAAGGCCACCAGGTACATGATCTCTTCTATGGCCGCCCAGACGGACCGGGTCGTCTCCTCCACCTGCTGGCCCACCTCGTTTATCGTGCCCACGATGCCCACGACGCCCGACATCTCCCGCAGGCCCACGGCCCCGGTGACGAGGTCAGAGAGCCCCATCCACACCATCCGCACGAAATTCCAGGAGGTGTAGGTCGTATATTTCAGCTTCTGCCAAAGATCCGCCTTCACGGAGCCGAAGGTCAGGCCGTAGCGGTAGCCGTCGGCGTACTGGGCGGGCTTCAGGCCGTAATCATCCAAAAGGACCTTCCGGCCATCCCGGATGACCACCATGTCCACCGTCTCCCCGGCCCTTGACATATACATGGAGAAATCGGAGGAATAGAAGACCCGGTGGCCGTCGATGGACCAGATCTCATCCCCGGCCATGACGCCGTTTTCGGCGTACTGAAAGCCCTCCACCGTCTCCACCACCCGGCTGGTGCTGAAATACCGGGCGGAGGAGTAGATGACCGCCACGATGAGGAAGCCCAGGAGGAAATTCATCCCCGCCCCGGCCACTAAGATAAGGGCCTTTTTCAAAAAGTCCTGGCGGGCGAAGGCCCGCTCGTCGCCGGTGTCCTCGTCCTCCCCCTCCATGGCGCAAAAGCCGCCGATGGGCAGGAGCCGCAGGGAGTACTGCGTCTCCCTCCCCTGCTTTTTCAGGAGCGTGGGCCCCATGCCGATGGAAAATTCGTTGACCTTGACCCCGCACGCCTTGGCCACGATGAAGTGCCCGAATTCGTGGATGGCAATGAGGACGCCGAAGGCCAATATCGCGATGATGATATACAAAGCTTACACCTCTATTGAACGGCGCGTCACGCTGTCGGCCTCCAAAACGGCCTCCAGCGTCTCCGCGCCCAGCTTACCAAAGTCAGAAACGGCCCTCCCGACTATCTCCGGGATGTCCGTAAAGCCGATTTTTCCCCGCAAAAACGCCCCGACCGCTTTCTCGTTGGCGGCGTTCATCACCGCCGGGGCGGCGTCCCGACGCCCCGCCACGGAGAGGGCCAGCTTAAGGCACCGGAACTTGTCAAGGTCCGGCTCCATAAAGGTCAGCGTCCCCACCCGCGCCAGGTCCAGCTCCCCGGCCAGGGACGGGAGCCTGGCGGGGTACGTCAGCGCCAGTTGGATGGGCAGGCGCATATCGGGGACGCCCATCTGGGCGATGACGGAGTTATCCGCGAACTCCACCGCCGAGTGGACGACGCTCTGGGGGTGGACCACCACTTTTATCTTCTCCGGCGGGACGTCAAAGAGGTGCATGGCCTCCATGACCTCCAGCCCCTTGTTCATCATGGAGGCTGAGTCTATCGTCACCTTGGCGCCCATGTCCCAGTTGGGGTGGCGCAATGCCCGCTCCGGGGTGACGGCGGACAGCTCCTCTTTTGTGAGGCCCAAAAACGGGCCGCCGGAGGCGGTGAGGAGGATCCTTTTCACCTCCGCGCGGGCCCCCCCGGCAAGGCACTGGAAGATGGCGGAGTGCTCCGAGTCCACGGGGATGAGCTCGCATCCGTGCTCCCTCACGGCCGCCGTGACGATGTGGCCGGCGCAGACCAGCGTCTCCTTGTTGGCAAGGGCGATGCGTCGGCGGCCCGTCTCGATGGCGGCCATGGTGGGCAGGAGCCCCGCGATGCCCACCAGGGAGGACTCCACAATGTCCGCCTCCATCCGGGCGCACTCGCAGACCCCCTCCTGGCCGGAGAGGACCCTCACGCCGGTGTCCGCCAGGCGGACTCGAAGCTCCGCGGCGGCTTTTTCATCCGCCATGGCCGCGGCGCGGGGGGAGAATTTCCGGGCCTGCGCCTCCATGAGGGCCGCGTTTCTATTGGCCGTCAGGGCGACGACCTCAAATCCCAGCTTCTCCGCCGCCTCCAATGTCTGGGTGCCGATGGAGCCGGTGGAGCCGAGGACGGTAAGTGTCTTTTTCATAGCGGGATCCCCACCTCAGAACGCCGGAAAGCGGCTGACAAGAAGGTAAACCAGGGGCGCCGTGAAGATGATGGAGTCGAACCGGTCCAGCACGCCCCCGTGGCCGGGGATGAGGTTGCCGTAGTCCTTGATGCCGTGCTCCCGCTTGATGACGGAGAACGCCAGGTCCCCGATCTGGGTGGTCACGTTGCCGAGGACGGCGTAGAGCACCAGATACAGGTAATTTACGCTTATGCCCACGGCCTTGTCCATTATGACACCGAAAATGAGGATGCCCAGGATACCGAAAAGGAAGCTCCCCACAAACCCCTCCAGGGACTTATTAGGACTGCATTTCAAAACGCCCTTGTGGCGTCCGAAGAACATCCCGCCGAAATATCCGCCGGTGTCGGACATGGCGGTGATGACGAAGGCCATGATCAGGAGCGCCCCGCCGTTCTCCATCATCCGGAGCTGCAAAAGGGCGGACATGCAGACGGGAATCAGGATTCCCCCGAAAAAGCCGGACAGGACCGTCTGGAACCTCACGGGCTTTTCCGTGCCGTAGGTGAAAATGGCCTCGGCAAAGAGGACCACCATCAAAAAGGTGAGGCTTATCCTGATGACAAGCTCGGCCCGCTCAAAATAAAAGCCCAGGGGGATGGCCGCGGCGGCCAGGCCCGGCCAGATGAAGTGGCGGGGATTTTTGGTGTCCCCCACGGTGCGCATGAGCTCATAGACGCCGATAAACCCCAGCAGCGCCACCGCCGCCGCCAGCCACACCGCCGGCAGCCAAAGCGCCAGCGCCAAGAGCGCCGCGATCATCACCGCCGCCATAATCGTCCTTGTCAAAAGCATACTTCATCCTTCTCTCACTATTATGTCTGATGGCTTTAACTCCCGCTGCGCCACGACCACCGTATAGCCGCCGGTGTCGTAGGGTCTTGCGGATCATGGTGTCGGTGTAGTCGTTTATCCTGACATACTCCGAAAAATTTGTCATGACGCTGACCCCGTAGTAGGAGACGAGGCCGGCCTTGCACATCATGAAGTGGATCGTGGTGGTGTCGGAAAAGCCCGTGAATATCTTGGGGTTTTCCCGGAGAACGTCAAAGTCGATATAGGGCAGGAGCCTTATGGTGTCGTCCCCTCCGATAGAGTTAAAGACGGCCTTGACGCTCCGATCCCGGAAGGCGTCCATGAGGTCGGGAGGCCCTGGCCTCCGGGTGGTTATAGAGATATTCCTTTCCCTTTAAGGCGTTGGGCATGACCCGGACCTGAAGGCCGAAGTCCCGCTCCAGACGCTCTTTGGCAATATAAAGCTTGTGGATGGCCCAGGGCTCCCCCAACGTCCCCTCCGAGAGGCTGACGATGGCGCAGGTGTCTCCCGGGCGCAGACGTGGGGGCTTTATCATGGGGTCCACTCCTTACTTCTTCACGCCTCCGTACCGGCGATCTCTCTTTTGATACGCGAATATCGCGGCGTCCATGTCCTTTTCGGTGAAGTCCGGCCAGAGGGTGTCGGTGAAGTAAAACTCCGAGTAGGCCGACTGCCACAGGAGGAAATTGGAAATTCGCTCCTCCCCGCTGGGGCGTATGACCAGGTCCGGGTCCGGCATTCCGGCGGTGTAGAGGTATTTTGAGAGCTCCGCCTCCGTAAGCTCCCGGCGCTCCGGGTCGGCCTGCCACGCCCGGACGGCGCGGACGATCTCGTCCCGGCCGCCGTAGTTGACGCACAGGTTCGCCTGGGTGCGGGTGGTAAGCGTCTCGTCGATGGCCTCCACCCTGGCGATGAGCTCCCGGAGCTCCGGGGACAGGACGGAGGTGTCGCCCAGGATCCGGATGCGCACGTTCTCCCGGCGCATCTTCTCGATGGCCTCCTCCAGGTACTTCTTCAAAAGGCCCATAATGGCCGCCACCTCCTCCGCCGAGCGCTTCCAGTTCTCGGTGGAGAAGGCGTAGACGGTAAGGTACTCTATCCCCAGGTCCCGGCAGTAGGAGGCGACGCGCCGGAAAGTCTCCGCCCCCGCGGCGTGGCCGGCGGAGCGGGGCAGGCCGCGCTTCTGCGCCCAGCGGCCGTTGCCGTCCATGATTATCGCAATGTGGCGGGGCAGGACCTCTCCCTGCCCCGCCGGTCTTTGCGGTCTTTCAAAAAGCGCCATCAGATAACGGTGAGCTCCTTCTCCTTCTTGCCCGTCACGTTGTCAACCTTTTTGATGTAGTCGTCGGTCATGGTCTGGAGGTCCTTTTCCATGAGCTTCAGGTCGTCCTCGGTGACCTCGCTGGCCTTCTGCATCTTCTTGAATTTCTCGTTGGCGTCCCGGCGGACGTTGCGCACGGCGGTCTTGGCAGTCTCGGCGTATTTGCGCACCTGCTTTATAAGGTCAGCGCGGCGCTCCTCCGTGAGCTGCGGGAACGCCAGGCGTATGACGGAGCCGTCGTTCTGGGGGTTGATGCCGATGTCGGAGGCCATGATGGCTTTTTCGATGGGTTTAAGAAGGCTCTTGTCCCAGGGGGCGATGAGGAGCGTCCTGGGGTCGGGCGAAGAGATGGTGCCCACCTGGTTTATGGGCGTGGGTACGCCGTAGTAATCCACCCGCAGGTGGTTCAAGATGGAGGCGTTGGCCCGGCCCGCGCGGACGGTGGCAAACTGGCTCTCCAGCGCCTCGATGGTCTTGTTCATCTTATCAAGATACTCTTTGAAGGCTGCGTCGTCGGTGTACATGGTTTATCCTCCTTAAAATTAAAGTAAAAAAAGCGTTTAGCAAAGTTGGTTTGAAATCTATAGAGCGGGCCGGCACAGTGTCCGGCCCTTACGGCGCCGTGAGGGTTTTTACTTCACAACGGTGCCGATCTTCTCCCCCAGGACGGCCCTTTTGATGTTCTCCGGGTCCTTCAGGGCGAAGAGCAGCACGGGGATGTTGTTGTCCATACTGAGGCTGGTGGCGGTGGAGTCCATGACGGCCAGGTGCTTTGCCAGGACGTCGTCGTAGGAGATGTGGTCGTATTTCACGGCCCCGGGGTCCAGCTTGGGGTCGGCGGAGTATACGCCGTCCACGTTTTTCGCCAAAAGGATCACGTCCGCGTTGATCTCCGCGGCCCGGAGCACCGCCGCCGTGTCCGTGGAGAAATAGGGGCTGCCTGTGCCGCAGCCAAAGATGACGATGCGGCCGTTTTTCAGGTGCTTGTCGGCCTTGAGGCGGATGTAGGGCTCCGCGATGGAGCTCATCTGCACCGCCGTCTGGACCCGGACCTGGGCGCCCATGTGCTCTAAGACGTCCGCCACGGCAAGGCAGTTCATCACGGTGGCCAGCATTCCCATGTGGTCGGCCCGGGTGCGCTCCATGAGGCCCCCGCCGTCCTTGACGCCGCGCCAGAAGTTGCCGCCGCCGATGACGATGCCGATCTCCACGCCCATGTCGGCGCACTCCTTGACCACGCGGCAGACCTTTTCGATGACCGTGAAGTCCAGGCCGAAGCCCCGCTCCCCTGCCAGAGCCTCGCCGGAGAGCTTCAGGAGCACGCGCTTATATTTCGGTGTCGCTTTATCCATTTCCTTTTTATCCTCCCCACATTATTTTGCGGTTTTTTCTATTTTAATATATAATCGCCAAAATTGGAATAGCATATTTCGAATTTTACAAAAAATTCGAATCTTCCGAAAAATCATCCGCCGTCGCTGTCACCCGCTGCCATGACTTCCAGACATTTATCATTTCCTTCGCCCGTCCGGCGCTGTATAATATTCATACCCGCATAAGCGGGATCCTAAGGAGGAAGCGACATGGACATACAGGCCATTGGCAGCCGGGCCTTTACGGTATACATAGCCCGGGAGGAGCTGGAGCGGCGGCACCTGGACCCGGAGGATATAACGGTGGGCGAGGCCCGGGACATCGTGAGCTCCGTCCTGGAGTGCGACGCCCTGGGGGCGGTGAAGCTGGAGCTCTACCCCGGGCGGCATGAGCTTCTGATCTTCGTGAAAAGGAGCGCCGGGGAGCCGGAATTCTACTCCTTTCCGGACCTGGAGAGCCTTCTTTTGGCCGTGGGGGCCTGCGGGGACGAGATCGCGGCGTCGCTTTTCTGGTACGACGGGGCGTACATACTGGCTGTCTGGAGCGGCGATGCCCGCCGGGCCTGCCTTTCGGAGTTCGGCGACACGCTGGACCTGCCGGCGGGATTTCTCCTGCACCTGCGGGAGCACGCCCGTATCCTGCGCGAGGGCGACGCCGTGGAGGTGCTGAGGCGCGCTTTTCTGCCCGGCAGGGCATAAAATTTTGCCAAATTCCCCTTTTATTTTTTTCTCTCCTGTGCTATAATGATTTGGAATGTTGACCGGAGGGAGGGAGAGCAATGCCAAAGGCGCGGGGGACCAAGTCCGTGGCGCAGAACAGGAAGGCCTTTCACGACTATTTCATCGAGGAAAAGTACGAGGCCGGCATCGAGCTCTTCGGCACCGAGGTCAAATCCGTCCGGGCCGGAACGGTGAATTTGAAGGACTCCTTCTGCACCGTAAAGGACGGCCAGCTTATCGCCCACGGCCTGCACATCTCCCCCTATGAGAAGGGCAACATCTTCAACCGGGACCCCATGCGGCCCAAGCGGCTTTTGATGCACCGGAAGGAGATAAATAAACTCCAGGCCCGCATCCAGCAGGACGGCCTGACGCTCATACCCCTCTCGCTCTACCTCAAGGACTCCCTTGTGAAGGTGGAGCTGGGGCTTGCCCGGGGCAAGAAGCTCTACGACAAGCGGGACGCCGCGGCGAGGCGCGACGCGGACCGGGAGATTGACCGCACAATGAAAGAAAAATTCAGATAAAAGTCCAGTGGTATAAAGTCAAGAGGTGATTGAAGGAAAAGTTAAGGAGAAAACAGGCAGAAAAGTGCAGCTCGTC
>CANROF010000003.1 GCA_947632155.1 uncultured Oscillospiraceae bacterium
GTTGAGGTCTATCCAGTCATGTTAGACATGAGCCGGGTCCGGAACTACTACATCGCGGTGGGATACACAGACCTTCGGCGAGGGATCGACAGCCTGGCGGCCATCGTGCAGCTGCAGTACGGACAGGAGCTGCGCGAGGACAGCCTGTTCCTGTTCTGCGGCCGGCGTACGGACAGGATCAAAGCTCTGTACTGGTCGGGGGACGGGTACATCCTGTTGTACAAGCGCCTGAGCAACGGGAATTTCCAGTGGCCGCGCAGTGAGGCGGAGCTGAGGAAGCTGGACGCCAGGGAGTTCCGGTGGCTGATGGAGGGGCTGAAGGTCGAGCAGCCGAAGGCCATCAAAAAGGTTGCAAAAAAGGACTTATTCTGAAGAAAATACTGTACAAATCACCGCTTTTATGGTATAATAAGTACCATAAAGGCGGTGAGATTTTTGGCAGACGCAGAGAGAAACGAGCTCCTTGAGACGATCAAAAATCTCACTGAGCAGCTGGAAACCACGGCGGCACAGTTGGAAAAAGTGACGACCGAAAACGCCGCTCTGCGCCGCAAGCTGGAGCGTATGAACGAGCTTCTTTTGAACGCTCAGCAGGCGAGATTCGGGCAGTCCAGCGAGAAGAAGAAATATGTGCTGCCGGAGTCTGAGCAGCTGCGCCTCTTCAACGAGGCGGAGGCGGAGCAGGATGTAAAGGCGCCGGAGCCCACGGAGGAGGGCCTTGTGGCCGCGTACAACAGGAAGCGGAAGCGGACGATGGACGAGCTCATCCAGGGGCTGCCGGTGAAGGAGACCATCATCAAGATCCCGGAGGATCTGCGGACCTGCGACCGGTGCGGCGGGAAGATGAAGCCCATCGGTAAGAAACTGGCATTCCGGGAGCTGGAGGTCATCCCGAAGCAGGTATTCATCAACGAGGTCTACATAGAGACCTACGCCTGCGAGGACTGCGAGAAGGACACGGGCTTCGCGAATGTGATGCGCGCCGTCACGCCTGAGAGGCTTCTCAAGCATAGCCTGGCGTCGCCCAACACGGTGGCGGATGTGATGACGCAGAAGTATGTGGACGGCATCCCGCTGGCCCGGCAGGAGAAGATCTGGGCGCGGGACGGGATCGAGCTGAGCCGTGGGACGCTGGCCAACTGGGTGATCCAGTGCGCGCAGCGGTGGCTGAAACCGCTGTACCGGCAGATGAAGAAGGCGCTGCTGGAGAGCCAGGTGATCCACGCGGACGAGACGGTGGTGCAGGTGCTGAAGGAACCTGGGAAGAAGCCCACCTCCGAGTCGCGGATGTGGGTGTACGCCAGCGGAGAGAGGAGCGCGAAGCCGGTGCGGTACTTTGAGTATCAGCCAGACAGGAGCGGCAAGCATCCGGCGGCGCTGCTGAAGGAGTTCACGGGATACCTGGTGACGGACGGGTATACCGGGTACAACAAGGTGGAGGGCGCAGTACACTGCGGATGCTGGGCCCATATGCGCAGGTACTGGAAAGAGGCCATGCCGAAGGGGGCGACCACCGATACGTCGAAGGCGGCGGTGGGATATGAATATTGCAATAAGCTTTTTGCCATGGAGAGGAAGTATGCGGACTACCCCTCATGGCAGAGGGAGCTTGCGCGTCAGGCGTTCGAAGAACCGCTGCTTGACGCCTATTGGTCGTGGGTGGAGAAGCTGGACCCCCAGGAGGGGAGCAAGCTGGAGGAAGCTGTGGTATACGCCAGGAAGCAGAAGGCGCAGTTGAATGAGTTCATAAAGCATGGGAATGTGCCAATCTCAAACAACCTGGCGGAGAACGCGATTCGGCCCTTTGTGACGGGGAGGAAAAACTGGCTATTCAGCGACACCCCGCGCGGTGCGGAGTCCAGCGCCATCGTGTACACGCTGGTGGAGACGGCAAAGGCCAACGGATTGGACCCGTCGGCGTACCTGCGATGTGTACTGGACCAGCTCAGGTTCCTGGGCAAGTCCCCGACCACAGCGAAGCTGGAGAGTTTTATGCCGTGGTCGGATGTACTGAGAAAGGCAATAGAGAATTACACGTGACCTAACGGTGCCCGGCTCAAACGCCGGGCACTTGGTTTGGGTGGGGTGGTTATTGAGCGGTTACGGTGCAACTATGTACACAAAGAAATTCGCAGTCATGAACGTCATCGGCAACGACGAGATCATCCTGAAGACCTTCGCCCCCGACGAAAAGGAGGCAGCCATCGCCTACGGGGAGGAGGTCCTCAAGCGGGACTTCACCGGCGTCATCGTCTGTGCCCTCATCCGGGTGGACGAGGACGGGAACAAGGTTGGAAATTCGGCGCAGGTGTTCCGTGTGTGGGAGCGAGAGGACAGGGAAGCGGCGTTGAGGGATAAGGAGTAGGAGGGAAGGCGGCGAGATTTACATAGCCTTGACTAAAAAAGCCCGGCCGAGAAGTGGCCTCGGTGGGGCTTTATGCTTTTTGAAAGGAATGATTTGGCTGAAGACGGATATTCTCAACTCAATGACTATGCGAAATGAGATGGAATTACAATCTGTTTGCAGAGAAATGGTATTTTCCCTTAACCGCTATCGGCTTGCAATTAAGCCTTTAGAGTTATCAAATATTACGACTTTAAATTATTGTTTTTTCTAGCATTGACAGGCGAATATCAATTTCTACGATTGCAGAATATATCGCATGGTTGAGTTTGTTCATTTCACTGTTAACTTTTTCAAAGTATTCCATTATTTTTTCTTTTGTGGGATAATTTACATCAATTAAGTATACATTATCATGCAACTCATCAAATAAGTCACTCAAGGAATAGGCATCGTAATCAAAATGTTTCTTGCAGTATTGTCGGGGATTAAAAGATAAGGTTTTATTATAACTACTTTGCAATATTTCTGAATTGACCCAGTTTGCCCGTGAAGCGGTATCGTAAATAAAGCTAAATAGAGACTCATCCCCATTGAATGAACTAAAATTCGTACATGCAAGCTTATGAAAAGACCTTGTGTACTCCTGTATTTGCTTCTGCAATTTTTGCAACCATGTTTTTTTCGAAATCAAAATAGTTTCTGAAATATGCTTAAACCCAGAAATGAGACATATTACAAGTCCTGTTATAAGTCCCGCGGAAATGTTGCCGAGAATTGAAGCCCAATAAGGATTACTGATTCGCATATGATATGAATAGAACAGAGTTATTATCGCTGATCCTAAAATTGCAAGACAAGCCCAAATATGAGGAAAACTAAAAAACAATAGGACTTGTTTGAAAAATGTAGTTATGTTCCTATTAATACGTTTGTAGTACATTGTCTCTCCTACTTTTCGTAAAAAAGCCGCAAGGTAATCCCTGCGGCTTTTTTGCGGTAAAAACCGCCTTTTGGTCCGGGTGACAGGATTTGAACCTGCGAAATCTCTTGCTCCCAAAGCAAGCGCGATACCAAACTTCGCCACACCCGGATATTCAGTTTTGTTTTTTCACAGTTGTGGTCAACTATGTGGTCAAGCCCCTTTTTGTGGGGACTTTTGCGGGGAGGGGAAACGGGAAAACGCTTAGAGCCGTGCGGGGTTTAGACGGTTGACGCCGGATTGAGGGGCGCCGATGTTACCCGCTCCCAAATGTCGCGCCCTACCGACTGGGCTACACCCGGATATTGAGTTTTTGCGGTTGCGGTGGGGGTGGATTGGTGTATTATATAACTTATTTCGGATTTATGCAAGTGGGGAGGGTGGATTTTTTGAGAAAGTGTGGTATACTGGGTTTGATTTTTTATTCAGGGTGATCGTATGCGAATGAGAAAAAAACCTAACCTTATCCCTCGCGTTGAGCGGTGCGCGGGGCTTTTGGAGCGGGAGCCGGAGCGGCTGCGCGGGCGGTGGCTGGCGGCCTTCCCCGGACACAGCGAGCTGCACCTGGAGCTGGGCTGCGGCAAGGGGCGCTTCACGGTGGGGATGGCCGGGCAGAGCCCCGGGGTCCTCTTCGTGGCCGTGGAGCGGGTGCTGGACGCCATGGTGGTGGCCATGGAGCGGGCGGCGGAGGCGGAGCTTGAAAACGTCCGCTTCCTGGACTTCGACGCCGCCGGGTGCATGAACATCTTCGCCCCCGGGGAGGTGGACCGCATCTACATCAACTTCCCGGACCCCTGGCGCAAGACAAAGCAGTTCAAGCGCCGCCTCACCGCGCCGTCGTTCCTCAAGCTCTATGAAAATATTCTGAAGCCCGGGGGCGAAATCTGGTTCAAGACCGACAACCGGCCGCTCTTTGACTGGTCGCTGGAGCAGTTCACGGCCGGGGGGTGGGAGCTCTCCGAGGTCACGAACGACCTCCACGCCGGGGGCGAGACGGGCTGCGTGACGGATTACGAGGCCAAGTTCCGGGAACAGGGCGTGCCCATCAACCGGCTCGTTGCCAGAAAGAGGCCGCCGGCTTAACGCGAAAGCCTGCTTTCCAGATAAAAATGGATCTTTTATCCTAAGGAGGGACCGCCGTTTCATGGAGAAAACTGTCATTGGCATCCTCGCCCACGTGGACGCGGGAAAGACGACTCTCTCGGAGGGGCTGTTATACTGCGCCGGGGACATCCGCCGCCTGGGACGGGTGGACCACGGGGACGCCTTTCTCGATAACTTCGCCCTGGAGCGGGAGCGGGGAATCACCATTTTCTCCAAGGAGGCGCGGCTGACGCTGGGGCGGAAGAGCGCGACGCTGCTGGACACGCCGGGGCATGTGGATTTTTCGGCGGAGACGGAGCGGACGCTGGACGTCCTGGATTGCGCCATCCTCGTCGTCTCCGGGCCCGAGGGGGTGCAGAGCCACACGCTGACGCTGTGGAGGCTCCTGAGGGAGCGGGGCATACCGACGCTTATTTTTATCAACAAAATGGACCTGCCCGGCGCGGACCGGGAGGAGCTCATGGCTGGGCTCCGGCGGCGCCTGGGGGACGGCTTTTTCGAGCCCGGGCGCGAGGACGCCGAGGCCCTGGCCCTTTGCGATGAGGAGCTTTTAGAGGAGCTTTTGGCCAGCGGCGGGCTCTCGGACGCCGGGCTCAATGGGGCGTTTTGCCGGGGACACGTGTACCCGTGCTACTTCGGCGCGGCGCTGAAGCTCCAGGGGGTGGAGGAGTTCATCTCCGGCCTGGACCGCTTTGCCCCGGTCCGGGCCGGGGGAGCGGAGTTCGGGGCCAGGGTGTTCAAAATATCCCGGGACGCCGAGGGCAAGAGGCTCACGCATCTTCGCGTCACAGGCGGGGTCCTGCGGGTGCGGGACACGGTGACGGGGCCGGACTGGGAGGAGAAGGTCACCGCCCTGCGGGTCTACTCCGGCGCGAAATTCGTGCCCGTGGACGAGGCGGAGCCCGGGGACATCGTGGCGGTGACGGGCCTTTCGGCCACCTTCGCCGGGGAGGGCCTGGGCGCGGAGCCCGGGGGCCGGGCCCCGGCGCTGGAGCCGGTGCTGAGCTACCGGGTGTACCTGCCGGGGGGCTGCGATGTCCACCGGGCCCTTACGCAGCTCCGGCAGCTCCAGGAGGAGGAGCCGGAGCTGAGCCTCACCTGGGATGAGCGGACCCAGAGCCTCCGCGCCCAGCTCATGGGCCGGGTGCAGATGGAGGTCCTGAGCCACCTCTGCCGCGACCGCTTCGGCCTGGACATCACCTTCGGCGCCGGGGACATCATCTACCGGGAGACAATCGCGGATAAGGTGGAGGGCGTGGGCCACTTCGAGCCCCTGCGCCACTACGCCGAGGTCCACCTGGTGCTGGAGCCGGGGGAGCGGGGCAGCGGCGTCAGGATCGCCGCCGACGTCCCGGAGGACATGCTTGCTAAAAACTGGAAGCGGCTCATTTTGACGCATCTGGGGGAGAAGCGGCACCTGGGGGTGCTGACGGGTTCGCCCGTGACGGATATAAAGATCACCCTCACCGCCGGCCGGGCACATCCCAAGCACACCGAGGGCGGCGACTTCCGGGAGGCCACCTACCGGGCGGTGCGCCAGGGGCTGATGCAGGCGGAAAACGTGCTGCTGGAGCCCTGGTACGATTTCCGGCTGGAGCTTCCCGCGGCCAGTCTTGGCCGGGCCATGACGGACCTTCAGCGCATGGGCGCCCGGTTCGAGCAGTCCGGCGAGGCCGCGGGCCTTGTCCTGCTCACCGGCTGCGGGCCGGTGTCCAAGCTCCGGGAGTACCCGGCGGAGGTGACGGCCTACACCCGGGGGCAGGGGAGGGTCAGCTTCGTTTTCCACGGCTTCGAGCCCTGCCAGGAGCAGGACCAGGTGGTGGCCGCCATAGGCTACGACCCGGAGGCGGACCTTGCCAACTCTCCCCACAGCGTCTTTTGCTCCCACGGGGCCGGGTACGTGGTGCCCTGGTACCAGGTCTTTGACAAAATGCACCTGGAGAGCACCCTGGCGCCCCCCAAGCCCCCGGACCCGGTGCGGGAGGCCGCGGCGCGGTATGTCAAGCTCGTGGCCACGGATAAGGAGCTGCTCGCCATCTTCGAGCGGACCTACGGGAAGATAAGCCGCGGCGAGGAGTCCATGCGCCCGGCCCCCAGGGAGCCGAAAAGCGCCCCCAAGGAACAAAAAAGAAAGCCCATGCCCCAAAAGGACGGGCTGGAATTCGTGCTGGTGGACGGCTACAACATCATTTTCGCCTGGGATGAGCTGCGAAAACTTGCGGAGCACAGCCTCAACGCCGCCCGGGAGCGGCTCATCGAGCGCCTGCGCAACTATCAGGGCTTCCGCCAGTGCGCCGTCATCGTGGTCTTTGACGCCTACAAGGTGAAGGGCAACCCGGGGAGCGTGGAGCACCTGGGCGGCGTCAGCGTGGTCTACACCCGGGAGGCGGAGACAGCCGACATGTACATCGAGCGGGCGACCTACGACCTCTCCAAGCGCCACAACGTCCGCGTGGCCACCTCCGACGGCATGGAGCAGATGATCATCCTGGGCAACGGCGCCCTCCGCGTCCTCGCCCGCGCCTTCGAGGCCGAGGTCCAGGAGGTGGAGCGGGCGATAAGGGAGTATTTGAGGGAGTATGAGGCAAAAGGAGGGCAGGGGAGCGGGTGACGTCTTGGGATACAACGGGGAAAAAGGCGAATTTAGATGGTTTTTGCGTTGATTTGGGGGTGTCAGTAATGCCAACACGGGCCGCCGGGGCGCCAAGGCATTCCCTTCGGTCCTACGAGGAGAATGGGGACGTTTCCAATATACGCAAAAGCTTACAAAAACGCCGTACGGGCCGCCGTCTCGGCAACCCGTCACCCGATTCATTACCTGATTACCGGTAGACGCACTTTTAAGCAAACGAGATTCGCCTCTCTCCCTGCCGTACGGGCCGCCGCCCACGGCGGCCCATTACCTCCCAATTTTTGCCGCGCCCCATTGAACGAAGGGCAAGCGCGTAACGAAAGGGTGGGCCGCCGTGGGCGGCGGCCCGTACAACATTTTATGGAGGCGCTGCGGGAAATGGGCTTACAGCGGGGCGTTGGCCTTCCGCTCACTTCCTCCCATACACCCTCTCCACCGCACGTCTTACGTCGCGGTAGATCTGGGGGGCGTTGAGGGTGAGGAAACGGCCGTTGTCGTAGAGGACTTTGCCGTCCACCATGGTCATCACCACGTCCCCGGCCTGGGCGGAGCAGGTGATGAGGGCCAGCGGGTCCAAATTCGGTATGGTGTGGGGGCGGGAGATGTCCAGGGCCGCGATGTCCGCCTTTTTGCCCACCGTCAGCTCCCCGGTGTCGTCCCGGCCCTGGAGGCGCGCGCCGTTTACCGTGGCCATCCGCACCGTTTCCGCGGGCTTTATCACTGTGGGGTCGCCGGTATGGCCGCTGTGGAGGATGGAGGCCAGGTGCAGCTCCTCCATCATATTGAGGTTGTTGTTGGAGGACGCTCCGTCGGTGCCCAGGGCAACGTTGACGCCGGCGTCCGTAAGGGCGCGCACCGGCGCAAAGCCGCTGCCCAGCTTCATGTTGCTGGAGGGACAGTGTACCGCGGAGACGCCCATGTCGCTCATGAGCTTCATGTCGTCCTCCGTCACCCAGACGCAGTGGGCGGCGAAGGCGCGGGAGTCGAAGGCCCCCAGATCGGCAAACCACCGGGCCGGGGTGACGCCGTAGCGCTCCACGCACGCGTCGTGCTCCTTTTTTGTCTCGGAGAGGTGTATGTGCATGTTCCCGCGCCGCTCCCGGACGAGAGAGGCATAGTATCTCACCACGTCGGGAGTGCAGGTGTACTCGGCGTGGACGGAGAAGTCGATTTTGATCCGGCCGTCGCCCGCGCCGTCGTATTTGTCGAAGAGAGCCAGGGATTCCTTGATCCGCCGGTTGTCCTGGGGCCGCTCGGCGGGGTCGAAGCACTGCACCGGACGGCATATGTTGGCCCGGAGGCCCGCCTTTAAGGCCGCCTCCACGGTTTCCTGGGGCTCCATGTACATATCCGAAAAGGAGGTGGTGCCGGAGGCTATCATCTCCAGCATGGCAAGCTCCGTTCCGGCCCGGATGTCCTCGGCGGTGAGCTTGTCCTCGATGGGGAATACCGTGTCAAAAAGCCACTCCTGCAATGAAAGCCCGCTGCCGATTCCCCGCAGCAGCGTCATGGCGGTGTGGGTGTGGGCGTTGACGAGGCCGGGTATCAGGAGCCTGTCGCTCATGTCCCAGTAGATGTCGTAGCGGTCGATGGGCTCGTCGGGCCCGATATAGTCGATGACGCTCCCGTTGACGCCCAGGCTCCCCCGGCGGATGTATTTGAGTCTCCCGTTTTCCGTGGCAAGTATGTCGCAGTTGGTGAAAAGTCTCCTCATTTGCGGCGAATCCTCCGTGATTTTATATATTTGCGATTATATCCTTTACATATTCGGTGAAGGGCCCCTCGATGGCGTTGGCCGTCTCGATGACCTCCTCGCTGGTGAGGGGCACAGGCAGCACCCCGGCGGCCATGTTGGTCATCACGGAGAGCGCCAGCAGCGGCAGCTTGCAGTGGGAGGCCGTCAGCGCCTCCGTCACCGTGGACATGCCCACGGCGTCGCCCCCCAGGGCCCGGATGGCCCGTATCTCCGCCGGCGTCTCGTACTGGGGCCCGGGGGAGAACCAGTAGACCCCCTCGTGGACGGTGAGCGGGCTCTTTTCGGCAAGCTTCAGCGCCAGGGCGCGCAGGGCCGGGGTGTAGGCGGAGCCCATGTCGAAAAACCGGGGGCCGAACTCGTCCACATTGGGCCCCCGCATGGGGGAGGCGCCCATGAATTTGATGTGGTCGGAGATGACCATGATGTCCCCGGGCTTATAATCGAGATTCACCGCCCCGGCGGCGTTGGTGAGGATGAGGGCCCGGATGCCCAGGAGCTTCAAGACCCGCACGGGCAAGGCGAGCTGCTCAAATTCGTACCCCTCATAGTAGTGGAAGCGCCCGGACATGCAGACCACCCGGCGCCCGGCCACGGTGCCGAAGAGCATCTGCCCGGCGTGGCCGATGGCGGTGGAGAGCAGGAAATTGGGAATCTCGGCGTAGGGCACCGCCACGGGAGCTTCCACCTGGGCGGCGAAATGCCCCAGTCCAGAGCCCAGGACGATGCCGATCTCCGGCCTCTCCCCGAATTTGTCCAGCAGATAGTCGGCGGCGGCCTTGTAATATTCGTAAGTATAGCTCATAAAAAGGCTCCTTTCAGCCAGTTGTCCGTGTCCTCCCGTGGGATGCGGGTTTTGCCCGGCGTGCCGGGGAAGAAAAGAAGCTCGTCGTCGGTCATATGCCGCCCTCCTTTTTCCAGTCCCGCTTATTTTACTACAGTTTTTTTCAAATGACAATACAATTATTTATCTTTACCTGGAGCGCGAAGCGTGGTACAATTACCTCATACCACTTTTTACGGAGGACGAAATGAGCGAGATAAGAGATATAGCCCTTGCCCCGTCCGGGGAGAGGAAGATCGCCTGGGCCAAGCGGTATATGCCGCTTTTGAACTCCATCGAGGAGGATTTCAGGCGCGAGAAGCCCTTTGCGGGCCTGAAAATGACCGTGTCCCTCCACCTGGAGGCCAAATCCGCGGTGCTTTGCCGGGTGCTGATGGAGGGCGGCGCGGACCTGCGTATCACCGGCTGCAACCCACTGTCCACCCAGGACGACGTGACGGCGGCGCTGGTGTCCGGGGGCGCCCAGGTCTGGTCCGTCTACGGCTGCACTCCGGAGGAGTACGACCGGCACATGGCCGAGGCGCTGTCCTTCGGCCCCAACATCATCATCGACGACGGCGGGGATTTGGTGTCCATGCTCCACCGCTCCATGCGCGACCTGCTGCCCCAGGTCATCGGCGGGTGCGAGGAGACTACCACCGGCATCATCCGGCTCCACGCCATGGCCCGGGAGGGGGCCCTCAAATTCCCCATGCTCACGGTGAACGACGCCCGGTGCAAGCACTTTTTCGATAACCGCTACGGCACCGGCCAGTCGGCGTGGGACGGCATCAACCGGGCCACGAATCTGGTGGTGGCGGGGAAAAACGTGGTGGTGGCCGGCTACGGCTGGTGCGGCCGGGGCATCGCCATGCGGGCAAAGGGCCTGGGCGCCCGGGTGACGGTGACGGAGATCGACCCCGTGAAGGCCCTGGAGGCCATGATGGACGGCTATGAGGTCAGGACCATGGACGAGGCCGCCGAATACGGCGATATGTTCATAACCTCCACCGGCTGCTGCCGGGTCATCACCGAGAGGCATTTTGAAAAGATGCGCGACGGCGCCATTTTGTGCAACGCCGGGCATTTCAACGTGGAGGTGGACGTGGACTGGCTGGAGCGCCACGCCGTCTCCGTCTGCCAGGGCCGGACCGCGGTGACAAAGGGCTACACGCTCAAAAACGGGAGGACCCTCTTCCTGCTGGCGGAGGGACGGCTTGTAAATCTCGCCTCCGGCGACGGACACCCCGTGGAGATCATGGACATGAGCTTCGCCATCCAGGCCCTGGCCGCCAGGTACATCGCCGACCACCGCGACAGCCTCCCCCTGGCCGTCCTCCCCATCCCCGACGACATCGACTACGACGTGGCCAGAAGAAAGCTGGCAACGTCGGGAATGACCATCGACACCCTCACCGAGGAGCAGGAAAAGTACCTGGGCTCCTGGGCCCTGTAAAAAATCCCCGCCCCATCTCTTTACCAATAAACGCCAAAAGGGCCGTCTCCGGCGGCTCTTTTGGCGTTTTCGTTCATTCACTTTCCCCTTTGGGGGACGGACGTTTGCTTCGCGCTATCTCCCCGTGCAGATACTCCAGGGCGTCGGAGAGGCCGCCTACGCGGTCGATGAGGCCGCTCTCTACCGCCTCCTCGCCGTAGATGACGGTGCCCACATCGGCGGCGAGCTCGCCGGTCTTCAGCATGAGCTCCGTGAATTTTTCCCGGGTGATTCGGGAATTTTCCGTGACAAAACGGACGATTCGCTCCTGAATCTTGCCAAAATAGTTGTATGTCTGGGGCACGCCGATGACGACCCCCGTCAGGCGCACCGGGTGGATGGTCATGGCCGCGGACGGCGCGATCATGCTCATCTTCGCCGCCACGGCCAGGGGCACGCCGATGGAGTGCCCTCCGCCCAGGACGAGAGACACCGTGGGCTTGCTCATCCCGGCGATGAGCTCGGCGATGGCAAGGCCCGCCTCCACGTCGCCCCCCTGGGTGTTGAGGAGGATGAGGAGCCCGTCGATGTCCTCGGACTCCTCAATGGCGGCGAGCTGGGGCATGACGTGCTCGTACTTTGTGGTCTTGTTGTCCGCGGGCAGGAGCTGGTGGCCCTCGATCTGGCCGGCGATGGTGAGACAGTGGATGGTCCCCCGCTCAGAGCGCACGGTGGAGGAGCCCATGTCCTCGATCTGGTCTTTCTGGTAGATCTCCTCCGGCTTTTTCGTTTCGTTTTCAGGCATAAAAATCCCCCTTTCGGGTCAGTTTTCCCGAAAGGGGGTATTTTTATGCGGGGCTTGGAGAACGGGCCGGCCCAACCGGAAATTCTTATTTCGACGCGTACACGGCCTTCATGGCCTTGTAGGTCATGTAGCAGTCGTGCTTGGCCACGATCTCGTAGGGGGAGTGCATACTGAGCACGGGGACGCCGGCGTCCACGGTGTCGATGTTGCGGTTGCCCATGTAGCAGGCCACGGTGCCGCCGCCGCCCTCGTCCACACGTCCAAGCTCCGCGTACTGCCAGACGACGTCGCTTTGGGCGAAGATGCGGCGAATCTTGCCCATGACCTCGGCGCTGGCGTCGTTGGAGCCGGACTTGCCGCCGCGGCCCGTGAATTTGGCGATGCCCACGCCGTAGTTGAGCTTGGAGTTGTTGCGCAGCTCCGAAACCTCCGGCCAGGTGGGGTCGAAGGCGTTGGTGACGTCGGCGGAGACGCAGAAGGAGCGCTCAAAGCAGTGCTCCAACTTCACGCTCTGCTTGTCGCACAGGTCGCCCATGAAGCACTCGAAGGCCTCGCTGATCATGCCGGAGACGCCCACGGAGCCGATCTCCTCCTTGTCGGCCAGGATGCAGACGGCGGTCTTCTCGGGGGCCTCCGTCTCGTAAATGGCCTGGAGCTCCGCGAAGGCGCACACCCGGTCGTCGTGGCCGTAGCCGGCGATGAGGGAGCGGTCAAGCCCGGCCTCCCGCACGGGGAAGGCGGGGACGGCCTCAATCTCGGCGGAGAGGAAGTCCTCCTCAGTGATGCCGTACTTCTCGTTCAAAATCTTCATGACGTTGAGCTTCACCCGGTCCGCGCCCTTGTCGTCCTTCACGGGCAGGGAGCCCAAGATGATGTTCAGCTTCTCGCCGGGGATGGCCTTGGCCAGGGGCTGCTCGGACTGCTTGGCCGCCAGATGCGGCAGGAGGTCGGAGATATAGAGGATGGGGTCGGCGGGGTCGGCGCCTATGTTGACGGTGACGTTCTCCCCGGTCTTCAGGGCCACCACGCCGTGGAGCTCCAGGGGGATGGTCACCCACTGGTACTTGCGGATGCCGCCGTAGTAGTGGGTCTTGAAGTAGGCCAGCTCGTTCTGCTCGTAGAGGGGGATCTGCTTGAGGTCCAGGCGCGGGGAGTCGATGTGGGCGGCGCAGATGTTGGCGCCCTCCGCCATGCTCTCGCGTCCCACCACGGCCAGGAGCAGCAGCTTGCCCCGGACGGAACGGTAGAGCTTGTCCCCGGCCTTTATGGGGGCGGAGCGGTCAAATTCGTGGAAGCCGTACTTTTTGGCAAGCTCCACGGCCTCGGACACCGCCAGACGCTCGGTCTTGGCCTTCTGAAGATAGTCCATGTACTTCCGGCAGTAGTCCTCCGACAGCTTCAGCTCGCCGTCGTCCAAAAGGTCGTGGACGTGCTTCTGCTTATAAAAAAGTTCATCGCGCGGGTCTGACATTTATAAATACCTCCTGAAAAATTCCTGACAGTACCGGAAAAACTCCCGGCTGTCGGGGAAATTGTTGACAAGCCTGTGGGCGCAGCGGCCCTCGAAATAGCCGTCCGGCTTCTGGGCGTTGACCCGGGCCTCGGCGCGGCTCCGGTCAATGCCGTCCCGGAGCATGACGCGGGCGACCCGGAGCTCCCTGGGCGCCGTGACGAACACCGTGTCGTCGCAAAGCCCGGAGATGCCGCTTTCAAAAAGCGCTATGGCGTCGATGGCCGCCAGGGGCGCCCGGGCCGCGCCCAGCCGCTCCCGCACCTCCCGGAGCACATAGGGGTGGGTGACGGCGTCGAGCCGGCTTAACGCCTCCGGGTCCGAAAAGACCCGATTTGCCAGGGCCCGCCGGTCCAGCCGCCCCTCCGCCACCGTCCCGGGGAAGCGCTCCCCGATCTTGCGGAGCATATCGCCGCCGGAGGACAGAAGCTGCCCGTATATTTCGTCGCAGTCAAAGACCACGCCGCCCAGGGACTCCACCGCCCGCAGGGCCGTGGTCTTGCCCGCACCCGTGGGGCCGGTTATCCCGATGACCTTCATTTTACCACCGCTCCCAGCGTTTTTTCAATAGCTTCCTTGGATAAAGCCCCCAAACGGACAATTTTCGCAATGTCCCCGGTGAGGTCCACCACCGTGGAGGGCACCCCTCCCGGGCAGACGCCGCCGTCCAGCACCGCGTCCACGCGGCCCCGAAAGATCGCCAGCGCCTCCGCGCCGCTGACGGCGGCGGGCTCCCCGGACAGATTGGCGCTGGTACCGGTGAGGGGAAAGCCGACGAGCCGCAGGAGCTCCAAGGTCGCCTTGTCGTCCGGCGCCCGGACGCCCACGCCCTCGCCCCCGGCGGTTATCTCGTCCGGGACGATCTCCCGGCGGGGCAGGATCACCGTCAGCGGCCCGGGCCAGAAGCGGCTCAGGCGCCGGGCGGCCTCGTTTACGCGGCAAAAGCGCTCCGCGTCCGCAAGGCCCGTGACAAAGAGGCTGATGGGCTTCGCCTCCGGCCGGCCCTTGGCGGCGAAAATCCTCCGTACCGCCTCCGGCGAAAGCCCGTTGGCCGCCAGGCCGTAGACCGTCTCCGTGGGCACGGCGGCCACGCCGCCCCTTTTCAGAATATCCGCGCACAGCCCCACATCCCCAGGCCCCAAAAGCAGCGTCTCCACGGTCAGTTTTCTCCTTTAAGTTTTTCCGCCTGGTCGGCGGTGATGAGGGCGTCGATGAGCTCATCCAGGGCGCCGTTCATGATCTGGTCGATTTTATAGAGGGTCAGGTTTATCCGGTGGTCCGTCACCCGGCCCTGGGGGAAGTTGTAGGTCCGTATCCGCTCCGACCTGTCCCCGGAGCCCACCTGGCTGCGGCGCTGGGCGGCCACGGCGGCGTCCCGGCGGCGGCGCTCGGCGTCGGCAAGGCGTGAGGCCAAAATCTTCATGGCCCGGTCCTTATTTTTGTACTGGCTGCGCTCGTCCTGGCACTCCACCACCGTCCCGGTGGGCAGGTGCGTGATGCGGATGGCCGTCTCGGTCTTGTTGACCTTCTGGCCCCCCGCGCCGGTGGAACGGAAGGTGTCGATCTGCAGGTCCCTGGGGTCTATCTCAAACTCCACCTCCTCCATCTCCGGCAGCACCGCCACGGTGGCGGCGCTGGTCTGGATGCGCCCGGAGGACTCGGTGACGGGCACCCGCTGGACCCGGTGGACGCCGGACTCGAACTTGAGCCGGGAGTAGGCCCCCTCCCCGTCGATGATGAGGCTGACCTCCTTGACGCCGCCGAGCTGCGTGTCGTTAAGGTACGCTATCTCCACCTGCCAGCCCCGGAGCTCCGCGTACATGGCGTACATCCGGTAGAGGTCCGAAGCGAAGAGCGCGGATTCCTCGCCCCCCACCCCGGCGCGTATCTCCATGATGACGCCCCTCTGGTCGTTGGGGTCCCGGGGCAGGAGCAGCAGCTTCAGCTCCCGCTCCGCCTTTTCAAGCCCGTCCCGGGCCGCGTCCAGCTCCTCCCGGGCCATCTCACCAAGCTCCGGGTCGGAGAGCAGCCCGCGGGCGTCCTCCACGGCCTCCCCGAAGCTCCGCCAGCGCCGGTAGCACTCCACCACGGGCTCCAGCTCCTTGACCTCCCGGGCGAGGCGCGCGTAGAGGGCGGGGTCGGAGTAGACCTCAGGCGTCTCCAGCCGCGCGCGGGTGCCGTCGTACTTTTTTTCGATTTCGGCCAGCTTTTCAAACATGGCGTTACCCTCGGAATACATTAGTATTTATCTATATTAAATCCACACCGCCCCAAAAGTCAACCTCAAAATGCCCTGACTTACATATTTTACTACGCACCGCAAGGTTCTTCAACAAAACATGGAGTTTTTCTCCACAACCGCGCGGGAGTATGCTATAATAGCCTCGTGATTTATCTGCGGGGAGGCGGAGAGATGAGCAGGATCCTGATCGTGGAGGACGACGCGGCCATTGTCCGGAATTTGACGGACTTCCTCCGGGGCGAGGGGTTTGAGGCACTGGCCGTCACCGGCCAGACCCAGGCCCTGGAGCTGGCGGGGGAGGGCTGGGACCTGGCGCTTTTGGATGTGTCCCTGGGCGACGGAAACGGGTTTTCCCTGTGCTCGGCGCTGAAGCGCGACTACGACATGCCCGTCATCTTCCTCACCGCCTCCGGGGACGAGTTTTCCGTGGTGACGGGGCTGGAGCTGGGGGCCGACGACTACATCGCCAAGCCCTTCCGCCCACGGGAGCTGGTGAGCCGCATCCGCTCCGTCCTGCGCCGGGCCGGAAAGGCCGGGGCGGTCCTGGAGCTGGAGGGCCTCCGGGTGGACACGGAAAAGGCCCAGGTGACGAAAAACGGGCGGGAGGTCTTTCTCTCCGCCCTGGAGTACAAGCTCCTTTTGGCGTTCCTCAATAACCGGGGGGCGGTGCTGAGCCGCGCGGCGCTCCTGCAGGAGATCTGGGACGCCTCCGGGGATTTCGTCAACGACAACACCCTGACGGTCTATATAAAGCGCCTCCGGGACAAGATCGAGGACGACCCGGCGGAGCCGAGAATCATCAAGACCGTCCGGGGTCTGGGCTACAGGGTGGGGAAATGAGGGGGATCATGCGTAACGCCGCCTTCCGCCGGGAGCTTCTGGCGTATCTGGCGGCGGGGGCCGTTTTCACCGCGGCGGGCTTCGCCGTCGCCCCCGGCGCGGGGCTTCTGGCGCTGGGCATGACCGCCGTTTTCTGCGCCGCCGCTACGGCCTTCGCCGGGAGGAGGTACGCCCGGGTGGCCCGGCTGGCGGAGGAGCTGGACGGCATCCTCCACGGCCGGGAGAGCTACGACCTGGACCGCTTCTCCGAGGGGGAGCTCTCCATCCTCCACTCGGAGCTTTCAAAGCTGCTGGTGACCCTCCGCAGCCAGGCGGAGGCGCTGTCCGGGGAAAGGACGCGGCTGGCCGCCTCCATGGCCGACATCTCCCACCAGCTCAAAACGCCGCTGACCAGCGTAAATCTGGCCCTCTCCATGCTCTCCGAGCCGGAGCTTCCCGACGGGCGGCGGCTGGAGCTGACCCGGGACATCTCCGTGCAGCTCCAGCGCCTTGAATGGCTGGTGGAGGCGCTTTTGAAGCTCTCCAAGCTGGACGCGGGGACGGCGAATTTGGCGCCCCGGCGGGTGAGCCTTACCTCTCTGGTGGACGCCGCCGCCGCGCCGCTGCTCATCGCCATGGAGCTGCGGGGCGTGGAGCTTGCGCGGCGCGTGGAGCCCGGGGCCCAGGTCAACGTGGACCCGGCCTGGATGGCGGAGGCCGTGGGGAATATCCTGAAAAACTGCGTGGAGCACACCCCCGCGGGCGGGCGCGTCACCGTGGAGGGCCGGGAGAACGCCGTCTGCGCGGAGCTTGTCATCACCGACACCGGCGCCGGCTTTACGCCGGAGGACCTGCCCCACATCTTCGAGCGCTTTTACCGGGGCAAAAACGCCGGACCCCAGAGCGTGGGCATCGGCCTGGCCTTGGCCCGGCAGGTCATCCGGTCCTCCGGCGGCGCCGTGAAGGCGGAGAACAGTCCGGACGGCGGCGCCCGGTTCACCGTGAAGCTCTATAAATCCACAGTATGACCACTCTTGGGCCGCCGCGGCGGCCCAAATTTTCATGTGACATTTTTGTAATAATAAAGTCACCGGCCTGTCACCGCGGCCCTGTATAATAAGGTGAAAATGCCAAAAGGAGGCGCGTTTATGGAAATACTGTGGGTGGAAAACCTCACCAAGGTCTACGGCTCCGGGGAAAATGAGGTCCGGGCCCTGGACGGGGTGTCGTTTTCCGTGGAAAAGGGCCAGTTCGTGGCTATCATCGGGCCCTCCGGCTCCGGGAAGTCCACGCTTTTGCACATCCTGGGCGGCGTGGACACGCCCACGTCGGGAAAGGTCTACGTGGACGGCCAGGACGTCTACGCCAAGGGGGACACGGAGCTTGCCATCTTCCGCCGGCGGGAGGTGGGGCTCGTCTACCAGTTTTATAACCTCATCCCCGTGCTGGACGTGCGGGAGAACATCACCCTCCCGGTGCTGATGGACGGGCGGCGGGTCAACGAGGACCGGTTGAAGGAGCTTCTGGACATCCTGGGCCTGGTGGGCCGGGAGAAGCACCTTCCCAACCAGCTCTCCGGCGGGCAGCAGCAGCGGGTCAGCATCGGCCGGGCCCTGATGAACGCCCCGGCGGTGGTGCTGGCGGACGAGCCCACGGGGAACCTGGACTCCAAGGCCAGTCAGGAGATCGTGGACCTCCTCAAATACTCCAACCGCAGGTACGACCAGACCCTCATCGTCATCACCCATGACGAGAATATCGCCCTCCAGGCCGACCGGGTGCTGGCCATCGAGGACGGGCGGGTGATTCGGGACGAGGTGCTGAGAAAATGAACATCCTCTCAAAGGTCACCCGGAGATTTCTTATCAAAAACCGGGTCCGCACCACGGTGACGGTGCTGGGCATCCTCCTCTCCGCCGCCATGATCACGGCGGTGACCGTCAGCGCCGCCAGCATCCAGCGGTACCTCCAGGGCACCATGCGGGTCCACTACGGGGACTGGCACGTGTCCTTCCACAACGTGGACGCGGAGGGCCGGGAGGCGCTGGAGGCCGATGAGCGGACGGCCTCCGCCGCCTGGGCGCAGATAGATTGGGCCCTCCTCCCCAGAGGCGAGGATACGAGCCTCGCCGTGGTGTTCGGGGCGGACGGGGCATTTTTGGAGCGGATGCCCGTGGCCCTCTCCCAGGGGCGCCTTCCCGAGAACCCCGGCGAGATCGTCCTCTCCCAGGTAAGGCTGGGCGACGTGGACACGAAGCTCGGCTCCACCGTCACCCTAAAGCTGGGGGACCGGGACCTCAATGGGCTGACACTAAGCTACGGGCAGGGGCCCCTCAATGAGGGGGAGACGCTCCGCGTCCGCGCGACCCGGACCTTCACCGTGGTGGGGTATCTGGCAACCACGCGCTTTGACCGGAACTCCGGCGCGGACATCGTGGGCCTCACCTGCTTCGACCCGGCGGATGACGCCCCGCTGAACGGGTATCTCCTGCTCCGCGACCCCGGCGACACCTACGATATGCAGATGGACTATTGGGACCGGTATGTCTCTCAGGACAACCGGGACTATCTGATGGCCCTGGGGTATTCCCGGTACGACACCTTCACCGCCGTCCTCTACTCCTTCGCCGCCATCCTCATCGGGCTCATCATGTTCGGCTCCGTGAGCCTCATCTACAACGCCTTCTCCATCTCCGTGGCCCAGAGGACCAAGGAGTACGGCCTTCTCCGGTCCGTGGGCGCCACGAAAAAGCAGCTAAGGTCCATGGTCCTCACCGAGGCTCTGACCGTCAGCGCCATCGGCATCCCGCTGGGCGTCCTGTCCGGCATTCTCGGCATGGCCGTGACCTTCCACTTCATCGGCGGGGCCCTGGGGCAGCTTTTCAACGGGTATTACGGCAATTTGGAGGTCCCGGCCTTCGCCCTCTATGTGACGCCCGGCTCCGTCATCGCCGCGGCGGTCATCGGCCTTGTGACGGTGCTCATCTCCACCTGGATTCCCTCCCGCCGCGCCCTGCGCGTCTCCGCCGTGGAGGCCATCCGCCAGTCCGGGGACGTGAGGATAAAGCCCCGGGAGGTCAAAACCTCACCCGTCACCTACAGGCTCTTCGGCCTGGAGGGGACCATCGCCGCCAAGCACTTCAAGCGCAACCGGAAGGGCTACCGGGCCACGGTGCTGAGCCTCTTCATGTCCGTGGTGCTCTTCATCTCCGCCAGCTCCTTCTGCCGGTACCTGACGGACATGGTGACCACGGTGTTTGAGGAGTACGACTACGACATCTACCTCTACAGCTACAAATACACCCGCGACCCCGAGGACAATGACCCCGGCACCGACGACCTGGGGCCCCTGACGGAGGCCATCTCCAGGGTCGGCTGCGTCACCTCCGTCACCGGCGTCAAGACCCTCACCAACGCCGAGGGCGCGGATCTTACCCGGGACATGATGTCCGAGCGGGCCATTGAGCTCCTGGGCGGCGCCCCCGGGGGCGCGCAGGCGGGCGCGGAGCCGGGGGAGCGCGTTTTTCCCCAGGTCTACGGCGTGGAGGACAGCGCCTACCGGGCGTATCTCGCCGCCCACGGCCTCTCCGAGGAGGAATACATGGGCGAGCACCCCAAGGTCATCGTCAGCGGCCGCGTCCAGATTTTCAACCGGGACAGCCAGCGCATTGAGGAATATGAGCTTTTCCGGGAGGACCTCGAGGAGCTGACGCTCCGGTTCACGGACCAGAACGCTGTGGAGGATTTCTTCGCCTCCGACGAGTACAACGCCATGACGCCCGAGGAGCAGGACAACGTGGACTTAGAGCGCTTCGTCTACACCGAGACTTTTGAGGTGGGGCTGGTCACGGACGACCTCCTCCCCGGCGTCAGCGGCGTGGACCTGCCGGTGATCCTTATGCCCCTCTCCGAGGCGCGGAGGCTCGACAAGTCCACCGGCGACCAGATCGAGCTCTATATCTCCGTCTCCGACCACGTAAACGGCCTTGCCCAGATCGTCAGCGCCGTCCAGGCGGCGGGATTTGATTTGGAGGAGGGGAACTTCCACGACCTCTACGCCGACACCGCCGCCAACCGGAGCGTGGTCACCGTGGTGCGGGTGGTGTCCTACGGGTTCATCGCCCTCATCTCCCTCATCGCGGCGCTGAACGTCTTCAACACCATCTCCACCAACATCCTCCTCCGGCGGCGGGAATTCGCCATGCTGAGAAGCGTCGGCATGACGGACCGGGGCTTTAACCGGATGATGAACTACGAGTGCCTTCTCTACGGCGCCAAGGCCCTCCTTTTCGGCATCCCCGTGGCCTTCGGCGTGACGTACCTCATCTACCGGTCCGTCATGCGGGGCATGGACACGGGCTTTTACCTCCCCTGGACCGCCGTCCTCATCGCCGTCGGCAGCGTCTTTTTGGTGGTCTTCGCCTCCATGCTCTACTCCATGTCCGGCATCAAGCGGGATAACCCCATCGAGGCCATGCGGGCCGAGTCAATATAGATATAATTATAATATATAAAACGAAACCGGGCCGCCAAAAGGCGGCCCGATGGTGTTTTCTGGCGTTTGCATATATCGGGAATGTTGTTTATACGCGAAAACGTCCTTCCGATTCGCGCCGGCCCCTACGTTCAACGGGGCGCGGCGAAAGCCCGGGGGGATGGGCCGGCACGGGCCGGGGCGGGATCGCGCGGCTTTGCCGCAAAGCTTTACCTGCACCACTCCCGGATGAGCTCCTTTACGACCTGGGAGTCGCCCTTGGTGAAGGCGTCCTTGGCGGTCATGACGCCGACGCCCTTTTTGTTTACGAGGATGAGAAGGTGCTGGGACTCCAGAATGTCGGCCACGTCCTCGTAATTCACGATGAGCGTGTCGCCGGTGCCCTTTTCGATCTCCATGCGGTCCTCGTAAAACCTTGTGGTGCGGGTGAGGACGGCGCCGGAGCTCTCCTGGGCGGCCCAGGCCCGCTTTATCCGCCTTTTGGGCGCCATCACCAGCAGCCAGTAGGACGCGAAGGACGCCGCCGCCAGCTCGATGACCGTCACCACGATGTGCCCGCCGGTGTAGACCGTCACCCCCAGAAGCAGCAGCGACACCGCCGCGATGGCGATGACGGCCTTTTTGGCGATGGGGGCGTAGTCCCGGGAGATGAGGCGCTTCATGCCCTCCAAAAACAATTCCTTCGTGACGGTGAAGCTGTTTTCGGCCTTGAGTTCCATGCTTTTTCCTCCTCGCTTATTTCTGCGTGACGTCTATCACCACGTATTCCGAGATGGCCCCGGTCTTGAAGGGGATGGCCCAGCCGGAAAGGCCCGAGGTCACCACAAAATCGGTGCCGCCCCGCCGCTCCGTGCCGTAGACCTTGTCGTTGGCGCCGATGGCAAGGCCGATGAGCCCCGCCGGGAAGATGTGCCCGCCGTGGGTGTGGCCCGAGAGGACCAGGTCCGCGCCGGAGGCGGCCTCGGCGTCGTAGTCGTTGGGCTGGTGGTCCAGCATGACGATGTATTTGTCTTTGTCAAGCTCCGCCGTGAGCTGCGATGCCTCCGCCCGGCCGGCATCCGACCTGTCCCGGCGGCCCACCAGCCAGAAACGGCCGCCCACAAGGACGCTCTCGTCCTCCAAAACCGTGACGCCGTTGGCCTCCAGGCACTCCCTGAGCTCCGTGGCGGTGAAGTCCCGGCGGTCGAAGTAGCCCTTGTCGTGATTGCCCAGGACGAAGTAGACCCCGTAGGTCGTCTCAAGCTCCCCCAGGGCCTGGCAGGCCCGCTCCATGTCGGCCTTTTTCGTGTCGTCGTCCACGAAGTCCCCGGTGATGACCACAAGGTCCGGCCGGCGGCTCTGGACCGAGAGGCAGACGTTGGCGAAGTCCTCGCCGGTCAGCGTTATGCCCAGGTGCGAGTCCGCCATCTCCACTATCCGCAGGTCCCCGCCCAGGTCCTTGTCCGTGGAGAGCTCATAGTGCGTCTCAAAAATGCTGTGGGCGAAAAACCAGCCCACGCCCAGATACACGATGGTGATCAGTATGGCGAAATACCCGGCCAGATACGGCCCGTCCTTCCCTTTTTTGCGGATGAGCCGGATGACGAGGCCCACAAGGTCGCAGAGTATCCAGATAACGAGCAGGTGCAAAAACGCCACCACCGCCGCCGTCACGTTGATGAAGGCGAAAAGCCACGGCAGGGAAACCAGCAGCGGCGACAGCACCCAGGAGACGGTCTTGTTCTCCTTGGCCATGTTCTTGAGGATGGGCAGGCGGTTCATCCTTGTGACCAGGTAAATATACCCTCCTCCGACCAGCATGGCGGCGAGGATGGGAAAGAGCATCAGCATCGGCGCGGGCCCTCTTTCGATGAGAATAAGGCCATTATACTCCCATCCTTCGCCAAAAGCAAGTGCCCCGAGGCCGCGTTCGCGCCTGTGGGCGGCGTTTTGGAGCGGAACTTGACTTTTTTTCGGTGAAGAAGTATAATTTTGGAGAATAAATCCGCGTCCGCCTGGGCGCGAATACATTATCATTTATGAAATAAACTATAGCATTCTCCCGCGGGACGCGGCGGGGAACGGGGTGAGGGGCGGATGAGGAAAAGATACTGCGCCGTATGCGGCGAAAGGCTGGGCGAGGGCGCGAGCCTCTGCCCCAACTGCGGCGCCGAGGTCAAGACGGCGGATAAAAAAGGTCTGAGCCGCCGCGGGAGGCTGGCGGGGCTTTGCGCCGCGGCCATCGTCCTTGCGGCTTTCGCGGCGCTGGCGGCGGTGCTTCTGCCGGACCTTCTGCGCTCCGACAGCGAAAAATTTATCTATTACCAGCAGAAGCTCCTGGCGGGGCCCCTGCTGGACGCCCTGGCCGGGGGCCTGGGGGAGGCGCGGGAGGGCGTTGATCTGGACCTCACCGTCACGGCCGCCGCCGATGACGCCGCCCTGGGGCCGTATTTGGAGGGCAGCGCCCTTACCCTGAAGCTCCGGACGGGAGCGGAGACGCTGGTCAACCTGGACGCCCGCTTCATGGGCGGGGACATCTTCGCCTCGGCCCTCACCCTGGGCGGCGGGAAGCTGGGCTTCTGGCTGCCGCAGGCGGAGGACGTGTACTACACCGTGGACATCTCGAGGCTCCCGGCGATTATTTCAGGCGGCGGCGCCGGAGGCGGGGACCTTTCGGCCCTGGATGTTGGGAGAATCGCGGGGACCGTCGGGAAATACCTGGGAATCGCCGCCTCGGTGATAAACGACGGCAATGTGACCTCGCAGCGCGGGGTGGATGTCGCTTTCACGGCGCTGGAGGGCGGCTTTACCGGGACGGTCTACACCTTCCGGCCCACGGCGGAGGACGTGGAGGCCGTCATAACGGACATGGCCGCGGCGCTGGAGAGCGACGATGAGCTTGCGGACATGATAGCCGCCGCCGCATCCGCCGCCGGGAAAAGTCTTGGCGGGATGCGCTCCCGGGCCATGCTGAGGCAGCTCGCGGGGGTCATGCGCGGCAGCGCCGGGAGGGCCGGCCGCGCCGTCGGCGACGCGGGCTTTCAGTGGACCCTGACTATGGAGGGCCGCCGGGTCCGGCGAATCGCCATCACCGCCGGGGACCTTGCGCTGGTGCTGGAGCGCGCCGGAGGCAAGAGCGGCGCCTTCGCGGCCTTCCTTGAGCGCGGGGGCGCGGCGCTGGTCAGCCTCTCCGGTCGGAGCGCCGGGAAGGGCGGGAGCTATGTCCTCGACGTCTCAGGCGGCCCGGAGCTGAGGCTCCTGGTGGAAGAGCGCCGGGACGGCAGCATCGACCACACCTTCACCCTCCCGGACGGCGCTTTCGGCCTTGAGGGCGCCCTTACCGTGACGGTGAACGCCTCCGGGAACGGTACGGCGCGGATGCCGGAGGCCGCCTGTGAGGACATATCCGCGTACACGAACGAGGAGCTGGAGGCGCTTTTCCGGCGCCTCGGCATGAGGCTTATGGAGGACCTGGGCTTTGCCGTGGGGGACCTCCGGGAGATTTTTGGCGGTATATGAAGATGAACACAGATAACGGGGCGCTTTGCGCGCTGACGGATGTTGAAAAGAGCTGGTCCGGGGTCCGCGTCCTGGGCCCGGTGAGTGTGGAGGTGCGGCCCGGGGAGATACTGGGCCTTCTGGGCCCCAACGGGGCGGGGAAGAGCACGCTCATGTCCATCATGGCCGGACAGCTCCGCCCGGACGCGGGGACCTGCGTCCGCTCGGAGGCCGCCCGGCGGTCCACCGGCTGGGTGCCCCAGGAGCTGAGCCTCTACGAGGCCATGACGGGCAATGAAAATCTCAAATTCTGGGGCCTCGCCTCGGGACTTCCCAAACGGGCCATAGAGGCCCGCTCCCGGTGGCTTTTGGAGAAGCTGGACCTTTCCGGCCGCGGGCGGGACAAGGTGCTGACGTACTCCGGCGGCATGAAGCGCCGGCTCCATCTGGCCTCGGCGCTGATGACCACCCCGGCGCTGCTCCTGCTGGACGAGCCCACGGTGGGGGCGGACGGGGACTCGGCGGAGCTCATCCTGGACATGCTCCGGCACCTCCGGGGCATGGGCACGGGCATCGTGCTCATAAGCCACCGCGCCGGGGAGGCCCAGGCCGTCTCGGACCGGGTGATCACGCTGAAGGGCGGCCTCATCGCCGGGGAGGCCAGGGTATGAGGGCCTTTTTTGCCGCGCTCTATAAGGACATGAAGCTCTTCCTGTCCGGGGCGGGGCTGCTGGCCGTGCTCCTGCCGGCGCTGCTGCTCCCGGCGCTCAGCGCCGGGACGGAGGACCTGAGCGCCGCCTCCTTCGTCAGGAGCTTTCCCATCGCCGTCCGGGATGAGGACGGGACGCTCATGTCCCGGACGCTGGTCATGCAGCTTCGGAGCGTGGAGCTTTTTTCCGAGGTCCGCGTTTTGGAGCCCGGCGTCACCGACGCCCAGGCCCTCTCCGACGGCGCCGCGGCGGTGGCCACCATACCCAAGGACTTTTTTTACGACGTTTACGACATGTCGGACTGCCCGGTGGACGTCACGCTGAACTCCGACCGGCCCCTGGACAGCGCCATATTCCGGGCGGTCTTTACCTCCGTCATGGGCATCATCCGGGCAAACCACGCCTCCGCCCTGGCCGTTTACACGCTGGCCTACGGGGAGCTGGACGGGGAGGCCCTGGCCGCCATGCGGGCCTCCGCCGGGGACAGGACCGCCCTGGACGCCCTGGGGCGGCAGAACGTATTCACCGGCCTTGCCGGCGCTCCGGACGTCGCTGGGGCGCTGACGCGGCGGCTGGCCGCCTGTGTGCTGGGCGTGCTGGCGCTCTTTTTCGCCATGGGCTCCGCCAGGGCCACACCGGAGGAGCGAAGGTTGGGCGTGGCGCCCAGACTGCGCGCCATGGGCCTCGGGGCGGGGGGACTTGCCGCCTCGAAGCTCGCGGCGTCCTACATCCTCTCCGTCCCGGCGGTGCTGGCCTGCGCGGCGCTGTCGGGGACGCCGGCGGGCTTCGCCCTGGGGCTCTACGGGCTTTTGCTGTTCGGGGGCTTCGGGCTCATGTCCCTCATCGCCTCCGCCGCGGGCTCGCCGGAGAGCGCCCAGAGGTGGGGGAACATCCTCATTTTGCTCTCCCTGGCCCTGGGCGGGACGCTTTGGCCCCAGTCGGCGCTGCCGGCGCTTTTGAGGCCCGCGAAATATCTTGCCATGCCGTACTACGCCTCCCTGGCCCTGGAGTGCCGGAACGCCGGGCTTGGGGTAGGGGAGGCCCTCCGGCTTTTGTGGCCCGCCGCGGCCATGGGGGCCGCCGGACTTGCGCTCTCGGGGCTCTTCTCCCGGGCGGAGCGCCGGGCAAGGGCCATGACCGGGGCAAAGGCCGGCCCGGAGCCCCCGTCAGGGGCGTCCACGGGCTTTTTCCGAAGGCTTTTGGCCCTGACGCCGCTGCGCCTCAGGGCTCTGGCCGGGGGCTTCCCGGCCCTGGCGGTCACCGTGGCCGCGGCGTTCCTGTGCGGGCTTGCGGCCTTCGGACTGTCAGGCGGCGGCGCGGAGACGCTGCGCCTGGCGGTGCTGGACCTGGACGGCACCCGGCGTTCCCGGGAGCTCACCGGGAGCCTGGCGGACATCCCCGGGGTGGATGTCCTTACGGTGACGGAGGAGCAGGCGAGGCGCGCGCTCCTCACCGGGGAGCGGGAGGGCCTTCTCACCCTGGGCCCCGGCTACGGCGAGGCGATTGAAAACGGCGGGGAGATACCCCTTTCATACGACGCCGCGCCCTCCGCCGTCACGGCCCAGGGCGCCCGGGAGCTGGCGGCGGGGCAGGTCATGTCCCAGCTCCGCCTGGCCCGGGCGCCGGAGGATGCCCGGGAGCTCCTGGGCCGGGAGCTGACGCCGGCGGAGCGGGAGAGGCTCTCCGGGCTTTTGGAGGAATATTCCGCGTCCCTCCCGGCGCTGTACGCCATATCCTGGTCCGGCGGGCGGGGAGCGGCGGACCCCTTCGCCCCCAGTCCCATGGCCTTCGCCTGCCTTGCCGGACTCTTCACCGCGCTGACGGCGGCCTCGGCGCTGGCCTCCCGGGACGCCCGGGCGGCGCGGCGGCGCATGGCCTCGCTGCCCCGGGGGCGGGTCCTTTATGAGCTCACGGAGCTTCTGGCGCTGACGGCCCTGGCGGGCCTTGCGGAGCTGGGGGTCCTGGCGCCGGGGCTCTCCGCGGCCATAACGGGCCTGCCGGCGGTCGCCGCCTCGTCGCTGTGCTTCGCCGCGCTGGCCATACTGCTTGCGCGCCTTGGCCCGGCGGAGGGGCGGCTGGACGCCCTGGCCCCCATTTTGGCCCTCTTCATCTGCCTTTTGGGCGGGTGCTTCATGGACCTCTCGGCGCTGCCGGACACACTGGCGCGCCTGACCCTCATCTCCCCCGCCGCCCTGGCGGTGAGCGCCCGCTCCGGCTCCCTCCCACCCCTCCTCGCCCTCTTGGCCGAGTCCGCCGCCCTCACCGCCCTCGCCTCACTCCTTAGAAGGCACGGCTGACCGCGGCAAGGAAAAAGAAAAGGGGCTGTGAAAAAACACGTCGGCTGAGACGTGAATTTTCACAGCCCCACTGTCCCGGGCGTTTTTTTGAGAGCCGTTTTATTCTTCCTGCTTTTTTGGGAGAGGCTAAGAAAGTGGCGGGGTTTGGCGAATGGGGATTGAAAAGTTATACGGTTTCTGGTATTATTCATACTGCCCCAGGCGAAGCCCTTTTGGGCGGCGCGGCTTGGCGGGGGCGGGATCATGAAGGCGTGGGGGCTGCCGATGAAAAGGCCAATTAAAACATATCCGGACACGGACACAGGCATGACCTGCTGCGCGGAAAAGGACTGGGCGAATTGCCGAATCTTCGTCCACGCGCTGAAGTCCGCCTCCCGGTCCATCGGCGCCGACGTAAATTACGAGATGCACGAGTGATGCGGTTTTCCCAAAAAGTGCTGTGAAAAGAGGGGCAAGGATGACATTTTTTGATACGGTCCTGGAAGTGCTGAAGGGTGACGAGAGATTCTTCACCGAGGACGGCGCTTTGCTGCGCAACGCCGTTTATGAGGCCGCGATGCGGATGGACGCAAGGCTTATAAAGGCGCTTTATGAAAACGGGCAGACAAGGGAGCGCTTTTTCACCGACGTGGACGGTATCGCCGTTTTTGATAAGGTCGGGTTTGGCTGGGTCATTGAAAACCGCCAATTTCTGCCGGATTCCTATACCCGCTTCAGGAATAAGATCGGCCTTGTGAACAGCAGGGGCGATTATATAGCCGCGTCAGGCGACGTGGCGCTGGTTTTCCCGTACAAGGATTGCGTGCTCGAGGGCGGTCAGACAAAGGAGGACCAGAAGAGGTCGGAAATTTTTTACAACGAAACCCTCGCCCCCGACGAGGTGGACAGGCTCCTTTACCCGAAGGTATTTACAGGGGCCAAAAGGTACACAAAAGAGGGCGCGCAGGAGGGCGTCACGGAATTCGGCGAGGACGACAACCTGCTGATCAAGGGGAACAACCTGCTGGCCGTCTCCTCGCTGCTGCCAAAGTATGAGGGGAAAATCAAACTCATCTATATGGACCCCCCGTATGATACCGGTACGGACTCGTTTTCGTATAACGACAGCTTTGACCGGAGCACATGGCTGACCTTCATGAAAAACCGGTTGACGGTCGCCAAAAGGCTCCTGTCGCCGGAGGGGGCGATCTATGTCCAGTTGGACTACCATCAGGCGCATTACGCCAAGGTGCTGATGGATGAGATATTTGGCGAGGAGAATTTTCAAAGAGAGATCATCTGGCGGATAGGGTGGCTGTCCGGGTACAAAACCGCTGATAATAATTGGATCAGAAATCATGACACAATCCTTTTTTACTCCAAGGACAGCAAGCGGTTAAAATTCATAAAGAACTATATTCCCAAGGAGGAATTCAAGAGCATCGCGGCCAGCGGCGCCCAGCGCTACCCGATAGAGGACGTCTGGAACGCCAGCGAATATGACGACCTCAACAGCATCGCCATCGTCTCTTATTCGGGAGAGACAGTCTCCAAAATGCTGGATCCCGGCGATGAGGTAAAGGGACAGAAGTCCGAAAAGCTGATCGAGCGCATCATCAAGGCCCATACAGAGGAGGGCGACGTTGTTCTGGACTTCTTTGGCGGAACGGGCACGACCGCCGCCGCCGCGTTAAAAACAAAGCGGCGGTTTATTGTTTGCGAACAACTGGACAGACATATTGATATTTCCGTCAGAAGATTGCAGAAGGTGCTGGAGGGAGAGCAGAGCGGAATATCCAGACGGAATAATTGGCACGGCGGCGGCTCTTTCCTGTATTGCGAGCTTGCCAGACTGAACCAAAGCTATGTGGACGCCATCGAAAAAGCGGAAACAGACGGCGAGCTGTCCGCGCTTTTAAGGGAGATCCTGAAAAGCGGGTTTATCAGTTATCGGGTGGACCCGAAGAAGATCGCGGAGAATGCGGAGGATCTCAACGCCCTTTCGACGGCGGAGAAAAAGCGTTTTCTTATGGAGGTCCTGGACAAAAATCAGCTCTATGTGAACCTGTGCGACATCGACGACGAGACATTCCGCGTTTCCGACGGGGATAAGGCGTTCACGAAAAGCTTCTACGGGGAGGTATAGGGATATGCCTTTTCTGTACGAAAAGATAGACAGCCTGCGCGAATTCGGAAGCGTGAGAGAAATGCCGGGATACATTTCGGAAAACCTGAATCCGGCATTCGAGCTGCGCCCCTATCAGAAGGCGGCGTTTGAAAACTACATCACCTGGTTTGAAAGCAAGCAGAGGCCGCACCCGATACAAAACCTTTTCCATATGGCCACAGGCTCCGGCAAGACGCTGATCATGGCGGGGCTTATGCTCTATCTGTATAAAAAGGGGTATCGCAATTTTCTGTTCTTCGTGAACCTTTCGAATATCGTTGAAAAGACAAAGGACAATTTCCTGAACGGCAGGTCCAGCAAGTATCTTTTTGCCGACGAGATCGTCATTGACGGCGAGCGCGTGCCGGTCAAGGAGGTTTCGAATTTTCAATACAGCGACGACAGGGCCGTCAACATCCGCTTTACGACCACGCAGGGACTGCATGCGGATATGTGGTACCCCAAGGAAAACGCGGTCACGGTAGACGATTTCAAAACGCAAAAGGTCGTCCTTATTTCCGACGAGGCCCATCACCTCAATGTGGATACGCGCAAGTTAAAGGGCGCGGAGGCCGAAAGCTACCATAGCTGGGAATCCACCGTCCGCGGCATATTCGGCGCGAACAGGGACAATGTGCTTCTGGAGTTTACGGCTACCTGCGATTTGAGCGACCCCCTGATCAAGGCCGAATACGAGAACAAAATCATTTTTGACTACCGGCTCGCCAAATTCCGGGCGGATGGGTTTTCAAAAGAGATCAAGTCGCTCCGCTGCGATATTTCCGTCATGGAAAGGGCCCTGCAGGCCATCGTCCTCAGCCAGTACCGGATGAAGGTATTTCAGGACAACCGCCTATCGGTAAAACCGGTGGTCCTCTTTAAATCCGCGAAGATCGTTGACAGCAGGGAAAACATGCGCGCCTTTATCAGGGCGGTATCTTCCCTTACGGGGGACGAATTGGAGCGCATATCGAAGCTGACAGACAATGAAACCATGAAAAAGGCGTGGCGCTATTTTGCGGTCAACGGGATCTCCTTTGACCAGTTGGCGCAGGAATTGCGGGAGGAATTCGGCGCGGAACGGTGCATATCCGCAAACGACGATTCAGAGGCGGAAGCGAAACAGCTCATATTGAATTCTCTCGAGGATGCCGGCAACCCATACCGCGCGGTATTTGAGGTAAAAAAGCTTGACGAGGGCTGGGATGTCCTGAATCTCTTCGACATCGTCCGTATGTATGAGACACGTCAGTCGGGCGGCAAAAGGATATCCTCGTCCACTATATCGGAGGCGCAGCTCATCGGGCGCGGCGCCCGGTATTTCCCGTTCGCAATTGACAGAGAGCAGGAGAAATACAAGCGCAAATACGACAGCGACGTGGACGATCCCCTGCGCATTTGCGAGGAGCTGTATTACCATTGTCAGAATGACAGCCGCTATATCGTCGAGCTCAATAACGCCTTGCGCGAGATCGGCATAGACCTTGACAGGACGGTCACAAGAAAATATGTCTTAAAAGAGGAATTCAAGCAGGACGAGCTCTACAAGCGGGGCTATGTGTTTATGAACCGCCGCAGGCTCAAGACAAGGAGCGTTTACGGCCTGCCGCCGTCGGTACGGGAGCATGTTTATAAATATGTCCTGGCAAGCGGGAGCTCCGGCGAAGATACCTTCTTCGGAGCGGGGAACGCGTTGACGGAAAAGGTGACCGCTTTACATACATGCAGGACGACCTTTTCCCAGATCGCCGGCATGAATTACGCCATCGTAAATAAGGCGCTCTGCAAATTCGGAGTCTTCAAATTCGACCGGCTGAAGGAGCGCTTTCCGAATTTGCGATCGACCCGCGAATTCATCGAAAGCGAGGAATATCTCGGCGGCATCCGGCTGGAGATAACCGCGCCGTATGAAAGTCCGGGCGCGGAGCTCCTGCACGCCGCCTGCGTCAGCGCCCTTTCGAAAATCGGCGAGGGCATCTCCGATACGGAGGAAGCATACGAGGGGAGCGAAGAATTCACGGCGTCTTATATACACGACGTGTTTAAGGATAAGACCTGCAATTATACCGATCCCCACGACGGCGGCGCAGGTATATCGCAAAACGACAGCAGCGTCCCCGCCGCCTTCAGGCTCGACCTTTCAAAAGAGGATTGGTTTGCCTTCGAGGATAACTACGGGACCGGCGAGGAAAAGGCGTTTGCCGCCTATTTCAAGACGTATGTTGATACGCTGAAGAAAAAGTACGATAAGGTTTACCTCGTTCGGAACGAGAGGCAGCTTCACATTTATTCGTTTTCCGGCGGCGAACGGTTTGAGCCCGATTATGTGCTGTTTCTGCACAGGCCCGCGAATGCCGGCTATGAGCAGATACAGGTGTTCATCGAGCCGAAGGGAACGCATCTCATCGAGAATGACAGATGGAAAGAGGAATTCCTCCTGGAGCTTGAAGAAAAGGCAATCCCCGTTGTGAGCTTCGCGGACGACAACGAATACAAGATCTGGGGCTTCCATTTCTTCAACCGCGACGCGCGCGAAACCGAGACGGCAGAGGATTTTGGGAAATTATTATGAAGTTATTATAATTCAGCCGCTTCGCAAGAGCGTCTGAGCGCAAAAACACCCCCAGCCCGTCAAGGCTGGGGGATTTCCAGTTTACGGTTATTTGCTGTAGGTGAGGGCGGTGTCGGCGCCGGCGGTGACCTTGCCGTATTTGGCGGGGGTCAGGGTGGGGACCTCGTCGCCGTTGGTGATGACCATGGGCGTCACCAGCTTATAGCCCTTTTTGGAGATGAGGTCCATGTCGAATTTGAGGAGGAGCTGGCCTTTTTTGACTTTCTCGCCCTCCTTGACCATGGGGGTGAAGCCCTCGCCGTTGAGCTCCACGGTGTCCATGCCCACGTGGATGAGCACCTCGGCGCCGTCCAGGGACGTAAGGCCGATGGCGTGGCCGGTGGAGAAGAAGGTGGTTATCTCGCCGCTGCACGGGGCGTGGACCTCGCCCACCGCGGGTTTGAAGGCCACGCCGTCGCCCAGGGCCCCGGAGGAGAAGACCTCGTCCTCCACGTCCTTGAGGGGGATCATCTCGCCGGTGATGGGAGCGGAGAGCTTGCCGGCCTCGGCGGCGGCGTCGGCGCTGTCGGGAGCGGGGGCGGCGGGAGCGGGGGCCTCAGCCTGGCCCAGCTCCTCGGGGGAGAGCTTGCCCTTCTTGGCCCAGATGCCGTAGAGGATCAGGCACGCCGCGAAGGACACGGCCATGGCGATGATGACGCCGATGATGGCGAAGATGAGGTTGGACATGGTGTAGCCCAGGGGCTCCACGTCGGCGGTGGGGATGTAGGCGGGGAGGACCAGAAGGCCGGGGGAGCCGCCGGCGAAGCGGGCGACCTTGGTGATGCCCATGAAGAGGCCGCCAACGCCGCCGCCGATCATAGCGGCATACAGGGGGAAGCTGAATTTCAGGTTGACGCCGTAGAGGACGGGCTCGGTGATGCCCAGAACGCCGGTGAGGCCGGCGGAGAGGGCCTGCTGCTTGGTGTCACTGTTCTTGGAGCGCAGACCCACGGCAAGGCCCGCCGCGCCCTGGGCCACGTTGGAGGCCAGCATACCGGGGCCCACCACCGTGTCCCACTTGACCGTGGCGAGGTTGTTGGTGCCAATGGGGATAAGGCCGTAGTGGGTGCCCGTCATGACAAGCAGGGGGTTGGCGATACCCACGATGGTGGGCACGATCCAGGCGGCGTGGGCGTTGAGCCAGGTGAAGAACATGTTGATGAGGTTGGATACCCATGCGCCGATGGACCCCAGCACCGCGATGGTGACGGTGCCGCCCACAAAGAGGCTCACCAGGGGCACGGAGAAGAACTTGATGGCACGGGGGGAGATCTTCTGCATGAAGTGCTCCACGTAGGACATGAACCACACGCCCAGGATGATGGGGATGACGGAGGAGGTGTAGGTGGCCTTGGTGATGGGGATGAAGCCCAGGAACTTGACCGACGCCTCGCCGCCCAGGAGCGATATAAAGGCCGGGTAGACAAGAATTCCCGCCAAGGCCATGGCCGTGCCCTCGTTGCACTTGAATTTCTTGGCGCTGGAGACAGCCAGAAGGATGGGCATGAAGTAGAAGGCCGCGTCCGACATGGCGTTCAGGATTATGTAGGTCTGCGAGGAGGAGTCCACCCACTTGAAGGCCGTCAGCAGCGCCATGACCGCCTTCAGAAGTCCGGCGCCGGTGATGGCGGGGATGATGGGCTGGAAGATACTGGCGATGCTCTCCAGGAGCTTGCTCAGGGGCGAGCGGGTGTCCTGCTTCTCGGCGTCGGGGTCGGACACCGGGGCGGAGGTGTTGAAGCCGCCCAGGGAGACGACCTCCTGATACACCATGGGCACGTCCGGGCCGATGACGATCTGGTACTGGCCGCCGGCGTTGACCACCTGGAGGACGCCCTTGGTCTTCTTCAAAACGTCCGTCTTGGCCTTGCCCACATCCTTCAGGGTGAAGCGAAGGCGCGTGGCACAGTGGACCACGCTGTTCACATTTTCTTTTCCGCCGACATTTTCCAATATCGTGGCGGCTAACGGTTTGTAGTCCATAAATTTTCCCCCCTATACATTAAAAATATAAATTATAATATATGAAATGGGTTTTCCCGGAGCTCAGTCCAGGTCCTCCCCATCAGAGGCGATGACCTTTTTGTACCAGTAGAAGCTGTCCTTCCGGAGGCGCTTCAGGGTGCCGGTGCCGTCGTTGGCTTTGTCCACGTAGATCATGCCGTAGCGCTTGCGCATCTCCCCGGTGGAGGCGGAGACGAGGTCGATACAGCCCCAGCAGGTGTAGCCCAGCAGCGGTACGCCGTCCTCGTTCACGGCCTCCAGCATGGCCTTGATGTGCGCGCGCATATAGTCCACGCGGTAGGGGTCGTGGATGGAGCCGTCGGCCTCCACCGTGTCGTTGGCCCCCAGGCCGTTTTCCACAATGAAGAGGGGCTTCTGGTAGCGGTCGTAGAGGGTATTCAGCGTCACCCGGAGGCCCAGGGGGTCGATCTGCCAGCCCCACTCGGTGGACTGGAGATGGGGGTTGACCACCGCGCTGATGACGGCGTTCCCGCCGCGGCTGTGATTTTTGACGATCTCGGGGTCGGCGGACATACAGCGGCTGCAATAATAGCTGAAGCTGATGAAGTCCACGGTCCCCTCCCGCAGGATCGCCTCGTCATCGGGCTCAGTGTGGATGGAGACGCCGGCGCGCTCCATGCGCTTCTTGGCCCACACGGGGTAGGCCCCACGGGCCTGGACGTCGATGAAGAAATAGTTGTCCCGGTCGCACTCCATGGCCTTGTAGACGTCGGCGGGGGCGCAGCTATAGGGATAGAACTGCCCCGCGGCCAGCATACAGCCCACCATGGCGCCCGGCATCATCTCGTGGGCCAGCTTCACGGCCCTGGCACTGGCGATGAGCTCGTGGTGGGCGGCCTGGTATTTCACAAGCTCCCGGTCCTCGCCCTCCTCAAAATAGATGCCCGCGCCCATGAAGGGCATGTGGAGAAGCATGTTGATCTCATTAAACGTGATCCAGTACTTCACCTTTGTCCCAAAACGTTCAAAAAGCGCCCGGCAAAGGCGCAGATACGCGTCCACCATGCGCCGGTCTTTCCAACCGCCGTATTTTTTGATGAGGGCGATGGGGGCATCGAAGTGGCAGATGGTCACCACGGGCTGGATCCCGCGCTTCAGGCACTCGTCAAAGAGGGAGTCGTAAAAGGCAAGGCCCTCCTCGTTGGGCGTCTCGTCGTCGCCGCCCGGCAGAATGCGCGTCCAGGAGACGCTCATCCGGTAGCACTTGAAGCCCATCTCGCCGAAAAGGGCGATGTCCTCCTTGTAGTGGTGGTAGAGGTCGATGGCCTCGTGGGCGGGGTAGGTGTGCTCGCTGTCGCACTCCAGCATTTTTTTGAGCCCCCTCGCCACGGGCATGCGGTCCGGGCCAAAGGGCACCACGTCCACGCTGGAGAGGCCGCGCCCGCCCTCGTTGTAGGCCCCCTCGCACTGGTTGGCGGCGGTGGCGCCGCCCCATAAAAAGCCGCTGGGCATTCTCATTTTTTCCGGATTCCTCCTTATTTTCATCCCCCGAAAGGGATTGGCGTTTTTAACAAAAATTTATACCAAACCCGTATGAATTTGGCAAGATGTTTTATGAAATTTTCGGATTAATTATTTCCCTCATAAAAGTGCTGGACATTTGATGCAATAGTTGATATAATATTAGACGATGTGACCATACCGCGCTTTTCGGCTGTCCGGACAGGCGCGGGTATACATATTACTTCATTCTAATCAGGAAGAACCGCCATGAAAGAGTTTACCTACACCATCACAGATCCCCTGGGCATCCACGCCCGTCCCGCCGGCTTACTGGCCAAGGCCGCCAAAGCCTACGCCGACACCACCGTCACCGTCGCCAAGGACGGCAACGCCGTGAAAGCCAGCCAGCTCATGAAGCTCATGAGCCTGGGCGTCAAGCAGGGCAACGTTGTCACCGTCACCGCCGAGGGCCCCCAGGAGGACGAGGCCATCGCCGCTATGGAGACGTTCTTCAAGGAGAATCTGTAAATTTGACGAATTTTCGCGCCCGGTTTGCACACCGGGCGCAGTTTGGTTTGAGATTGGAGGAGAGTTTATGACACTTTTGCAGGGCAAGGGCGTCTCCAAGGGCGTCACCAGCGGCCCAATCTGCTTTTTTCAGCGCCCCGGCAATGACATAGCCAAGGTTTCCGTCTCCGACATCGAGGCCGAGAAGGCCCGCATCCGCGAGGCCCAGGAGAAGTCCATGGCCCAGCTCGAGGCCCTGGCCGACAAGGCCCGGGAGGAGACGGGGGAGGACACCGCCATCCTCTTTGAGACGCACGCCATGTTCGTGGAGGACGACGACTACGTGGACACCATTCTATCCACCTTGGAGGACGAGGAGTGCTGCGCGGAGTACGCCGTCAAGGTGGCCGGAGAGCAGTTTTCCGCCATGATGGCCGCCATGGAGGACGAGTATCTCCGGGCCCGGGCCGCGGACATCAAGGACGTGACCCGCTGCATCCTCAATAACCTCATGGGAATCGCCGACGGCGGCATCGACTCCGACGTCCCCGTGATCCTGGCCGCCGACGACCTGGCCCCGTCGGAGACGCTGCAACTGGACAAGAGCAAGATCTTAGGCTTCATCACCCAGGGCGGCTCCGGCAACAGCCACACCGCCATTCTGGCCCGCACCATGGGCATCCCCGCCATCTGCGCCCTGGGCGACAGCCTCACGAAGGAGTATGAGGGCCGGGTCGCCTACATCGACGGCGCCGCCGGCACCGTCACTCTGGACCCGGACGAGCAGGCCCTGGCCGCTTATGAGGAAAAGGCCCGCAAGCAGGCGGAGCTGCGCGCCCTCATGGACGAGATGCGGGGCAAGGAGGACGTGACTCTGGACGGCCGGGAGATGATGGTCTATTGCAACATCGGCTCCCCGGACGACGTCCCCGCGGTGCTGCAAAACGACGGGCAGGGGATCGGCCTCTTCCGCTCGGAATTCCTCTATCTTGCCGCCAGCGACTACCCCTCCGAGGACGAGCAGTTCAAGGCGTACAAGAAGGTGGCCGAGGCCATGGGCGGCAAGCGGGTGGTCATCCGCACCCTGGACATCGGCGCCGACAAACAGGTGGCGTATTTTAACCTCCAGAAGGAGGAGAACCCCGCCATGGGCGTCCGGGCCATCCGCATTTGTCTCAACCGGCCCGAGGTGTTCCGCACCCAGCTCCGGGCCCTCTACCGGGCGTCGGCCTACGGGAAAGTCGCCATCATGTTCCCCATGATCACCTCCGTCTGGGAGGTCCGGGAGTGCAAGAAGGCCTGTCAGGCCGTGATGACTGAGCTGGACGCCGAGGGCATCCCCTACAACAGGGACACGGAGATCGGCATCATGGTGGAGACTCCCGCCAGCGTCTTTATCGCGGACGCGTTGGCAAAGGAAGTGGACTTCTTCTCCGTGGGCACCAACGACCTCACCCAGTACACCCTGGCCTGCGACCGCCAGGCCAGCGACCTGGGCCGGTTCTTCGACCCCCATCACCCGGCGGAGCTCCGGGCGCTGAAGATCGCCGCCGACGCGGCCCACGCCGCCGGTATCTGGATCGGCATCTGCGGCGAGCTTGGCGCGGATCTGAGTTTGCTGGAGACGTTCCTGGCCATCGGCATCGACGAGCTTTCCGTCTCCCCCAGCTCCGTCCTGCCCCTGCGGGCCAAGATTCGCCAAACCACCGCCGGGACCTGCACCGCGGAGCTCCTGGATTGCTGAGCGAAAAAACGCCAACGACGCATCGCATACCCCAAACTTCCGGCCAAACCTTGCCGCTGATATGAAAAGGAGTCACAGCTATGTCAAAAGATATGGGCGTCAAGCCCTACCTGTTTCCCATGCCGACCTACATGATCGGCACCTATAACGAGGACAACACAGTGGACGTCATGATGATGGCCTGGGGCGGTATCTGTGCCGAGGACATGGTCGCGCTGAACCTGGAAGCAGAGCACAAAACGGTGGCCAATCTTGAGGCGAGAAAAGCCTTCACACTGGCCGTTCCGGGCACGGATACGCTGCGGGAATCGAATTTTCTCGGAATCGCCACTTCCAACAAGATGGCGGACAAATTTGAGCGCACCGGCCTGCACGCCGTCAGAAGCCAGCGGGTGGACGCTCCGGTCATCACCGAGTACCCTCTCACACTGGAGTGCGAGGTCGTGGAGATGCAGACCCAGCCCTATGGCCTGCGGGTACTGGGAAAAATTATCAATGTGATCGCGGACGAAAGAATCCTGGACAACGCCGGAAAAATCGACGCCGGGAAGATCCGTGCTTTCATCTTCGACCAGATGCAGAACAGCTACTACGCCGTCGGCGAAAAGGTAGGCCAGGCCTGGCACAGCGGCGCCGCCTTAATGCGCAAATAATACCGCCATCCAATAAAGAGCATCCTTTTTATTGAAGAATAGATCAAAAAATAAAAAGCCGTGAAAAGCGCCGAAACCAGCCCTTTTTCACGGCTTTTTTGATGTCTATGTCGTATGCAAAAAATGGGTTGTGGCGGTGTAATGTGGGAAATTGGGAAAACTCTTGGTAAGATATAGGTGACGGCGAAGGCCGCCGGGATTTGATCTTACAAGGAGGAAGCCAAATGCGCAGGAAAAGTTGTAGAATTAGACAGGATATGGTCAGTTTGTTTATTGCTCATCTTCGCGCTGAAGAGCGGGAGGAGAGTACAATACAGAAGTATTGTCACAACGTTGAAGAATTTGTGGGCTGGTTGGATGGGAGGGAAGTGACGAAAGCGGCGGCGGTGGAGTGGAAAGAATCGCTTCAGGACGGGCGGTTTGCTCCGGCTACGGTGAATGGGAAAATCGCGGCGGTGAACGCGTTTTTCAGGTTTGCCGGGTGGGAGGAGTGCCATCTTAAGGCGCTGCGGCTGCAGCGGAGGGTGTTCCGGGACCCGGGGCGGGAGTTGACACAGGGGGAGTATGAGAAGCTTATCCAGGCGGCCTACGCCAGAGGCGACGAGCGGCTGGCGCTGCTGATGGAGACGATCTGCGCCACGGGGATTCGGGTATCGGAGGTCAAATACATCACCGTAAAGGCCGTCAATCAAGGTCGGGCGGTGATTGCGCTGAAAGGGAAGATACGGACGATCATCCTGCCGGGGAAGCTCTGCAAACGCCTTCAAAAGTATATCAAAAAGAACAAAATCGCCTCCGGCGAGGTGTTCCTCACCGGAAGCGGAAAAGGTATGTCAAGACGTCAAATTTGGGCGGAAATGAAGAAGATCTGCCTTTTTGCGCACGTGGAGCCGTCAAAAGTATTCCCCCACAACCTCCGGCACCTGTTCGCGCAAACATATTATAAGGTATACCGCGACATCGTGAAGCTGGCCGACGTCCTCGGCCACTCCAGCGTGGAGACGACCCGCATCTACCTCATCTCCACCGGCCAGGAGCACGCCCGCCAGATGGACCGGTTGGGCTTAGTCGTGTGAGACACGGAATATTAATTCTGTCATCGCCGACACGTAATTGACCACACAAGCCTGTACATAGTATCACAAAAATGTAGGTTTAGCAATACTTAAATCGAAAAAAGCCTTATTTTCTTGCATAACAAATCAAGGCTGCCTGTGCAAAAATTGGGCAGTCTTACTTAATTGCGCTCTTAAATCCCGCGATTTGCTGGCGGGATTTATTTTTTTGCGGTCTTTTTAAATATATTCGGGCCAATATCACCCTCCCTTGCACAGACTTAATATTCTGTCCTCTTTGAATCACAAAAGGAGGCGGGTATGCAAGTCGGCGTTGCTGAGAACAGAAAACCGGACGGCGTGGTCATGGACATGGCCGAAGCGGAGCGGTCTTTGATGGCCTGGATGGCGCAGGGGCGCTCGGGCGAGTCCCAGAACATTTACCGCCGGGGCCTGCGCTCGCTCTATAACTTCCTGCCGGAGGACAAGACCATTCGGCGGGGGACGTTGGAGAGCTGGCGGGACAAAATGTTGGAAGACGGCTACTCCAATTCCGCCGTCAACGGGATGTTGGTGGCCGTGAACCAATTCTTAGAGTTTGTGGGGCATAGGGAGCTGCGGCTTACGGACCGGCTGAAGGTTGCCCGCAATCCCCAGCCGGAGCTGACCAGGGGCGAGTATTTTCGGATGCTGGCGACGGCCAAAGCCCAGGGTAACGAGAAGCTGTACCTCATCGTGAAGATTTTCGCCTGCACCGGCATCTACTCCCAGTCTCTGCCAATGGTGACGGTGGAGAACGTGCGCAAGGGCCGCTTCTGGGTGACTTACCTGGGCGACCAGACCGCCTTCCGCATCCCGCCTTGTCTCCAACAGGAGCTCCTGAGCTTCGCCGAAAGCCAGGGCATCACATCAGGCCCCCTCTTCCTCACAAAATTAGGGACCACCCCCTCCCACACCTACATCTCACACAGCATCGCCAACCTCTGCGCCGCCGCAAAGGTGCCGGAGGAGAAAGGCAATCCACGGTGCCTGAGAAAACTGTACTTTACTATGAAAGCCAGTGTGGAATCCAGCTTCGAGCTCCTGGTCGAGCAGACCATGGACCGCCAGTTGGAGCAGGAGCAGCTCACGGTGGGGTGGGACGCGTGAGGCGCGTCTGCTGCTTTTGCGAGCGCTGGGAGTCCGGCGGCATCGAGTCGTTTCTGTGTAACGTCCTGACCCGGATGGACATGACGGACTTGGAGATGGACATTGTGGCCTCCAGCATCGGGGAGAGCGTCTTCACGGACCCGCTGCGCCAACACGGGGTGCGGTTTTTTGAGCTGTCCGGCAGCCAGCGCGATGTCCTCGAGAACCACCGGAGATTCCGGGAGCTTGTCCGGGAGCGCAAATACGATGTGCTCCATTTGAACGCCTTCCAGGGCCTCTCACTGGCCTATTTGAAGATAGCGGAGCGGGAGGGCGTCCCCGTTCGCATCGCCCACAGCCACAACACGGCCCTGCGCAAGAGCGCGACGAGGCCGGTGAAGCAGTTGCTCCACGAGCAGGCAAGAAGAAGATACATCAGGTATGCCACGGACCTCTGGGCCTGCTCCAAAAACGCGGCGGAATTTCTATTCGGAAAACGGGAGCTCCAAAAGCGCGGTTACACCTTCATCCCCAACGGCATCGACGTGGAGCGTTTCCGCTTTGACCCCGCGGTCCGCGCCAAGGTCCGCGCGGAGCTGGACATTGAGAATAAATTCGTCATCGGCCACATCGGCCGGCTGTGCTGCCAGAAAAACCAGACCTTCCTCCTGAATGTCCTGGCCGAGGCCGTTAAGCAAAATCCCAACGCCGTCCTCCTTTTCGTTGGCGGCGGCGAGGACAAGCCCGCCCTCCTGAAAAAGGCTGCAAACCTGGGCATAACGGACAAGGTCATCTTCTACGGGACGACCTCCCGCCCGGAACGCCTCCTCTGGGCCATGGACGCTTTCGCCTTCCCCAGCCTCTTCGAGGGCTTCGGCATCGTCGCCATCGAGGCCCTGGCGGCGGGCCTGCCGGTGGTGTGCTCGGAGAATGTTCCCGCGGAGGTGCGCGTCTCACGGCACATCCAACCACTCCCGCTGAGCCGCGGGCCCCGCGCCTGGGCGGAGGCGCTGCTGCACGGACACCGCCACGAGAGCGGAAGCCGTGAGATTTCCGCGGCGGGGTTTGACGTGAGGGCTGTAAGCGCGGAGATTTGGAACCGATTCAGGGGTATGAGCAATGGACCAGCCGAAGATATCCGTCATAGTCCCCGTGTACAATGCGGAGCCTTATCTGAAAGACTGCCTGGACAGCGTTACCGGTCAGACCTATAGGAATTTAGAGATCATCCTCATCGACGACGGCTCCACAGACGGAAGCGGCGCCATATGCGACGCATACGCCGCCAAGGATAGCCGAATCCAGGCTTTTCATCAGGAGAACAGCGGCGCGGCGGCCGCCAGGAACGCCGGCTTGGCGGCCGCCAACGGGGAGTGGATCGGCTTTGTGGACAGCGACGACTACATAGACCCGGATCAGTATGCGTATCTCTTGGACCTGGCCCGGCGACACGGGGCGGATATTGCCCAGTGCGGCATGATTTTCGAAGCAGAGGGCGTACAAAAGGTCAGCGGTATCCCAAACAGAGAGACTTGCGCCGATGTCCGCCATATCCGTGAAACGCGGCGTTTTTTTGCGAATTCCAGTTGCTGTAGGATCTATCGGAGAAAAATCCTTATTGATACCCGCTTCGACCCCGGATACCCCATCGGCGAGGACCTGCTGTTCAATCTCCATGCCCTCCAGAGGGCCAACAAAACGGCCTTTGGGACCCGGGCCAAATACCACTATGTCCAGCACCCGGACAGCGCCTGCAACGGGCCGCCGACCCAGCGGGCTCTGGTGAGCTTCCGGGAGATGCTGACTGAGGCGCAGCGGATATTCTCCGGGGAAGATTCGCTCCGGCAGCTTTGCGCGCAGCTTCAACTGCGCAATGATCTGGATATGTGCTCAAAAATCGTCCGCTATGGCCTGGAGCGGGAGAACACCGGCCTCATCCGTGAGCTCCGGGGGGAGCTTCGGGAGCTTTGTAAAGGGCGTTTTGCGGGTGCGGAATTCTCCGCCAAGGAAAAAGCCAAGGCGTTCCTTATCGCCCGCAGTTGGGCGCTTTACAAGCATACACTTTACGCGCTAAAAGGGGATTCCATATGTCAACATCCAAACATCTGAAACAGGTCAAGCGACAGCTCTACCGCAACCTGATCTCCGCCTACAAGGGCTGGTGGCATTGGCACAAGATCGTCAAGGGCAAGGGCGTGGAGGGGAACACCGCCGTGATCCTCCTGCCAGACCGGAACCGGGAGACGAATCACCTGGCGCTGCTGTATTTGGACGCCATGCTGAAAAGCCGCAGGTACAAGAACGCCGTCCTGCTGACCCACGATCCGGCGGTGAAAAAATGCGCGGCGCTCTTTTCCAAGAACATCCTCCGGGTGGTGAATTTCAGCCGGAGGAAGGCGGAGCACCTGATGCAGTTTTACTGCCTCTACGAGTTCGACAAGCGCTTCACGGTGGCGTCCTTAGACGAGCCCAACGGACGGAACGGCTCCGCCCTCATCGGCAAGCGGGGCACCACGGTGGAGGAGATCTTCGTCATCGGCGTCTACCGCGTCTACCCCTTCACCCGCCCGAGGGCCCCCACATATGCCGGGGACGACCCGGAGATCAAGACCTTTCTGGAGGGACGGCCCGTATGAATCCCAAGTACATTGTCGTCCAGGCCGGGGGCAAGGGGACGCGGATGAAGCATCTGACCCGGAACAAGCCCAAGGCACTGGTGCCTATCGACAATTTGCCCATGCTTTTCCACCTGTTCCGCAAATACCCGGACAGCCGGTACGTCATCATCGGGGACTACAAGTGCGACGTGCTGGAGCGGTATCTGGCGGCCTTCGCGGACGTGGAGTACACCACAGTCAGGGCCACGGGATGTAGCGGCACCTGCGCGGGGCTAAGTCAGGCCGTGGACAAGCTTCCGGAGGGCGAGCCCTTTATGCTCATCTGGTCCGACCTCATCCTCCCCAAGAACTTTGAGCTGCCCGATGAGTCCGGGGACTACATCGGCGTGGCCAAGGACTTTCCATGCCGGTGGAAGTACGAGGACGGATTGTTCGTTGAGGAGCGTTCGGACACTTTCGGCGTAGCGGGACTCTTTGTATTCCACGACAAATCGGCCCTGGCGGGCGTGCCGGAGGAGGGGGAGCTGGTCCGGTGGCTCTCCGAGACAGGACTGACTTTCCAAAGTCTTCCCCTGCGCCGCGTCAAGGAGTACGGACTGCTGTCAGAATATGAGAAGCTGGAATCCTCCCGCTGCCGGCCCTTCAACCGGACGTACATTGAGGACGGCTTTTTCGTGAAGGAGCCCATCGACGACCAGGGCCGGGGCCTTGCCAAGCGGGAGGCCGCCTGGTACAGGCGGGTCCAGGGCCGGCATTTCCCCAATATTCCCAACATTGTCTCCTACGAGCCGCTGAAGATGGAGCTCATAGGCGGCAGGGCCATCTACGAGTACGATGACCTTACATACGGCGAAAAGGCGGAGCTTTTAAGGCAGATCATCGGCTGCCTGAAGTCCGTCCAGGCGCTGGAGAGCGTCCCCTCGGACCGGGCCAGCTTCGACGAGGCGTACATCGGAAAGACCTTTCAACGGCTTGAAAAGGTCAAAAATCTTGTTCCCTTTGCCAACAACGAGACTGTCACAGTCAATGGCCGGAGATGCCGCAACGTGTTCTTCCACCGAGAGGAATTAGAAAACCAGATTGCCCAATACTTCCCGCCATCCTTCAAGCTTATCCACGGGGACTGCACCTTCTCCAACATGATGCTCCGGACGGACGGCACTCCGGTGCTCATCGACCCCCGGGGGTACTTCGGCGCCACTGAGCTATACGGCGACCCGGCCTACGACTGGTCCAAGCTCTACTACTCCGTGGTGGGTAATTACGACCAGTTCAACCGCAAGCGGTTTTCATTGGGGATAGGGGAGGACAGCGTAGAGCTGCAAATCGCCTCCAACGGCTGGGAGAGCCTGGAGCCTGAGTTCTTCCGCCTCTTGGGGGATGAGGTGACGCCGGAGCAGGTGAAGCTCATCCACGCCATCATCTGGCTGTCCCTGACCACCTACGCCTGGGAGGACTACGACTCCATATGCGGGGCCTATTACAACGGACTATATTATTTGGAGGAAGTACTGAAATGAGAACATATTTTAAAAACATCCTGAGCACCATCGAAAAATCCGTCCAATCCATGGACGAGGCGGTGTTCAACCGGCTTCTGGACGAGTGCCAGGCCGTCATCGAGGGCGGCCACAAGGTCATCGTCAGCGGCCTGGGCAAGAACGTCCCAGTGTGCGATAAATTTGTGGGGACCATGAACTCTCTGGGGCTGCCGGCGGCGTTCATGAACACCAATACCGCCGTCCACGGGGACCTGGGGCTTGTAAGACCTGGGGACCTGGTGATCATCCTGACCAAGAGCGGAGAGACAGTGGAGTCCGTATATCTGGCGAAGCTCCTGAAAGCCAGGGGCGTGGACTTATGGCTGCTGAGCTTCCGGCGGGAGAGCACCCTGGCCCGGGAGATTCCCAAGCACCTGCTCCTGGACCTGGACCACGAGGGGGACGAGTGGGACATCGTGCCCAACAACTCCACCACGGTGAATTTGGTGGTGCTCCAGGGCCTGGCGCTGAATCTGGCGGAGCGCCTGGGCGTGACGCTCCACGACTTCAAGCAGAATCACCCCGGCGGGGCGATAGGGGAGCAGTTGAAAAATGCCTGAGACGATCATCCTCTCGCCCCTGCCCAAGACGTGGATCCTGGACCTGGACGGCACCCTTGCGAAGCACAACGGCTACAAACTGGACGGCCATGATACCCTCCTGCCCGGCGCCAAGGAATTTCTCGCCAACATCCGCCCGGAGGATACGGTCATCATCCTGACCTCCCGCACGGAGGCGTACCGGGATCTGACCCTGGATTTCCTCAGCCAGAACAACATCCGCTGCGACCACATCCTCTTCAACGCGCCATACGGGGAGCGGATCGTAGTCAACGACCGCAAGCCCTCCGGCCTTGCCATGTCCGTGGCGGTGAACACGCCCCGGGACAAGATACCGGATACCATATTTAAGGTGGATGAGACGCTGTGAGGGCGCTCAAGGAATTTCTGAAACGGTTTGACCTGCTGCGAATCCCCGTGGTGTTCGTCAAGCGCGTCCTGACGGGGTACAGGCTGTACAGCAGGCTCATCTCGAAATACGGGGACGACACAGAGCTTCTGGCGACGGCATGGAGAGGAAACGGCGATTACTATATCTGCGCGCTCTATCTGAAGGCATGGCTCGAAAGAAACGGAGTCAAAAACTTCGTTTTCCTCACCCCCGGCGGCTCCGAGGAAAAGGTCCTCGCCCTGTTCCCAATCTGCTCAGGCCACACGTACCAGATCCGGGATGAGAATCAATTTGTCTGCCTCTTGAACATGAGGTGCTTCCTGGGGCCCGCGCCCTGCCGGTTCCGAAATCTCCACCATCAGCAGGCGTTCCCCTACGAAAACATCACAAGCGGCAATCTCCGGGGCTTCCGCGGGCTCAACATGGTGGACTTCTACCTGACCATGGGCTACGGCCTGGGGCCGGAGGCGCCCCGGGAGCAGCCCCGCTTCCCGGAGGACCGGGAGCGGATGGCGGAATTGTTCCGGGCTCACCGCCTGATCCCCGGGAAAACCGTCCTCCTGGCGCCCTATTCCACCGGGCTTGAGCAATTCGCGCCGCCCCGGAGCTTCTGGGCCGGCCTCGCCCAACGCCTCCGGCAGGCCGGTTACACCGTCTGCACCAACTGCGCCGGTGAGGAGACGCCCATACCGGGGACGGTCCGTCTGTCGCTTCCGTTCCGGGAGCTCGTCCCGTTTTTAAATATCGCCGGCTGTTTCATCGCCCTCCGCAGCGGCCTGTGCGACGTGGCCTCCACGTCAACCTGCAAAAAGCTCATCCTCCACCCCCGCCAAGCCAAATGGTGGCCCGCCGGCGCCTCCATCGCGTATACCGGCCTAAACAACATGGCCCTGTGCGAGGATGCGGTGGAGGTGGAAGTTTTTCAAAGTAGAAAAAATAGTAAGATATGATTTTGTTGTAAAAAGGAAGAAAACCTATGCGAATACTAGTTATTACAGCACATGACGCAGTGAATCTTTCTGTTGAAAATGTTGTCCGAGAGTTGGTGAGACGAGGACATCTGGTAGACATTTTTGCTAAGCGCATGGAGAGCAGACATATTCGTATGTTTGCGGATTTACCTATCAAAATAAGGCCGGTCTCCAAACTGAAAAATGAGATTATAAAAGACTATGACTGTGCATTCTGTCCTATGGATAGTGTAGGTGATTTGATTTTTAACGATATTTATATTTTTTCATACAATTTTATATTTTCAAACAGGTGGACAACGCCAGGTGGCGATTTTATGTTTGTACAGACCGAGAACCGCCCGGTTATTCAATGGGAGGACTGCGCTAGAATGGCTGTCGGCTCACCAAAAAACGACCATCCGAAACTACAGACCGGCCCAAACCGTTCATTTTTATTTATTGATACTGGCCATTTTCCTTACAGTCTGGAAGGGAAAACCCAACTAGCTGAAATGATTTTAAAAATTGGGAGAAGATTTCCGGATCGAAAGCTTATTGTTAAACCTAGATGGTTGATAAATGAAATTAACGATATTCATATTAGCAGGATACATTTGTACAGTGTTATTGATAGTCTTTGCGGAGGGAACCTCCCAAATAATATCGTACTCCTGAACGAACATCTTGATATGCAAGATTTGATTGATAATGCAGATGTTGTGATTACACCGGGATCAACTGCTTACTTTGAAGCGGCATTAAGAGGGAAAAAGATTCTAATTATCGATGGCCTTGCGTCAGGGGATTCTATCGATGCTAGAAAAGAGACAATATGGAATCCACAACTTGACATCATGAGAGAAACAGGATGTGTTGTAAATTATCGGGATGTTTTAGACTATCTTCCCGATGGCCTTAGTTGCAACGAAGATCATCTAAATCATATTGCGACATATAGGGGAAATGTTTCAAAAGCAATTGCGGAAGTGATGGAATATGTCTACTGGTCATTCCTGTTTTTTGGTAAGTTTCCCGCAATTAATTCTTATTCCTTGGAGAATTATAAAGAGGAGATGAAGGCTGAAGCTTCAATTAGTTTTGCCTTACTTAAGAAAAGGAGAATGAAAAATCAAGCGTTACGGATAGCGAGACGATTTGATTGGGTTACAGCAAAGCTTGATTATTCAGAGTGGATAGAAACACTTAATTCTACATATGACAAGTATACCACAAGTTACGATGGCCTAAAATCCTTAAAAAAAGACCTTGAAACAAAATTGAAGCAACTGTGGTTAAAATCGGCTGAGAAAATGAATACAGATTCCATTGATCAATCTGTTTTGTTCAAAGCAATGTATGAACTGGGAAAAGCTGACGAGATCGTGAATATGCCAGCAGAAACAGTGTTGTGCAAAGGGGCTTATAATTATTATCTAGCAAAGTATAGTAGCAATAATTCAGTTAAGATTCAATGTTTTATAGAGTACCTTGATGACGTAGCAAGCCGCCCATTTACGATGTATCCGCAGGATTCAGCGGCCTATCAAAAGGATGCTTATAATTATCTGTTTAATATTTATGATGGCAATAATTTGAGCACAGATGATATTTTACGGTTATATTTGTCAATCTACGAAATGCATCTTGAACGCTACGTTACATTCAAGAATAGAAAGAAGATCCATAATTGCCTCCCAAAGATTGCCCAAGAATTACTCCCGCTGTATAGCGATAAAGCAATAGAGGCTTTGACAATATACACTCAATATGAAAAGCTATATAACATTCAGGAACTCAGAAATAAAATCGCGCGATTGGAGAAAGAGAACAGAGCAATTCGGTCTTGGAAGTTATATCGATTTTGCAATATGTTACATCAGTTGAAATTACTTTCCCAGAAAGGATTTCACTGTTTACGAGAAAAAGGCTTGGTATATGCACTTAGAAGATGTAAAGAATTATTAAGCGATATAATTGCAAAGTTCAAAAAAAGATTATCTGAAAAATCAGTATATAGAATATATCACACATATAAAACTAAGGTTATGACGGGGTATTCACTGTATTCTAATTTTACGAAAAAATACGGTGAAACCGCCAGACTACTGCTCTCTTGTAACGGTACAGGAGATGCATATTTGATTGGGATGATATATAGAGCTTACAAAAATAAATACGTTAACAAGGATGTAACGACAGTCCTCGCGGTATATGAGAAAACCGGAGAACAAATAGCACGGAACTTTTTTGGCATAGATCCTGTTGAACCATTTTCATTCGATGACTTCAAATGGCTCTGGAATCTTCTTATGTTTGATACTAAACAAGTTACGCACCTTGAGAGTATACACTATCACAATGTTTACAGGCATACTTTGATTCTTCAATATTTGGATGGTTTGCATGGATTTAACATTGCGTCAGAACTGTTGGCATTCCTTGATATTGATGCTGCTGATATGGATATGCCCACAATCAAAGGGGATAAAGCATATTTGGAAAAATTGTTTTCAACTTATAAGTTGATTCCCGGGAAAACAGTTCTACTTGCGCCATACGCAAAATCATTTAGATTCGTGCCTAAAAAGGTGTGGATTAAACTGGCTCACTGTCTATCAAGTAAAGGGTATATCGTTTGCACTAATTCAGTTGGAGCGAAGGAACCTGCCATACCAGAGACCGTCCCTATCCTAGTCCCACATTCTCAGGCGGTTCCGTTTTTGGAAATAGCAGGAGCGTGTATTGGGCTACGGAGTGGTTTTTTAGATATCGTAAGTAGCGCCAGGTGCCTAAAAATTGCAATTTATAATGAGAGCAAATTTTCATGGGGACAAGTTGGAGACTCAAATGAAATCTTCTTTTTATCAGAAATGTATAACCAGCCAAAACAATTCGATTTGGTGTGGCATGCTAATGACGAAGAAAGCTTTCTGGATAAAATAGTCGCCTTAATAACAGATGAGTTAAGCTGAGAATGATATCTGCAAAAAGAAAAGAAAGAAATATTATGTTGCACAATGTTACGAAAGGAACATAAAAATGAAAATAATAGGCGTAATCCCAGCAAGATACAAATCCAGCCGCTTCCCCGGTAAGCCTCTTGCTGATATCTGCGGCAACCCCATGATTTGGTGGGTCTATCAGCAATGTCTGAAAGTCCCGGAACTTGATCTCGTCGTTGTGGCAACAGATGACGAGCGAATCCGGGCGGTTTGTGAAGAGCTGGGGATGACTGTCATTATGACCTCGGACAAGCATCCGACCGGATCAGACCGTGTCGCAGAGGTGGCGGAGAAGACAGATGGGGACCTCTACATCAACATTCAAGGCGATGAACCGGTGATACCACCTCAGATGATCCAGGAGGTCATACATATTTTTGACGATCCCACAGTATCCTTCGGAACTCTGAAAACGGAGATCACAGACAGCGATGAGATCAACGCCAACAGCACCGTGAAAGTTGTCACAGATCAAAATGGAGACGCCCTGTATTTTTCGAGATCAGTCATCCCCTCAAATTCAAAAGGCGGCCCTTATGCGAAGGTATTTCGCCATGTTGGGATTTATGCCTACAGGAGGGACTTCCTACTCTGGTTTGGGAAAACCCCACAAAGCGAATTGGAGCTTGGAGAGGGCATAGAGCCGCTTCGGGCAATGGAACACGGGTATAAGATACGAGTACATACAACAGTCTGTAAGAGTGTGGGGGTCGATTACCCCGAGCACATTAAGACTGTGGAGAAAATCATCAAAAGAGGAACGATATGAGTGACGCAATGCTTTTGGACTGCACCCTGCGGGACGGGGCCTATCTTGTAGATAAATATTTCGGGGATGACGTGATCCGCGGAATCATTTCTGGTCTTGTTGACGCCAATATCGACATCGTCGAAATTGGTTTTTTGCAGGATGAGGGCTTTGCCCCTGGAAAAACGGTCTACCTCAACAGCCGTGACGCGCAAAAGTTTGTACCACAGAATCATGGAAAGACCATGTTTGCGGTGCTGGCGGACTTCAGTAGGTACACGATCAGTAACCTGGATCCATGTGACAGCACATCTTTTGACGCAGTGCGCATTTGTTTTTTTAAGCATGAGAGATATGACGCGCTGGAGTATTTCCGGGCCGTAAAAGAAAAAGGCTACAAGCTGTTTGTACAGCCTGTAGATATTCTGGGCTACACGGATTCTGAACTCATAGAGTTTATTGAGCAAGTCAACAAGATAGAGCCGTACTGCTTTTCTCTTGTGGATACCTTTGGGTCGATGTATGAGGATGATCTTCAAAGAGTATTCAGCTTAGTGAACCACAATCTTTGCCCTAATGCTAAAATTGGCTTCCACTCCCATAACAATATGCAGATGTCAAGCTCGTTATCTCAGGCATTTTTGGGGATGTCAGTAGGACATCGCAATGTTATTGTGGATTCCACTGTTTCAGGAATGGGAAGAGGAGCAGGCAACACACCTACGGAGTTGATAGCGCAGTACATGGTTTCAAAGCTCCAATATCACTACGATATAGACGCAATCCTGGATGTGATAGACAATTACATAACGCCTATAAAAATGCGTGCGAGATGGGGCTATAACACGGAAATGTTCCTGGCGGGAGCCTACAGCGCCCATGTCAACAATATCGCGTACCTGAAAAAGAAGAACAGCATCCGCTCAAAAGATATGCGGTTTATTTTGAATAAAGTTGGCGCTTTGGCCCGGAAACGGTATCACTATGATCTTCTGGAGAGCACATACATGGACCTTGTGAGCGCTGAAATCGACGACAGCGGGAGTATGTCAAAGCTCGCGGATGAATTGAAAGGGAAGTCTGTGGCCATTATTGCTCCGGGACGTACCGCCACCACAGAAGTGGACAGTATCCTGCAATATATAAGCGTATTTTGTGCTTCGGTCATTGCAATCAATTTTGAGCCGGATTCCGTTCCAATAGATTATTTTTACATGAGCAATGTCAATAGATATACGGTGTTTCAACATCGCGAGCATCGGTTACCTATCAAGAAAATACTTACCTCCAATATTGTAACGGCTGGCTCAGAGGATGACTATGTGATTTCTTTTTGCCGCCTGTACAAATGCGGGTGGCAGTATGGGGATAACTCTACTATTATGCTCCTAAGATTGCTGGATCAAATTGGCGTTGCAGAAATTGGAATCGCGGGACTTGACGGATATGATCCGAACATCACAGAAAACCGTAATTATGCCGACAAAGTCTCAGAAAGACCCATAACCGGCAGTGCCGCCATCACGGCAAACAAAGAAATCGAGGAGATGCTGCAGGATTATCTTGCTACCAGGAAGAATTCCGCACGACTGCATTTTATCACAACATCCAGATTCAGCGGGGTGATTTGAAATGAAATGTTTGTTCATAGACGTGGACGGAACTTTGACAGACGGAAAGATCTATATGGGCCCAAACGGAGAGGTGTGTAAAGCCTTTGACATCAAAGATGGGTGCGGGATCCACGACATTTTGCCCCGATACGGTATTGTTCCAGTCATCATTACCGGCCGGCGCTCGGAAATAGTGGCAAACAGGGCTTGGGAACTGAAAATAACAGAGCTCTATCAAGGTGTGCGGGACAAATGCGAATGTTTGAATAAGGTCCTTGAAAAATTCAACTGTCCCGCAGACCAGGCCGCCTATATTGGGGACGATCTGTTGGACCTCCCCGCCATGCGGCTATGTGGCCTCAAAGGCTGCCCGGCAGACGCTGTCCTTGAAGTCCGTGAAATCTGTGACCACGTTTGTAAGGCACCCGGTGGATGTGGGGCGGTTAGGGAGTTTATCGAGTGGATCATTCAGAAGAACAGGGAAGAATAGTATGTTTCAAAAACTCAAGAAATACCAATTCCTCTTTGAAGAGCTGGTAAAACGTGACTTTAAAAAGAAATACAAGCGCACCATCCTTGGTATGGGCTGGAGCGTGCTGTCGCCGCTGTTACAGCTTTTGGTGATGACGGTGGTGTTCACTAAATTTTTCGGCCGCAACACGCCCCACTATATGATCTACATATTCTGCGGGACCCTCAACTTCAACTATTTCAGCGAGGCCACTAAGGGCGGTATGCGTACCATTATGGGCAACGCTGGAATATTTACTAAGGTTACTGTGCCGAAGTATCTGTTTCTGCTGTCAAAAAATGTCCAATCTCTCATTAATTACGGCCTGGTTCTGGTAGTGTTCTTCGTATTTGTGGCCTTTGACGGGCTGGCCTTTACGTGGAAATTTTTCTTTTTACTTTACCCGATTTGCTGTTTGATTCTCTTTAATATCGGAGTCGGCATGATTTTGTCCGCGCTTTTCGTATTCTTCCGGGATATTCAGTATCTTTACGACGTTTTTACCATGCTCTTAATGTATCTTTCTGCGATTTTTTACACGATTGACCGATACAGCTATAAGGGACAGTGCGCATTCCTGCTCAACCCGATTTACCTCTTCATCCGCTACTTCCGTAAGATCGTCATCGAGGCGACGATACCTACGATTTGGTTTCATCTCCTGATGGCGGCGGATGTGGCGATCGTGCTGGGGCTGGGGTGCTTTATGTATAAGAAGTACAACACGAGATTCCTGTATTACGTGTGACGGAGGGGAACATGAGCGTACTTGAAGTAAATGATGTTTCCATCCGCTATCTCACCGGGGACTTCAAGGACATCGGCCTGAAGGAATACGTGATGCGCAAGCTCACGCGCAACTACCGTGTCACGGAGTTCTGGGCGGACCGGCATATCTCGTTCAAGCTGGAAAAGGGCGAGATGCTGGGCATCATCGGGTCCAACGGGGCGGGGAAGTCCACACTTTTGAAGGTCGTGTCCGGCATCATGGAGCCCACGGAGGGGTGGGTAAAGCGGAAAGGGAACATCGCGGCGCTGCTGGAGCTTGCCAGCGGCTTTGACGGAGAGTTGAACGTCAAGGAGAACGCCTACCTGCGCGGGGCGATGCTGGGGTACACCCGGAAATTCATGGATGAGACTTACGGCCGAATCATCGAATTCGCGGAGCTCCAGGATTTCCAGGACCGGCCCTTCAAGCAGCTCTCTTCGGGCATGAAATCCCGGCTTGCCTTCTCCATCGCGTCCCTCGTCCAGCCGGACATCCTCATTTTAGATGAGGTCCTTTCCGTCGGCGACGGCGCCTTCCGCAAAAAGAGTGAGGAGAAGATGCGGGAGATCATCGCCGGCGGGGCCACGACGATCTTGGTTTCCCACGCATTGAGCCAGGTCCAGGAGCTGTGTACCAAGGTCCTGTGGCTGGAAAAGGGCAATCAGATCGCCTTTGGGGATACGGACATCATATGCGGCTTCTACCAGCAGTATTTGGACAGGAAGATCGCGCTGGACCAGGCCAAAACGGAGCTGGAGCGAGGGACGGAATGACTTGACCCGGCGGGCGGCTCCGGTGGGGGAAGGAGGGAAAAGAATCATGGAAAAGCACGGAATACGCGAAAAGATCTTCACGGTCGTCCTCTGGCCGAACAAGCGGAACAAGCTGAGCGTTTCCTACGACGTGCTCATGGTCGCCGTGATCGTCGTCGGAACGATTCCCATGGCCTTCAAGGAGACGCTGCCGTGGTTTCGGCCAGTGGACATCGCGTGCGTCACGGTGTTCGTAGTGGATTACATACTGCGGTTGTCTACGGCGGACTATAAATTCCACCAAAAGGGACTGCGGCCTTTTTTGCGGTACCCGTTTTCACCGATGGCCGTGATCGACCTCATCTCCATCATCCCGTCTCTGCCGGTTTTGAACAACGGGGTGTTTGGGGCGCAGCTTCTCAACGCCGTCCGGGTGCTGCGAGTGTTCCGCATCTTCCGCGCCGCCCGGTATTCAAAGAGCGTGCGGATCATCGCGGGGGTATTCAAGAAGTCCAAGGAGCCGCTGCTGGCGGTGGGGACGCTGGCGGCGGTGTACGTGCTGGTATCCGCGCTGGTGATATACAACATCGAGCCGGATTCGTTCGTGACCTTTTTTGACGCGGTGTACTGGGCGACCGTCTCCCTGACGACCATGGGCTATGGGGACATCTACCCGGTGACCACCGCCGGGCGGGTGGTGACCATGATCTCCTCCGTCTTCGGAATCGCCATCGTAGCCCTCCCCGCCGGTATCATCACAGCCGGGTATATGAGCGCGCTGAACGAACAGTGAGCGCATTGCTCCAAAAAATGAATATATCGGGGCGTCCGGCGGCGCCGGAAACGGCGGGGGCGGGGGATTTTGTCTATTTTTTGCAAGATTGATACAATGATAATTCGTTTTTATTTGTATTGACCATTGACAACGGCGCTTTAAAGGAATAAAATGAAGACCGTAAACGGCAAGGGCGTCGCGGGCTTTTGCCCGCGTATGCCAAGGGCCGTTATTTTTTGTGTTGAAATAATTTAATTTTGGAGGTTTCATAAATGAAGAACGCATATCTCCTGTCCGTCCTTGAGACAGTGAAGAAGCGCAACCCCGCCGAGCCCGAGTTCATCCAGGCCGTCACCGAGGTCCTGGAGACGCTGGAGCCCGTCATCGAGCGCCGGCCCGACCTCGTGGCCGCCAACGTCATGGAGCGCATCGTGGAGCCCGACCGCCAGATCATCTTCCGGGTGCCCTGGGTGGACGACAAGGGGAACATCCAGGTCAACCGCGGCTACCGCATCCAGTTCAATGACGCCATCGGCCCCTATAAGGGCGGCCTGCGTCTTCATCCCTCCGTCAACCTCAGCATCATCAAGTTCCTGGGCTTTGAGCAGATCTTCAAAAACAGCCTCACCACCCTGCCCATGGGCGGCGCCAAGGGCGGCTCCGACTTCGACCCCAAGGGCAAGAGCGATAACGAGATCATGCGCTTCTGCCAGAGCTTCATAAACGAACTCTACCGCCACATCGGCAAGGACATCGACGTCCCCGCCGGCGACATCGGCGTGGGCGGCCGGGAGATCGGCTACATGTTCGGCCAGTACAAGAAGCTCACCGGCGAGTGGTCCGGCATCCTCACCGGCAAGGGCATCCCCTACGGCGGGTCCCTGGCGCGCACCGAGGCCACCGGTTACGGCCTTTGCTACTTCACCGACGAGATGCTTAGGGCCAACGGCAAGTCCTTTGAGGGCCAGACGGTAGTCATCTCCGGCTCCGGCAACGTGGCGATCTACGCCCTCCAGAAGGCCACCGCTCTTGGCGCTAAGGTGGTGGCCATGTCCGACTCCAACGGCTACATCGTTGATCCCAACGGCGTGGACTTCGCCGCCGTCAAGCAGCTCAAGGAGGTGGAGCGCAAGCGCATCAAGGAGTACGTCGCCACTCACCCTGAGGCCGAGTACCACGAGGGCTGCAGCGGCATCTGGACCATCCCCTGCGACATCGCCCTGCCCTGCGCCACCCAGAACGAGATCAACAAGGAGAGCGCCGAGATCCTCGCCAAGAACGGCTGCTATTGCGTCTCCGAGGGCGCCAATATGCCCTCCACCCCCGAGGCCATCGAGGTCTACTTCGCCAATAAGATGCTCTACGGCCCCGCCAAGGCCGCCAACGCCGGCGGCGTGGCCACCTCCGGCCTTGAGATGTGCCAAAACAGCGCCCGTCTTAGTTGGACCTTCGAGGAGGTGGACGGCAAGCTCCACGGCATCATGAAGAGCATCTTCGCCGCCTGCGACAGCGCGGCCCGTGAATACGGTATGCCCGGCAACTACATGGCCGGCGCCAACATCGCCGGATTTTTGAAGGTCGCCGAGTCCATGAAGGCGCAGGGATGCGTATAAACTGTCTTTAAATCCAAAGTGAATATACAAGGCCCCGCGTGGATCATGCAAAATCCACGCGGGGCCTTTGCGCAAAACAGGGGACGGCTTTGGGCAATGTCATTAAGTCAGCAGCCATAATGCTATGCAACAAAAAACCCGCCCCTACGAGGAAAAGGAATTGTTTCCGATAACCGCGAAATCGTTCATGTAGGGGCCGACGACCACATCGGCCCGTCAATCCGATTCGCGTCTGCTTTCCAGCAAACGGGATTCTCCTCCCATTCCCGCTGTACGGGCCGCTGCCCACAGCGGCCCATTTCCAGTTTTTCGCCGCGCCCCGTTGAACGGAGGGCGGGAGCGCAACGAAAGCGCGGGCCGATGTGGTCCGCCCGGGGGCACTTCCTTCGGTCGTCGGCCCCTACGGGGGCGTCGTGCGATTGATGGAAAACGGGTGGTGAATCGGAAAAATGGGCCGATGTGGTCATCGGCCCCTACGGGGGCGTGGTGCGATTGATGGGAATTGGGCGGTGAATCGGGGGAATGGGCCGCTGTGGGCAGCGGCCCGTACAGCGGGATTGTGGGTTATCGCGTTGATTTGGGATTTTTAATAATTGCAACGTTCTTGATTGATTCGTAGGGGCGGGTTCCTCCCGCGTATGAGGCTCGGATTTTGCTTAACTTAATGACATTGCGGCTTTGGGGCCGTTATTTCAGGAGCTCGCCGGCGGTCCGGTCCACTATGGCCAGGCACCGGGGGAGGTGGAAGGGGCCCTTGAAGGTGCTGCCCTTGGTGGGGGGCTGGGTGGGCTTGCCGTCGCGGCGCAGATACCCGTACCACTCGCCGTACTCCGGGTCCGAAAAGTGGTCCTTGCAATAGTCGAGGCCGCGGTAGAACCAATCCAGATACTTTTCCTCCCCGGTATCGCGGTAGAGCATCAGGGAGGAGATCAGCAGCTCGTTGTGGGGCCACCAGAGCTTCATGTCGTGCTCGTAGGCCTCCTGGGGGAGGCCCTTGCAGTCGATGAAGTATTTGATACCGCCGTATTCCCGGTCCCAGCCGGCCTCCGCGGCCCAGTCGAACATCTGCGCGGCGCGCCTCACCAGCGCGTCGTCCCCCGTGCGCCTGGCGTGCTCCAGCAGGAACCAGACGGCCTCGATGTCGTGGCCGGGATTTACGGTCCGGCCCTCGGTGTAATAGAGCCGGGGCTCCCCCTCCGGGGACACGTTCTCCAGCGTGCAGCAGAGCTCCGGGCGGACATGATAGCGGAAGATCTCCTCCACGCACGTCCCGGCCCTCCCGTCATAGAGCTCCGCCCGCTCCGGGTCCACCCGGCGCATGATGCCGGAGAGGTTTAAGAAGATCATGGGCGGCCCGAAGGCCCGTCCCGACCTGGTGGAGGGCTCCGTCTTGGGGCCAAGCCCCGTGGGGTCCCGGCCGCCGCGGTAGAGCGTCCAGTACGTCTCATACGCCCGCCGGGCCCGCTCCAGGTGCTCCCGGCGGCCGGTGACGCCGTAGTATTCCGCGTTTGCCATGGCGTAGAAGGACTCGGAGAAATAGTACCGCCGCTGGCGCAGAGGCCGGCCGTCCTCCGTGACCGTGAAGTACATACGTCCCCCGGCGGCCCGGTTGAAGCAGTACTTCTCCATGAAGTCAAGGCAGCTCTCCGCCGCCTCCAGCCACTCCCGCCGGACGCCGTACTGGGCGCACATATAGGAGAAGGTCCAGCCGCAGCGCCCCTGCATCCAGACGGACTTATCCGTGGAGTAGACGTCTCCCCGCCGGTCGAGGCAGGTGTACACGCCGCCGTGGACCCGGTCCATCCCGTGCTCCAGCCAGAAATCAAGACACCGCCGGAGCTCCGCCGCCGCCCAGTCCCGGGCGTCCATAAGCCGTTGTCTGTCCAAAACTGTCACTCCTTTTAATATATAATAAACGGTGCCTATATCATACCACGTTTTGCCCGTCCGGCATTGATGGATTATCCAATTTTTTATGCGAAATGTCGAAACCGGCCACTTTGGGCTTTGCTTTTCGGAAAAAAATGTTACAATGGTATTACAAGTTTTATGAGCTTTCGCTTATAAGGAGGAAACCGCCATGAGGCTTTACAATATCGAGGTGGAGAGCGGCACGCCGCCGGAGCTGGACAGGGAGTTTACGCCCCTGGGGGCGTTTGCCCGGGCGTATCTTCGGGACGCCAAAAAGAGCGTGGGCCTGGCCGTGGAGCGCCCGGGCGGGCGTATGGCCGTGGAGCGGACCTTTATCCGCGGCACTCCCGGCTTTGAGGAGGCCGACCGGTACTATATCGGCCGGGTCGTCAAGACCATGCTCTGGATGAAGGGGGGCTTTCGAATCTACGTCTCCGGCGACCGGGGAATCTACGAGTACCTGAGGGCCGCCTACGCCCCCGGCGGGGAGCGGGACTTCGACAGGGATTTCATGGCCGGGGTCTACGAGCGTCCCTTTGAGGTGGTCTGGGCGGACGTGCTTCCGGAGAGCTCCGACAGCCCCAGGGCCCTGGGCGGCCATCTGGAGGGCTGCCGCATTGGCTTTGACGCCGGGGGCTCGGACCGGAAGGTCAGCGCCGTCATCGACGGCCGGACCGTCTACTCCGAGGAGGTGGTCTGGTATCCCAAGCTCCACGCGGACCCCCAATACCACTACGACGGCATCGTCGCGGCCCTCAAGAGCGCCGCGTCCCATATGCCCAGGGTGGACGCGGTGGGCGTCAGCTCCGCCGGCGTGTTCATCGACGACCGGACCATGAGCGCGTCCCTCTTTCTGAAGGTCCCCAAGGCCGACCAGGAGAAATATGTCCGGGACATCTTCATTCGGGCCATCACCGACACCTTCGGGGACATCCCGTACTGCGTCATCAACGACGGAGACGTCTCCGCCCTGGCCGGGGCCATGGCCCTGGGGGAGAGCGGCGTTTTGGGCATAGCCATGGGCACCAGCGAGGCCGCCGGCTTCGTGGACGGGGCGGGGCGGATCACCGGCTGGCTCAACGAGCTGGCCTTCGTCCCCGTGGACGCCGCCCCCGGGGCCATGCGGGACGAGTGGAGCGGAGACATTGGCTGCGGCGTCAAGTATTTCTCCCAGGATGCCGTCATCAAGCTGGCCCCCCGGGCGGGCATTGCGCTTTCGGAGGAGCTGTCCCCCGCGGAAAAGCTCAAGGCCGTCCAAAAGCTCATGGAGGAGGACGACCCCCGGGCCGGGGCGGTGTACCGCTCCATCGGCGTGTACCTGGGCCACACGCTGGCCTATTACTACGGGCTTTACGCCTGCCGCCACGTGCTGCTTTTGGGCCGGGTGATGTCCGGAAAGGGCGGCGACCTTGTGTTGGAGACAGCCAAGAGGGTCTTGGCCACAGATCACCCGGAGCTGGCGGGGAAGCTTCTCCCCGCGCTCCCGGACGAAAAATTCCGCCGCGTGGGCCAGTCCATGGCCGCGGCAAGTCTTCCGGAAATCGGGTGAACGGTATGCTTATAAAAAACGCGAAGATATTCCTTGGACGCGGCTTTACCGCCGCCGACATACGCTTTTCCGATAAGATCGAGGAGATCGGCCGCCTGGAGGGGCCGGCGGATATGGACGCCGGCGGGGCTTACCTCATCCCCGGCCTTGTGGACATCCACACCCACGGCGCGGTGGGGGAGGACTTCTCCGACGGCAAGCCGGAGGGGCTGCAGCCCATGGCGGACCACTACGCCCGCCACGGCGTCACCAGCTTCCTGGCCACCACCATGACGCTGCCGGAGCCCGTGCTGACCCGCGCCATGGGCGTTATCCGGGATTTTCGCCGGGAGCGCGGCGCCAAGTGCGCCGGAGTCCACCTGGAGGGCCCCTTTTTAAGCTACGCCAAGCGCGGGGCCCAGGCGGCGGAGAACCTGCACAAGCCCGACGCGGACATGCTCCGCCGCCTCAATGACGCCTCCGGGGGCCTGGTGCGCATGGTCACCGTGGCCTGCGAGGAGGAGGGCGGCATCGACTTTATCCGGGAGGCCGCGAAGCTCTGCGCCGTCTCCCTGGGCCACACCACGGCCGATTACGACACGGCCATGGCGGCCTTTCAGGCCGGGGCCTCCCACGCCACCCATCTCTTTAACGGGATGCCGGCCTTCCTCCACCGGGCCCCGGGCGTCGTGGGCGCGGCGTTCGATTCCGGCGCCACCGTGGAGCTCATCTGCGACGGACTGCACATCCACCCCGCGGTCATCCGGGCCGTCCACGCGCTCTTCGGGGAGCGGCTCGATCTCATCTCCGACTCCCTGCGCTGCGCGGGGATGCCGGACGGGAGCTACACCCTGGGCGGTCAGCCCATCGTGGTGAGGGACGGGCGGGCGACGCTCCTGGACGGCACGCTGGCGGGGTCGTGCATCACCGTCCACGACGCCATGAAAAACTGCGTCCGCTTCGGCATCCCCTTAGAGGATGCCGTTTACGCCGCCACGGCGGCCCCGGCCAGGGCCGCGGGCCTCAAAGCCGGAGTCATCGCCGGGGGCGCCCCGGCGGACCTGGTGCTGCTGGACGATAAGCTCGATATTCGCGCCGTCTTTGTGGACGGTGCGCCGCAGAATACGGAGGTACAGCCATGAAGCTCGTAAGATGCGAAAGCTATGAGGATATGAGCGCCCGGGCCGCCGAGGCGATCGCCGGGACGGTGCGCTTAAAGCCGGACTGCGTCCTGGGCCTGGCCACCGGTTCCACCCCCCTGGGGCTCTACGAGGAGCTGGCAGCCCGGTATGAGGCGGGCGAGCTCAGCTTTGCCGCCGTGAGGACCGTGAATTTGGACGAGTATGTGGGCCTGGGCCCGGACCACCCCCAGAGCTACCGGTATTTCATGGACAAAAATCTATTCAGCCGCGTGGACATAGACCCGGCCAACACCCACCTGCCCGACGGCCTGGCCCCGGACCCGGATGCCGAGGCCGGACGGTACGAGGAGCTTTTGGAGGCCCTGGGCGGTGTGGATTTGCAGGTCCTGGGCCTGGGGCACAACGGCCACATCGGCTTCAACGAGCCGGACAGCGTCTTCCCGGTGCGGACACACCTGACGCGGCTTTCGGACAGCACCGTCCGTGCCAACGCCCGGTTTTTCACCTCCCCCCAGGAGGTCCCCCGCCGCGCCTTCACCATGGGGGTGGGCTCCATTATGCGCGCCCGCCGGATATTGCTGCTGGTCAGCGGCGGGAGCAAGGCGGAGATCCTCCGGGATGTCCTGACGGGGCAGGCCGACCCGCGCCTTCCCGCCTCGGCGCTTTTGCTGCACCGCCACGTGACGGTGATGGCCGACAGGGACGCGCTGCGGTGCCTCCCCTGATCCTACGGCGATACCGCCCGGACCCTTTTTGGAAAGGACGTGACTTATGAAAAAAGAGCTTTTCGCTTTTTCATTGGCTTTGGCGCTGCTTTTCTCCGTTTCAGCCTGCGGAGCGGGCGGCGACCGGAGCGTTGTTCCTCCCACCGGCGGCTCCGTCTCCACGGAGCCGCCCGGAGAGGCTCTGCCGCCGGAGGAGTCCGGCGGCCGGGAGACTTTCGACTGGAAAACGCTCCGGGAGGGGGACTTTGAGGTGACCGACGGCATGATTTTCAGGGGCGGCTCCATGGCCTCCTCCGGCGGGACCGGGGATTTCGGCATCTACACCGTCTCCTTCGACCCCGCCGACTACGTGGTGATCCCCTTCACCGGCTTTGCCGGGGTCTGGGGGTATCTCCATGAGCACGCGGAGCGCGCCGGGGCTATGGGGTATGAGGTCGCCGCCGTCATCAACGGCGACTTTTTCGATATGACCGGCTCCACCGCCCAGCAGCTCAACTCCTATCTGATGTTCGACGGCCGGGTGGCCTTCTGCAACAGCACCCGGACCACCCGCATGACGCTGATAAGCTCCGGCGGGGCCGTCACCTGCGCCGAGCAGTCCAAGCTCACCTTCCGGCTTTGGCTCAATTCCCGGGAGCTCAAGGGCGGCGTGACGTATGTGAACTGGCGGTACATCACGAGCCTTCCCGGCGGCTGGACTGACGCCGTCTACTACTACGACGACCTGGCCTGTGAGGAGCGCTCGCCCTACCCCGGCGTGCTGGTGCGCTGCCGGAAGCTGTACGGCGGGGAGCTCACCGTTGGAAATATGCTGGAGGGGCGGGTCCTGAGCGTACAGAGCGGCGCCGCCACCTCCGAAGTCCCGATAGGGGAGGACGAGTTTATCCTTTGGGCGCCCGAGTCCTCCGCCAACGCCGGGGCCCTGGCGGCCCTTGCCCCCGGAGACAGCGTGATGATCGCGGCGGAGGAGACGCTGCCGGCATCGGCGGAGCAGACCCCCGCCTCGCCCACGGCATTGGCTAACCTGGGCTGGCTCATCAAGGACGGCGTGGACCTTGCGAAGGACGACTCCTTCAACGCCGGGGCGCCCCACTCCAACACCACCCAGGCCCACTGGACGGCCTTCGGCACCCGGGACGACGGGAGCTGGATGTTCTTCACCTCCGACGCCGTCCCCACTCCGGAGGGCCGCGTGGCCCTGACGCTGAAGGATGTGGCGGAATGGATGCTCGCCCAGGGCGTCACCAACGCCATCCGCCTGGACGGCGGAGGCTCCACCGGCCTCTGGGTGTGCTCCGACGCCTCCGGCCAGCCGGGCTACATCTACCACAGCGAGGAATCCGACTACGGACGGCCCGTCTCCGACTGCCTGATGGTGGTCCGGCGCTCAAGTCCCGCCCTGGCGGTGTCCGACGGGCAGCGGGAGGAGCTGGCCGCCCTCATGGAGGCCGCCGCCGATACCGCCCCGGAGGCGCTGACCTTCGCCCGGCGCGTGGCGGAGGACCCGCTTTCCGTGTCGGCGGACTACCGGACGGCCGTCTCCCGCCTGCGTTGGGCCCTCTCCGGCAAGGCGGAGCTCCTGGAGCTCATCGGGAAGGCCGGCGGCGTGGACTTTGCCGGGTACACCCCATACGCCCTGGGGGAGCTCCGGGCCGCCTGGCGTCAGGCCCGCGCCGTCTTCACCGGGGAGGACCCCGGCCCGGAGGAGGTCGCCGCGGCCCGGGCGGACCTGGAGCGGTGGTACGGCTCCACCGGGGCGCTCACCGTTGACGGCGTCACCGAGGAGCCCATCGGCGGGGACGGGATGTACCTCTCCGGCGTCAACACGCGCCTGGAGAGCAACAGGACCTGCGTCTACACCGCCGGAACGGAGCTCACAAATATGAATTTGGCCTACGCCAAGATCGTCCTTCTAAAGTGGGACGGGGAGGCCGGCCTCTGGCGGGTGACCCGGGACGTGTTCTCCGCCGCCGGAGCGCTGAAGACCATTGAGGAGATCGGCTTCTCCACCGTGCCGGAGGGGATGGCCGTTATCGCCGCCCACAACGGCGGCAGCGCCCTGGCCCAGCGCAACGACGCCTGCATATCCCAGGTCCGCGCGGGGCAGATCCTGGCGCTGAACGGGCTGAGCCTCACCGGCGGCGACAGCGAGCCGGGAGCGTATTTTACATTCGATTGACCGCCGCTATGAAAATGGGGGAGAGACTATGAAGCCTTACGCCTTTTTGAAAATACGCGCCGGGGCGGCGCTGCTGGCCCTCGCTTTGCTCTTATCGCCGCTTCCGGCCTCCGCGGCTGCCGGGACGGAGTGGGGCCCGGTGAACTTGGCCCTGGGGAAACCCGTCACCGCGTCCCTTTCAGCCGCCGGGGAGGGGTACTGGAGCTCCGAGAGCGCCCTCCGGGGCGTGGAGGCGGGGCTTCTCACCGACGGGGTCAACGACCCCGGGACCCTCACCGTGAACCGGGAGGGCGCGGGCTGTGTGGGCCTTCCGGCGGGGCTTCCCGCCGGGAGCTCCTTTACGGTGGACCTGGGGCGGACACGGGAGGTCACCGCCATGGCGCTCTATGCCTGCGCCAGACCCGACCGGGGCGTGGAGGCCCCGGAGCGGGTGACATTTTACACCTCCGCCGACGGGACGGACTGGGTCCCGGCGGGCACAGTGGAAAGGGGAGACGCCTGGATGAGGACTGTCAGCGACCGGAACGGCGGCACGTCGGAGTGCCTGCGCTATGGACTGGACGCCGCGCCGGAGGGCGCGCGCTATGTGAGGGCTGAGCTGCCGGCCACGGCCGCCCGGGCGGCCCTTGGCGAATTTGAGGTCCTGGGACCCGGCGAGGCCCCCCGGGAGGAGCGGGATCTGGCCCTGGGGCTCCTTTCGGACCCCAACCGCTATGTCTATGAGATCGTGGGCGGCGGCTCGGGCCTCGACTCCACGGAGACGGCCCATGAGGACGGCCGGCGCTACACGGTGAAGGAGCTGGAGAACGAGTCCCTTCCCAGGCTCACCGACGGCGTTATCCTGAACATCTCCCCCGTGAACTTCTACACCGGCTGGGAGCCCCAGAAATGGAACGACCTGACGGGCCCGCGCAGTAAATATGTGGAATTTTACCGGAATACGGCCCGGTCCCTGACGCTGAATCTGGGCGGCGTCAAAAACATCCGAAAGCTGGACATCCACTTTGGCGCGGCGGAGAGCTACGGCATCTACCTGCCCGTGGAGGTGTCCTGGTATCTGTCGCTGGACGGCGTCAGCTACTATCTGGCGGGCGCCGTGGGCGCGGAGGACGCCCCGGAGGACCCCAACGACAGCCGCGTCACCTCCGACGAGGGGACTCTGGCCCTCCACCACAGGAATTATTGCCTTGACGGCCTTGACCTGAACGCCCGGTATGTCCGGGTGGAATTCCCGGTGGATGTGTATCTTTTCAGCGACGAGCTCACCGTCATGGGCTTTGACGCCCCCTCCGCCTCCGCCGGGGACCTGACGGCCCTCCCTGCCTACGCCGGAGCCATGGGCGGCGTGGGGAGCTTTGCCCTCCCCGAGCAGGCCGGCGGCGTGCGCAACGAATTCATGGCATATCAGGGCTGGTCCGTCTCCGGCTCCTCCATCGTCAGCACCTACAAGACCGTGGAGGAGTACATGGCCGCCATCGCCTACGTGGACGGGGACGGCGTGCCCACGGACTGGCTCTTCGACGACGTCACCGTCATGGGACACGGCTACACCGCCCGGGCCAAGTATACCTCCTACCGGGAGGGCTACACCCGGGGCCGGTATTACGCCGGGCGGGACGACTGGTATCAGTGGCTGTGCTACGCCTTCGGCCTCGACACCGACGGGAACCCCTACGACTCCAAAAAGACGGGCGGCCAGACCGTCATCAACCTCAACGCCCTGGAGGAGGCGGCCCGGCAGGCCAAGGAGATCCTGAAGGACCCCGACTACAAGGTGGGCGTGAAGCTGGTCGTCTATCCCGCGGTGCATGTCCAGGACAACTGGGGAGAGCTTGACGGGAGGACGCTGGACTTCACGGTGGAGGGCGCCGGCTCCAAGGAGGCCGCCCTTCAAAACCGGCTGGACGCCTACCGCTGGTATATCGAAACGGCCCTGGAGCTCTGGGAACGGGCGGGGTTTGAGCATTTGGAGCTCACCGGCTTTTACTACTACGACGAGACGATACGGGAGTCCACGGACCCCATCGCGCTGGAGACTGTCCGGGGACTGACAGAGCTCGTCCACAGCACCCCCACGCCCTCCGGTAACACGAATCCCGGCTTCCGCACCGAGGACGGCGGGCGGCTCTATATCTACCAGCTTCCCTTCTATCAGGCCAACGGGTGCTGGAAGTGGAAGACCTACGGCTTTGACTACGCCCTGATGCAGCCCAACTACGCCTTTGTGGACTTCTACACGGTAAACCAGCTCTATGAGTGCGGCACCCTCTGCCGGAGCTTCGGCCTGGGCGTCCAGATGGAGTTCGGCGGCACGGGCACGGAGGACTACATCCGGAAATTCCGGGACTACCTGGAGCTGGGCTGTGACATCGGGTATCAGCAGTCGGTGAGGTCCTGGTACATGGGCACCTCCTACTGCTGGGATCTCAGCAGGAACGTGAAAAACTGCCGGTATCTCTACGACGCCATTTACGATTTCGTGCAGGGCAGGACCGTGCGCTTTGCCCCGGAGCCTCCGGCGCCGCCGGAGCCCGGGCGGGTCGTGGACCTGGCCCTGGGGATAAAGCCGGAGCTTGAGGACGCGGACGCCGGCCTGCGCGCGGCCCTCCCGGGGCTCACCGACGGCGTCACGGATTCCCCCGACTGGCGCGTCAACGCCTGCGGCGCGCCCTACGTGATGCTTTCGGGGCCGGGGGAGCGGACCTTCACCCTGGACCTGGGCGGGGAATACGAGCTGCGCACCCTTGCCGTCCGGCTCTACGCAAGGCCCCAGTGGGGCGTGGAGGCGTCGGAGGGCCAGGCGCGCTTCCAGATCTCCCCCGACGGGGAGAGCTGGACGGACGCGGGGCCCGCGACAGGGGAGCTCCGGGCGCTCCAGGATGAGGCCAACCCCACGGAGGAGCCGCCGGAGCTTCTGACACTCACCTTTGAGGCCGGCGGCGCCACGGCCCGGTATGTGCGGCTCATTGTCTCCGTCCCCGCGGGGTCCGCCGCGGGGGTGGGCGAGATCGAGGTCCTCGGCGGCACGGACCTCCCCGCTCCGGAGCCGGCCCCACAGCCTCCCGCGGAGCCCGGCCCCGCGCAGCCGCAGTCCCCCGCCCCGGACCCGGAGCCGGCGGGACCCTCCGCGCCCCGGGGACCCTCCCGGGCGCTGGCGCCCGCCCTCATTGGCGCGGCCATCCTGGCCCTGGCCGCGGCCCTCGCCGCGGTCCTCCGCCGCAAGAAGAAAAAATAAGCGGCGGTAAAGCGCCGCCGGGAAGCTTAAAGGCTTTCCCGGCGGCGCAGTTTGTAAAAAAACTCAAATTCAATATTTTTTCCAAGGACATGCGCCTTGGAAAAAATCCCTTTTGTTTTGCGGAGTGTGCGGCCCTTCGGGCCGTGCGCGGAGCAAAACAGCAGGGAAGTTTTCGCTGAATTTCGCAAAATTCAGCGAAAATTTCCCGCACGTTCCCCTTGTCGGAAAAGCCCGTCAGGGCTTTTTCGACAGGCTGTGCCGCCGGGAAGCTCTTAAGCTTCCCGGCGGCGTTCTTATCTGGAGGAGCTGCGGTACTCTCTCGGGGAGATGCCGCGGAGCTTTTTGAAGGTGCGGGAGAAGTGGGTGGGCTCGTGGAAGCCCACGGTGTGGCCGATGTCGATGATGGACATGTCCGTCTCCCGCAGGAGCGTCATGGAGTGCTCGATGCGCCGCTCCATCAGGTACTCCAAAAAGGTCTTCTGGGTCAGGAGCTTGAAGATATAGCAGAAGTAGGTCTTGGACACCATGGAGATCCGGCACATGCCGTCCAGCGTCAGGGGCTCGTCGTAGTGCTCGTCGATGTAGCGGATGGCCACCTCCACCATACTGCGGTACTTGGCGTAGACCTTCTCCGTCTCCTCGTGGACTGGCAGGCGGGAGTACTCCCGGGAAAAGATGACCAGGAGCTGGAGAATCTGGAGCTGGAGCACGTCCTCAAAGTAGAGGTCCGCGGCGTTGTACTCATCCAGGATGGAGTAGAGCAGCCGCTCCACCTGCCTCTGGCCGTTCCGGCTGAAGGTACAGTGGGGCTGGAGGTTGAAGAGGTCCCGCTGGAAGAGAAGCATGAAGGAGATATTCTCCACCGCGTCCTTCACGTTCTGATAGGTTGACAGGGGGCGGACCAGGACGCTCTCCAGGTCGAACTCACAGCACAGCACGCTGCTGCCCTCCCCCAGGGTGGTCTTGTGGACGAACTTGGGCGGCAGGAAGAACACGTCGCCCACGTTCATGGTGTAGGTCTGCCCCTCCACCTCGTGCTCGCAGCTCCCCCGGGTGACGTACCAGATCTGGAGATAGTCGTGGTAGTGGGGCACGTCCCCGGACTGGTTGGGCGCGGAGATCTCAAAGACCTTGCACATGGAGGTCTTGGGGAAATAGCTCTTCTTTTCAAAAAAGAGGGCGGCGCTGAAGACCTTGTCGGGCTCAACGCCCCGGCCGTGGCGGCGCTCGTAGCCGGCGATGCGCTCGTCGATGATCCGCCACGCCTGGCGGAACTCCTCCTCGCTCTGGGGCTCCGGGAGCACCTGGGCGCCGATGTCCGGGACGAAGCCGCACTTGCGGTAGATGTTGAGGGCCCGGTAGCTGGTGGTCTGGGAGGTGAGGTACAGGCCGTTCTGGCAGCCCTCTTCCCGGTATATCTCCAAAAGACGCGCCACCAGCGCCTTGCCGATGCCCCGGCGAGTCATGCCGGGGACTACCGCCACCCAGTGGATGCGCTCCATGCCGTGGTCGTGCCAGAGCGCCGCCGTGGCCACCGCCCGGCGTTTCCTGTCGCAGGCGAAGATGAGCCGCCGGGCCAGGAGCTCCGGCCGGGGCGCGAACTCACGCTCAAAATACTCCCGGGCCGCCTCGGGGGAGGGAAAGGCCCGGACGCTGTACTGAATCTGGCACCACACCTCCTCCAGCTCCGGACGGTAGAACTCAAAGCTGTATCCCTCGGGCAGGACGGGCTTTGAATAGATCGGCGTGCTGCACAGCATCGTCACGGGGTAATAGGGTATGGCTCGGTCCGGCATATGCCCTGCCTCCTTTGTTTGTTTCTCTGAAGATTTGCTACGTTAAAGGGCGTTCTTTTGGTCAATATACAATATATTTTACATCAAATTACAAAAAATTCAAGCCCCCCGGAGAGAGCTTGAATGAATATTTGTAAATTTCGGCAAATTTTACGGAAAATAGGACTAATTGGCGAAAGCGGAAGGGATTATACTGTAGGTATCCCGTCACGCGCTGACGTACCCCACGTCCAGGTCCACCTCGAACATGCGCCTCCAGGGGAGGGTGACGGAGCGTAACTCGATGTGTTTGGCGATGGAGGGGAGATAGCTCTCCGCGAAATCCCGAAGGCGTCGCTCCACCCGCCGGGCGGCCTGGCCGTCCCGGGAACCGGCGTTGAAGTAGTCCAGCCCCAGCTCGGGCAGGTCCTCCTTCACCGCGTCCCAGCGGACCACGGAGCAGTAGCCGCAGTCCTCCAGATACCGGAGCGTCAAAAAATCCCTGTGGCGGGCGTCGTCCCCCTCGTAGAGGTACCGGACGCCCTGGGCGATGGAGGTACCCATGGTGTTTGAGGAGGTATTCCACCCGGCGTAGCCCGCCACGGCCATAAGGAGCCCGGAGGCGTCCAGCATATCCAGCAGCTCCAGATCTCCGCCGTTGCAGTAGGCGTTGTCGCAGATCGTCACGGGCTTGCCCAGGTCGATCTGGTAGGAGAGCTCCGCCATGAAGGTGGTGAGGCTCCGGCCCACGTCGTAGTCCGGGTCGAGTCGGGGCTGATGGATGGCGTTGACCATGTTCCGGGACGGGGCGTTGACGCCCAGGATAAAGTCGGCGCTCTCGGGGGCGGCCGCAACGCGGCAGCCGGCCGCCTGGAGCTGGTAGCGGACCGTCTCCCCCAGGGGCCGGTCCTCAAAGGGCGGCACCACTAAGGGGGCGCCCTCCGCGGCGTACAGGACATAGACCGACGGGGTGCGCTTTTCCAGCATATTGCGCATCCGCGCCAGGAGCGTCATGCCCAGCTCGTCGGCGCCGGGATAGATGAGCACCCGGTCCTGGAGGCGCTTCTCCCGGACGCACAGCCGGACCTTGGCCTGGTCCATGGCCGTGAAGCCCAGGGGCGCCGCGTCGTCCTGGGGGATGCAGAGGAAGTCGATGGTCCCGTCCTCCACCAGGTCCAGCACCGCGAAGTTGAGCTCCAAATTCAGATCCCGGCGCAGGAGGTAGTCGTCGATATACTCCTGGGGGATAAGGGCCTCTAAGGCGTCGGCCTCGGCCTGGGCGCCCTCCTCGCCCAGCTCCGCCCGGTGGCGGGCCGCGCCGAGCTTGTGGATCTCGGCGCCGTAGCGGCCGTAATAGTCGGGCTCCTCGTCGCTGGAGGAGGTGACGGGACAGCGCATGATGCAGTTGAAGCCGTAGACCGTCAGGTCCGGGTTGTCCTGCCGGAGCTGGCGCAGGAGCTCAAGCCGCCCCAGAAGCTCGCGCCTCGTGAGGAAGTGGAGCCGGGAGGGGATGAGCCCGCCGTAAAGGAGAGTCTCCAGGGAGATGACAAGACCGTCGGCGTCGGCGCACTCCCGGAGAAGAAAATCCCGGACGGCGCCGCTGTCCGCGGGAAGCTTTTTGTCCCCCAGCCGGTCAGGAAGGCAGATGTGCATGGAGTCGCTTTCAAAGAGCGCGGGTGGAAATTTATAATTACAGGGCCGCTCGTCCAGCGGCAGCAACACGATCTTGTGCATAGGGGTTTCTCCCTTCAAAATTGTACGAGGAGGATAAAATATGAACAGCGATGCGATTCAAGCGAAAATAGCGGCGGACGCCGCGGCGCTGGGAGTGCGGCCGGGGGATACCCTGCTGGTCCACAGCTCCCTTAAAAGCCTGGGGGACCGGCAGATCGGGCCCGGGGAGGCCGTCGGCGGCCTTTTGCGCGCCCTGGGCCCGGAGGGCACGCTGCTGTTGCCGGCGCTGAGCTATCTCTTCGTGGGTCCGGACAGGCCCTTCTTCGACGAGTTGGCCACGCCCTCCTGCGTGGGCGCCATACCGGAGTGGTTCCGGACACAGCCCGGCGTCAGGCGGAGCCTCTGTCCTACCCACTCCTGCGCCGCCCTGGGGCCCAGGGCGGGGGAGCTGACGGAGGGCCATCTGCTGGACGGGACGCCCTGCGGGCCCCATTCTCCCTTTGCGAAGCTGCGGGAGGCGGGGGGCAAGGTGCTGTTTTTGGGGTGCGGGACGAACTGCAACACGTCCATGCACGCCTGCGAGGAGCGGATTCTGCCCCCATATCTCTTCAAGGGCTCCGTCACGTATCGGATCCGCGACCGGGAGGGGCGGGAGCTCACCCACACCCTCCGCGCCCACGACTTCGCCGGGGTGGCCCAGCGCTACAGCCGGGTACCGGCGCTGATGGACCGGGGCGTGTCGGCGGGGAGGATCCTCCGCGCTGAATGCGTCCTGCTGGAGGCCGTCCCCATGTGGGACGCGGCCCTCCGGGCCCTGCGCCGTGACCCCTACGCCCTGGTGGAGCGGGTGGGACCGGCGTGACGGATGAGGACCTCGTCCTCCCCCTCAACGGCGCCGGTGAGCCGGGACAGCCGGCAGACAGGCATACTGCGGGGCTCCACGACCCAGGCGTGGGCGACCCGCCCGTCGTCCCACGCCGCCGTGCCCAGCCTCAGATCCCGAAGACGCGCGCCCAGCGCGGAGCCGTCCGGCGTCGAGGAGCCGCTGAGGGGACAGAGGGATATGAATCGGATAAAGGAGGCCGAGGGCTCCGCCTCCGTGCCCAGCAGCGCCCCCGCGGGGGCGCGGTATTCAACGAAGGCGGCGGGCCCGCCCCCGTCCAGGACCTCTCCCCGGACGATGTCCTGGGCGCCCTCCCGCCGGAAGGTCAGGCACAGGGTGACCTCTGTGTCCTCCGGCAGGAGGAAAGGACGGTCGGAGGCGTGGACAAGCACGTTTTCCCGCCGCGTCTCAAAGCCGCCGGGACACCAGGACATGGGGTACCAGCCTTGGCCGGAATTGGCAAGGCCGAAGTCGCATTGGCGCCTGGAGGCGGGGGAGTAGACGCCGAGGCACAGGAAAGCGCGCCTCCTGCCCTCAATGCCCCGGACGCGGCACTCCGCCGGACGTATCCGGCAGGAGGCGGCGCGCCACAGGCCCGATGCCGGGGCGTGGATGTAGTAGTGCGCTCCGGCGTCGGGCTCCAGGAGGCCCCGGATGAGCGCCGGGTCCGACGTCTTGAGGACGCGGAAGGCGTCCACGGTCAGTCGTACAGGTGGCAGGCGGTGAAATGTCCCGGCTCCACCTCTTTGTAAACGGGCTCCTCCTCGGTGCAGCGCTTGGTGCAGTGGGTACAGCGGGTGCAGAAGCGGCAGCCCTTGGGGGGATCGAGAGGCGAGGGAATCTCCCCCTCGATTCCGGAAAACTCGGTCCCGCCCTCGCTGAGCTTGGGGACCGAATCCATCAGCACCTGGGTGTAGGGGTGCAGGGGGTGGCGGTAGAGCTCCTGGGTGGGGGCGTATTCCACCACCTTGCCCAGGTACATGACGGCCACGTGGGTGGAGATGTGCTCCACCACCGCCAGGTTGTGGGCGATGAACATGTAGGAGAGCTCCTTCTGGTCCTGGAGGTCCTGAAGAAGATTCAGAATCTGCGCCTGGATGGACACGTCCAAGGAGGAGACGGGCTCGTCGCAGACCACGAACTTGGGATTCAGCGCCAGGGCCCGGGCAATACCCACCCGCTGCTGCTGTCCGCCGGATAGCTCGTGGGGGTAGACGTTGGCGTGCTCCCTGGGGACGCCCACCAGGTCCATCAGGTCCGCCACACGCTCGTCAAGCTCCGCCTTGGAGAGCCTTCCCAGCTCCTTGCGGTTCACGATGAAGGGCTCGGCGATGTTGGCGCTGACGGACATGTGGGGGAAGAGGGACAGGAAGGGATTTTGGAAGACGATCTGCATCTCCCGCCGCAAAAGCCGGCGCTCGTTCTTGGAGAGCTTGAAGAAATCCTTTCCCATGAATTCCACGGAGCCGGAGGTGGCCGGGATGAGGTCCAGCACCACTCGGGCGAGGGTCGATTTGCCGGAGCCGGACTCGCCCACCACGCCCAGGGTGGTGCCGCGCTCGATGTCAAAGGACACGCCGTCCACGGCCTTGAGCTGCCGGTGCCCGACCTTGAAATATTTGGAGATGTCCCGGGCCTTTACGATCGTCTCAGCCATTGATGTCCGCCTCCTTTTCCTGGACCTTTTCGCCGGCGCACAGCCAGCAGTAGACATTGTGCCCCGGCGTGAGCTGGGTCTTCGGGGGCGCCTCCCGGGTGCAAAGCTCCATGCATTTGGTGCACCGCGCCGAGAACGGGCACCCGGAGGGGAGATTGCGCGGGTCGGGGGGTTGGCCCTGGATGGCCTCCAGCCGCGCCCGCTCGTCGCCTAAAATGGGCGTGGAGTTCAAAAGTCCCTGGGAGTAGGGGTGGGCCGGGCAGCGGATGAAGTCCGCCATGGACCCCTCCTCCATGACCCGGCCGGCGTACATGACGATCACGCGGTCGCAGAAGGAGGACGCCACGGCCAGATCGTGGGTGATGAGGATGATGGAGGTGTTCTTGCGCTTGCGCATCTTCTGGATGATGCTGAGGATCTGCGCCTGGACCGTCACGTCCAGGGCCGTGGTGGGCTCGTCGGCGATGAGCAGGTCCGGGTCGCCGATGAGGGCCATGGCTATCATCACCCTCTGGCGCATACCGCCGGAAAACTCAAAGGGGTAGTTGTTGAAGCGCGTCTCGGGGCTGGGGATACCCACCTCCTCCAAGAGCTTCAGGCCCCTGGCCCTGGCGAAATTGCGCATGCGCAGGTCCTTCCGGTGGGCCTTCAGGGCCTCCTTGCCGCCCTCGTTGAGGAGGCGCTTTTTTTCGTCCTGGATCTCCTGGCGGAGCTTGCCCTTGTGCCACAAAAGCGGCTCAACAATCTGCCGGCCGATCTTCATGGTGGGGTTTAAGGAGCTCATGGGGTCCTGGAATATCATGGAAATCTGGTCGCCCCGGATGGCCCGGAACTCCTTTTCCCGGATGGCGGCGTGTTTTTTGAAGAGGCCCGCCTCTTTGGGGTCGGAGACGGTGTTCAAAAGGTCCTGCCCCTTGAAGGTGACGCGTCCGGTGACGCGGGTGGTGGGACCTGAGTGCGTCAGGCCCATGACGGTGGAGACGCCCACGCTCTTTCCGGAGCCGGACTCGCCCACAATAGCCAGGGCCTCGCCGCGGTTTAAGGTGTAGGACAGCCCCTCCACGGCGCGGATGACCTTGCCGCCCTTGTACTGGCCCTTTTCCTTGCCGAAGCGGTAGACCTTGAATTCGCCCTTCCGCTTTCCGAAACGGTATTTCTTCTTTCCAAACCAGGTGTGGAGGTCGTTGACCTCAAGGATCGTTTCAGCCATATCCGCACCTCCTCACTTGGACTGACGCGGGTCGAAGGCGTCGCGAAGGCCGTCGCCCACGTAGGAGAAAGCCAGAATGACGATGGCGAAGCTCAAAGCGGGGTAGAGGATCATGTGGGGGTAGCTGAGGATGTAGCCCTGTCCGGCGGAGATAAGACCGCCCCAGGAGGGAGCGGGGGGCTTGATGCCCAGGCCCACCAGGGACATGCCGGACTCCGCGAACATGGCCGAGGGGATCCCCTGGCACATGCAGATGACGATGGGGCCCAGGCAGTTGGGCAGGATGTAGTGGAAGAGGATGCGGAAGTTGGAGGAGCCCAGGGCCCGCCCGGCCTCCACGTAGTCGCTCTGCTTGACGGTGATGACCTGCCCGCGCACCAGCCGCGCCATGGGCGCCCAGGAGGTGAGGCCGATAGCCAGGGAGATGGTGAAGAGGCTCCGCCCCAGGACCATCACTAAGATGAGGTTGAACAGGAAGGTGGGGAAGCCGTACATGATGTCGATGATGCGCCCCAGAATGCCGTCCACCCGGCCGCCGCAGTAGCCGGCCACGCCGCCGATGGTCAGGCCCACGATGAGCTGCACCACGATGGAGCAGGCGCCCACGATGAGGGCGTTGCGCAGGGAGTAGCACAGCAGAATGAAGATATCCCGGCCGGAGACGTCGCAGCCGAAGATGTGCTCGCGGCTGGGGAGGGCCCGGAGGGCCGTGTAATCCACCTTGTCATAGCCGTAGGGGGAGAATATGGGGGCGAAGATAGCCAGGAGAATCAGCGCCACGATGACGCCGGCGCAGAACACGGCCATCTTGTTGTGGAAATACTGGGCCAGGATGGTCATGGTCCGGCTCCGGCTCTTGATCTTTTTGGGCTTGTCGGGAGCTTTTACCGCCATCTCACTTGCCTCCTTTCGTTGTCAGGCTCACACGGACGCGGGGATCCAGGAACGCGTGGACCATGTCCACCAGCAGGTTCATGCCCATGACCATGATGGCGAAAATGAGGGTGGTGGCCATGACCAGCGGATAGTCCCGGTTGACGGCGGCACTGGCGTAGTACTGGCCGAGGCCCGGGATGGCGTACATGTTCTCCACGAAGACCGTTCCCACGGTGAGGGACGCCAGCATGGGGCCCACTACCGTGATGAGGGGGATGAGGGAATTGCGCAGGGCGTGCTTGAAGGTGACGCGGATGAAATCGCCGCCCTTGGCCCGGGCCACGCGGATGTACTCCTGATTCAGCGTCTCCACCAGGGTCCCGCGGGTGTACTTGGTGACGGTGCCGATGGGGCCCAGGGACAGGGCGATGATGGGCATGATGTAGTGCTTCGGCTCGCCCCAGCCGATGGTGGGCAGCCACTTGAGCTTCAGCCCCAAAAAGTAGGTACACGCGATGGCCATGACGTAGGCCGGTACCGAGGAGCCGATCATGGAGATGAGCACCACCACGCGGTCCAATATCTTATTCTGGCGGATGGCGGCAATGATTCCCAGCGGGATGCCGATCACCAGAGCCACCAAGATGGCGGAGAAGGCCAGACGCGCGGAGATGGGCAGCGTCCGGGCGATGATGTCCTCGATGCGCTGGTTGGAATACTGATAGGACGGTCCGAATTTTAACTGGACGGCGTTGATCAAAAAGTCAGCGTACCGCTGGAGGGCCGGCTTGTCCATGCCGTAGAATTTTTCCCACTCGGCGCGCATCTGGTCGGACATGGTGGCGCTGGAGTAGCTCTGCTGGAGGATCCGCTGCGTGTCCAGATAGTTGCCGGGGGCAAGCTGCAGAAGGCCGAAGGTCAGGGCGCTGATGATAAAAACGGCCAGGACGATGTAACCAAGTCTTTTGAGAAAATACTTGAACACCCCTCTGACACCTCACTTTCTCAATTATTTTGCCGGGGGAGGGGAATACCCCATCATTTGCGCCGCCCGCCGGCGTATGCCGGCGGGCGGAAATGGTTGGGTACCGGCTGCGCAGGGGCTCAGCCGTTGGAGGTATCCTTGAAGTTGAAGGGAGCGGCATCCAGCAGGGTCGGGTTGCCGTTGAAATTGGCGATGGTGGGGGCCACGAGCTTGGCGGTGCGGGCGAAGCACAGGGGGATGCTGACGTAAGTCTCCAGGCGCATCTCCTCCAGTTCCTTGTAAAGGGCCTCGGCCTCGGGGGTGGCGCCAAGGGCGTAGGCCTGCTCCAGCTTCTCGCCGTAGGCCAGGGCGGCCTCGTCGGTGCAGAAGGCCATAGCGGCCAGCTTGTCGGCGTTGGCGCGGCCGCCGGTGAGGGCGGTGCCCATCTTTTCAAGGCCCTCGTTGGGGAGGACTCTCTCGCGCGGGTCAAACTGATAGTTGACGAAGGCTCCGGAGGGGAACGGGACGCCGCAGTTCCAGCTATCGGTCCAGATGCCCCAGGTGCCGTCGGAGTGATAGGTGTCGCGCTCGGTGGTGAAGGCCGCGTACTCCATGTTGACCATGTCGATCTCGATGCCGGTGCCCTCGGTGATCATCTGGGCGAGAGCCAGGGTGAAGGCGTCGGTGCCGCCGCCGCCGATGAAGAAGGTCATCTTGCCAAGACCCTTGCCGTCGGGGAAGCCGGCCTGGGCCATGAGCTCACGGGCGCGGGTGACGTTTGCCTTGGTGTCAATGACGTCGATGTCCTTGGCCCAGCTCGCAAAGCCGGGGAAGAGCAGGGTGGTGGCGGGGGTGCGCATGCCCATCATGACCTGCTCGCACAGGACCTCACGGTCGATGGACAGGGAGATGGCCTCGCGAATCTCGGGGTGCTCCACCAGGGGGCTGTCCTTGCCCATGATCATGCCGATGTAGGTGAGGATGGAGGTGTCATAGTACTGGAGCTGATCCTTGTACTCGCTGTTGAGGACGGCCTCTAAGTTGCCGGTGGCGATGGTGGCGACGTTGATGTCGCCGGCCTGATACGCCAGGTACTGATCCTGAGAGCCGGCGTAGATGTCCACGCTCTCCAGCTTCACGTTGTCGGCGTCCCAATACTCGGGATTCTTCACCAGGCCCAGATGGACGTTCTCCTCACGGGAGGCGGGCTTGAAGGGGCCGTTGCAGACGATGTTCTCAACGGTGGTCCAGTCGTCGCCGTACTGCTCGATGACGGTCTGGGGCACGGGCAGCGCCCAGCTCTCGGCAAGGCGGTAGTCGAAGCGGTCGCAGGGATTGGCCAGGGTGAACTCCAGCGTGTAGTCGTCGATGAGCTTCACGCCCACGTCCTCAAAGGAGCACTCGCCCTGCTGAAGGGCCGAGAGGTTGAGGATGATGTTGGCCACGTCGGAGTTGACGATGGAGGGGGTCTTACCGGCCAGATACTGGGGGTCCATGATGCGCCGGAAGGAATAGAAATAGTCGTTGGCGTCAAGCGCGGAGCCGTCGGACCACTTCAGGTCGTGGCGGAGCTTGGCGGTCCACACCGTGTAGTCGTCGTTGTGCTCGAGACTCTCGGCCTGGGCAAGACGGGTGGTGAAGTCGGTGTTCATCATGGTCAGGCCCTCGAAGATGCCCATGCGGCAGGCGTGAGTGCCCCAGGACCAGATCTGCGGGTCGAGGATCTGGAAGCCGGCTATGTAGAGCTTCAGGGTCTTGTCGCCGCCGGCAACGGGCTCGGCGGGAGTGTCGGGGGTGTCGGGCGTATCCGGCGTGCTGGGGGTGTTGGGGGTGTTGGGCGTGTTCGGCGTGTTGGGGGTATTGCCGCCGGTGTCCCCGGTGTCGCCGGTGTTGCCGCCGCCGGGGGTGCCGGTATCTCCGGAGCCGCCGCAGGCGGCCAGAGAGAGCACAAGAACCAGGGCGAGGACGATTGCGAGTATCTTTTTCATAAGTGTTCCTCCTTTTCGAATTTCGGGTTTTTCTATTTACCCTTTGTATAAAGTTTACACCTAAATATGAAAAATGTCTTTACGATTTGTACATATTTGGGATAAATTTTTGTCAAATCGTCTATTTTTCTCCGGCCCGGCGGACAAAATTTGACCATTTTTCCGCAAAAATGGAACAATCGTCCAAACGCTTGAAGAATCATCCCGAAAAATATTACAATAATAAAAAGAGTTTTATTAAAAGGAGGCGGCGGCGATGCCGGGAAAATACTATCTGTCTGTGGACTGTGAGGGCGTGGCCTGCGCCGTCGGGACCCCGGGGGTGGGCCTGGGCGACGGGGACGGGTACAGGTTTGCCGCCCGGGAGGCGTCTCTGGAGGCCGCCGCGGCGGTGAGCGCCCTTTTTGACGCCGGCGCGGAGCGGGTGATCGTCTGGGACTCCCACGGCAGCGGGGTCAACCTGGACTACGAGCTCCTGGACCCCCGGTGCGAGATCCTGCTGGGCGCGGGCCACCGGGGGCGGTTCGTGGGGCTGGAGGCGGACTTTGCGGCGGTGCTGTTCATCGGATACCACGCCATGGCCGGCTCCCCGGGCGGGACGCTGAGCCACACCTACAGCTCCAGGGCCTTCCAGTCCTACCGGCTGAACGGCAGGGCGGTGGGGGAGCTGGCCATTGACGCCGCCTACGCCGGGGAGAAGGGAGTCCCGGTGCTCTTTTGCGCGGGAGACGACTTCTGCGTCCGGGAGGCCCGGGCGTTTTTCGGGAATATCGCCGCCGTGGAGACGAAAAAGAGCCTGTCCTGGTCCAGCGCCTTGTGCCGCCACCCCCAGGCCGTCCGGCGGGAGATCTACGACACGGTCCTGGCCGCGGCCAAGGCCGGCCCCCGGGTGCCGCCCTTCATCATTCCCGGCCCCGTGGAGGCGGAGATCCGTTACCAGCGCTCCGACGCCGCCGCCTCCGCACAGCTTTACGACATGCACGGCCGCCCCTTCGCCCGCCCCGACCCCTACACCCGCTCCGGTGTTCTCCGGTCAGTGACAGACTTATTTTAATACTAATATCCAATTAAAAAAAGACATTCGCGCCGGACTTTTTCGCGCCATGCTGCGTCAGCCGCCTTGGAAATACCAATGGGTATTCCCTGCGGCGTCTTCCTTGCCTGACACGAAAAATCCTCGCCGCTCGGTGTCTTCTTTTAAATGGATATTAGTATAAGGAGTTTTCGACAAACAAAAGGGGCTGTGAAAAAAAGAGCATCTACAAGCTCGGCTTTTCACAGCCCCGGTTTATGTGTGGAAAAATAACCGTATTTCCTCAAAAAAGGGCACACTGCCCCTACCCCAGAGGCTGCCGCTTTTCTCAAGTCAGGCGGCGTCCTGGAGGCGCTTGCGTTTGTTGTGGAATTTGTAAAGGTTATGCCCTATCGCCACCAGCAGAAGCTCAAGTTTTACCTTCTCCAGCCCCCGCCGGCGTATCCTTCGGTACCCACGGTCCTGTTTGACGATGCCGAAGGTACCCTCCGCCTGGATCGAGCGGTTCATCCGCAGTTGTATCCCGAGATCGCTGCCCAGGTTGTGGAGAACTTCCTCGTGCATCGCGGTCAACTCCCGATTCAGACGCACCGTCCTGTTCTTTTCCGTTTTCTTGCATTTTTGCGCGTATGGGCAGTTTGAGCAATCTACGCACTCATAGACCTCCTCCTGCCGTCCGTACCTGTTCCCCTTGACGTTCTGACGGTAGGAGAGCCTGAGCTTTCTCCCGTTCGGGCATATGAGATCCCCGTCTTCATCCGTCTTGAAATTCACCGCGCGGAACGGGTCGTCCCGGTAGGCAGCGTCCTTTGTCTCCTTCCGGTACATCGGGAACTTCATGTACTTCTCCATCCCATTCATTTGGCAGAAGATGTAGTTGTTGAAGGAGCCGTACCCTGCGTCGGCCACCGGATACTTGGGATAGAAGCCGTATTGC
>CANROF010000004.1 GCA_947632155.1 uncultured Oscillospiraceae bacterium
CGGGAGGATGAAAGCCGTGCAAGGAGGGACCATTCGGCGGAAAACATGAACATTCTAAGGCAAATGGCGTTCAATATTCTGAAAACCGACACCACCACAAAGGGTGGGATCACCGATAAGCAGTACAGATGCGCCCTGGACCCGTCCTATCTCGACGCCGTACTCTCCGCCTGGGTGCGTTCATAGATTGGTAACTCGTTGATGAACCGTGTTTGCCGGCTTCTCACCGGTTGACAATCCGCGTGAATGGGGATATAATACCAAATAACGATTTATTTCGTTAAAAATAGACAAGGTGATGATACGGATGAATTTTATCTTTATTTCTCCCCAATTTCCGCCTATCTACTGGTACTTCTGCGACAGGCTGAAGAAGAACGGCGTGAACGTGCTGGGCATCGGGGACACCCCCTATGACGAGCTCTCCCAGGGGCTCAAGGACTCCCTCACCGAGTATTACCGGGTGGACAACATGGAGGACTACAGCCAGATGTTCCGGGCCGTGGCGTTTTTCTCCTACAAATACGGCAAGATCGACTGGATCGAGTCCAACAACGAGTACTGGCTGGAGCAGGACGCCCGCCTGCGCACGGATTTCAACGTCACCACCGGCGTCAATACCCAGGAGGTGGCGTGCTTCAAGTCCAAGTGGGGCATGAAGGAGTACTACAAAAAAGCCGGAGTCCCCACCGCCCGCTGCCACAAGATCACGAGCCGCGAGGCGGGAAAGGAATTTATCGACCTTGTGGGCTACCCGGTGATCGTAAAGCCTGACAACGGCGTGGGAGCGGAGGCCACCTACAAGCTTTCGGATGACGCGGACTTCGACGCCTTCTTCAACGACCTTCCCGGCGTGCAGTACGTGATGGAGGAGTTCATCACCGGCGACATCTACTCCTACGACGCCATCACGGACTCCAAATGCGAGCCGCTTTTCGAGTCCATGACCGCCTGGCCGCCCTCCATCATGGACATCGTCAACGAAAAGCTGGACCTGGCGTACTACGTGGAGGCCGGGATGCCGGAGTCCCTCCGTAAGCTGGGCCGGGCCACGGCCAAGGCCTTCGGCGCCCGCAGCCGTTTTATCCACCTGGAGTTTTTCAAGCTCAAAAAGGCGAAAAAAGGTTTGGGCAAGGTGGGGGACTTCGTGGGGCTGGAGGTCAATATGCGCCCCGCCGGCAGCTACACCCCGGATATGATGAATTTTGCCCACTCCACCGACGTATATGAGATATGGGCGGAGATGGTGGCCTACGATGAGCGGCGCCTGCCCCAGAGCGGCGAGGACCACTTCTGCGTCACCGCCGACAGGCGGGATATTTACGACTATGTACATACGAATGAGGAAATATTCCAAAAATACGGCGGCAAAATAGTGAAGTATGAGCGCCTGCCCGCCATCTGGGAGGACCAGATGGGCAACGAGACTTTCGTGGCCCACGCCGACGACGAAGAGGCGTCCCGGGAGTTTATCCGCTTCGTCCAGGAGAGAAAATAACATTTTTGGGAGAGTTTTATGAACGTCAGGTATTTTGAAGAGTGGAGCCGTGAGCTTGAGCGGGACATGGAGTTCAAGATCTACGGCGAGGAGGGCAAGCTGTGCTTCGCCTTTCCGCCCCAGAACGGGCGGTTCTGGGATTTTGAGAATTTCGGCATGGTGGAGTGCATGCGCCCCTGGATAGACGAGGGCCGCGTGATGCTGGTCTGTCCGGATTCCATCGACTCCGAGAGCTGGTCTGCCAAGCACGACAACCCCAGGCACCGCATCGAGATGCAGGAGAAGTATTTCCGCTATGTGACCCTGGAGCTCTATCCCAGGGTGTGCGAGCTGGGGGATGTTGAGGGACGGGCCATGCTCACGGGCTGTTCCATGGGCGCGGTACACTCCGGTATCTTCTTCTTCCGCCGCCCGGACCTCTTCGACACGGTGGTGGCGCTCAGCGGGACCTACAACGCCAACGACTTTATCGAGGGCTACATGGACGACCTCATTTACGACAACTCCCCGGTCTACTTCCTGCCCAACATGCCGGAGGACCACCCCTATATGGCCCTCTACCGCGCTTCGCAGCTCATCTTCTGTGTGGGCCAGGGCGCCTGGGAGGACGAGCTGCTGGCCGGGACCCGGGCGCTGGATACGGTCTGCAAGCAAAAGGGCATCCCCGCGTGGTTCGACTACTGGGGCTTTGACGTCAATCACGACTGGTGCTGGTGGCAAAAGCAGCTCCCGTATTTCATGGGCAAGTTAGAGCTTTAATACTAATCCCTAATCAAAAACTCCAATTCGCGACGGTCTTTTTTGCGCCATGCTTCGTCAGACGGCTTGACAATACATACAGTATTGTCTGCGCCGTCTTCCTCGCCTGACGCAAAAAATTCTCGCCGCTCGGTTGGCGTTTTTAATCAGGGATTAGTATAAATTTATCCCCCATTGACCTTAAAACGCGTCAATGGGGGATGATTCTTCACTTCACCTTTATACCCTTTGCCGCGGGGCCCAGGAGGACGGAGCCCTCCGCGGAAAACCGGGAGCCGTGGCAGGGGCAGTCCCAGGCGCCCTCGGCCCTGTTGTATTTGAGGGCGCAGCCGAGATGCGAGCAGCGGGGGAGCGTGGGCGTTATGAGATGCCCCGCGCTGCTGGCGGCATTCCCCAAAAGCGGCAGGACCTCCATGGAGCGGGCGGGGTCGAATACGCGCTCAAATGGGCTCCCGGAGGCCGTTATCTTCGCTGTCAGGAGCTTTGCGGCCGCCATCGAGGTGGACATCCCCCAGGCGTTGAAGCCCGTGGCGACGAAAATATCCGGCGTGGCGGGGGAGTACGCGCCGATATACGGGATGCCGTCCAGGGTGAAGCAGTCCTGATTGACCCAGCGGCACACCTCCCGGGCTTTTGGAAAGGCCCTTGCTTTGAATTGGCTAATTTTCGAAAATCCGCCGCTCTCCCGGTCCCCATCACCGGGCACGAAGTTCCCGCAGCCCAGGAGGAGGACGTTTTTATAGCTCCTGAAGAACATCCCGTCCCCGGTGTCCTCCACGGCGGTGACCTTTAGGGAGGGGGCGCCCTCGTAGGCGACGACGCACTCGCGCTTCTGGCGCATTTTCACAAAAAAGAGCCCCCGCCTGTCCATAAACGGGAAATGGGACGCGATGACGATCCGCTCCGCCCTGACGCTTCCGCTGTCCGTATATGCCGTCATATTTTTGATTTTTCGGACGGGGCTGAGCTCGTAAATTTTGACGCCCCCTGTCAGCGCCCGGAGGAATTTCAAGGGGTGAAACTGGGCCATACCGGGAAAGACCGCCGCGCCGGCGGCGGAGGGAACCAGGGGGACCTCCTTTGCGAAATACGCGTCAAATCCAAGGCCGTTTAAGGTCCTGACCTCTTTTTCAAGCCGCTGGGGGCGGCTTTTTGTGTACATGAGGGAGGGGCGCTCCTCGAAGTCGCAGTCGATGCTCCCGGCGAGTGCCCGGAGGTCCTCCACGGCCTGAAGATTGGCCTCCAGATACATTTTCGCCGTGTCCGCGCCGTATTTTTCCGCCATGTCGGAGTAGAGGGCGCTGTGCTGGGCGGAGTTCACCGCCGTGGTGCCGGCCGTCACGGAGCGTCCCACGCGGCCGGCCTCCAAAACCGCGCAATCGGCCCCCGCGTTTTTGAGCTCGTGGGCGATGAGCATCCCCGCCATGCCGCCCCCGATAACGAGTATGTCGGCGCGCGTTTCCCCGATGAGGGGCGGAAAATTCGTCTCCTCCATGCCGACTGTCCAGATGCTTTCCATCACATGACCTCCATGCGTTCTTTTCAATAGTATCCGCGTTTTTGAGAAAAATATTGCCTAAATGGGAAAAAAGCTCTATAATCATAGGGGGGTGAGCGTGATGACCGCATCCTTCAGCGAAAGCTTTGACGGGCTCCTTCTCAGTTGTGAGATAGCTGACGGCGCCGTGACGGCGGTGAGCTTCGGGGCGGGTCCCGTTTCGGATGGAGCCTCAGACGCCGACAGGGCCCTCTGGGAGCGCGTCAGGGGACAGCTTTGCCAGTATTTTACCGGGGAGCGGCGGGAATTTGACCTGCCGATACGGTATGATGGGACGGCGTTTCAGCGCCTCGTGTGGGCGGAGCTGCGAAAGATCCCCTACGGCGAGACGCGCACCTACGGTCAGCTTGCGCGGCTAATCGGCCGCCCCCGCGCCGCCAGGGCGGTGGGGCAGGCATGCCACGTAAACCCCATTTGCGTCATCGTGCCCTGCCACCGGGTGGTGGGCGCGGACGGGAGCCTCACGGGCTTCGGCGGCGGCCTTGAGGTGAAAGGGCGGCTTCTGGAGCTGGAGAGGCGCTATGCTTGATATTTTCGGAGGAATTTGATGTTTGAGGTTTTAACTACCCAGGGCCGCGCCCGGCGCGGGCGCTTTACCTGTCCCCACGGCACGGCGGAGACGCCGGTCTTCATGAACGTCGGTACCCAGGCGGCCATAAAGGGCGGCCTCTCGGCCCGGGACCTCCGGGAGCTGGGCTGCCAGATCGAGCTTTCCAACACCTACCACCTGCACCTGCGTCCCGGGGACGGGCTCGTCCGGGAGATGGGGGGACTGCACAAATTCATGGACTGGTCCGGGCCCATGCTCACCGACTCCGGGGGATTTCAGATCTTCTCCCTGGCGAAGCTCCGGAGGATCACGGAGGAGGGCACGGCCTTCAACTCCCACATCGACGGGCGGCGCATTTTCATGTCGCCGGAGGACTCCATAGACATCCAGTCCAATCTTGGCTCCGATATAGCCATGGCCTTTGACGAGTGCATCGGCCTTCCGGCGCCCTATGACTACGTGAAGGCCTCCGCGGAGCGCACCTACAGATGGCTCAAGCGTTGCAAGGCGGAGCTGGAAAAGCGCAACGCCATGCAGGACGCGGTGAACCCGGGGCAGGTGCTCTTCGGCATAAACCAGGGCGCCACCTATCACGACATCCGCTGTGACCACATGGACGCCATAGCGGAGCTGGACCTGCCGGGATACGCCATCGGGGGCCTGGCGGTGGGGGAGAGCACCCAGGAGATGTACGACACCATCGACGCCGTGGAGGAGCACATGCCCAAGGACAAGCCCCGGTATCTCATGGGCGTCGGAACGCCCTCCAACATCATCGAGGGGGTCTACCGGGGCATCGACTTTTTTGACTGCGTCATGCCGGCGCGAAATGGCCGCCACGGGCACCTCTTCACCTGGGACGGCGTCATCAACATCAAAAACGAAAAGCACGCCCATGACGCCGGGCCCGTTGACCCGGCGTGCGGCTGCCCGGTCTGCCGGACTTATTCCAGGAGCTATTTGCGGCACCTCTTCGCCTCCGGCGAGATCCTCGGCCTGCGTCTGGCGGTGGCGCACAACCTCTTTTTTTACAACGACCTCATGGCCCGCATACGGAAAAGCCTGGACCAGGGGACCTTTGAGGAGTTCCGAGGCCGCTATTCCCAGGTCCTTGGAAGAAGAATATAGCGGAAACGGTAAATAATTCTTGCAATTGGAGCGTGATACGGTTATAATAGTATTTACATAACCGAATTTTGGAGGTCAAACATGTTTTCAAAAGATAAAAACACCGTTAAAAAGCTCATAGCCGTGATCATGTGCGTATGCCTCATCGCCGTTTCCCTGGCCGGATGTATGGCCGCCCCCGCGGGCGACGGCACCGCCGCCGCCGAGGGCGCGGAGGGCGCGGGCACCAGCGCCGCCGGACTTGGCATCGGCACCATGGTCATCTACCTCGTGGTCATCGTCCTGGTCTTCTACTTCTTCATGATAAGGCCCGAGAAGAAGCGCAAGAAGAAGGCTGAGGAGATGCGCAACTCCCTGGCGGTGGGCGACAACATCACCACCATCGGCGGCATGGTCGGCAAGATCGTCAACGTCTCCGGCGACTTCGTCACCTTTGAGACTGGCGAGGACCGTGTCCGCATCAAGATAGCCAAGTGGGGCATCTCCTCCACCGGCAAGGACGCCAGCGAGCCCGACGAGAAAGCCAACGGGTAAATCAGTCATTTTTCCGCCTCCCTGAGAATAAAGTCTACCAAAGGCTTGTTCTCAGGGAGGTTTTACTATGTCCAAAAACGACAGTTTAAGCGGAATGAAGCGCGCGGCCGTGGGGGCCTTGCTGGGCGCCGCGGTGACGGCGGTACTGACCGTGATTTTTCTGACGCTCCCGGCTATGCTGGTGGCCTCCGGCAGGGTGGGGGAGGGAGCACAGGGCGCGATGGCGGTGGCCGCGGCGTTTTTAGCGTCCTGCGCCGGGGCGCTGACGGCCAGGCTCTGGAGCCGCCAGGGGGCCCTGGCCGCGTGCCTCGGTACGGCGCTCATCACCGTCGCGGTGCGCTGGGCGGCGGCGCTCCTCCTGTGCCGCTCCGGCGGCGTAGACAGGCTCGACGTGGGCGTCTGCGCGGCGGTTTTCGTCGCCTGCGCCGCGGTAGGGGCGGTGAGACGCCGCCGGCGCCGCTTCAGAAGATAGATTTGTCATTTTGACATGCCCCATGATTACCATATGTAATCATGGGGCACAGTTTACATAAACGCGGCGTGATTACCAAGATGTAGTGTTCGCTGGAATATGTAAACCTAAATATAGCGAAAAACCCCTGATTTACAGGGTATTTCCCTTTGACCGGTTTGCGGAGTTTACATAACGCTGTTTACATAATTTATGTGCATAATTCACAAATTTTCTTTTTGCTATTGATTATTTATTCCAGATGTATTATTATAGAAGAGCCTCAAAAAAAGAAGCCCCCCGGGCATCTTTAAGCTCGCTCCCGAATAGTATTTTGGGGGTGAGTTTTTGATGAACAAAAGAAACATGTTCTCCGCCGTGAAGTCCTTTCGTCCGCCATGCGCCGCCGCTTTGCTTGTTTGTGCCGCGGCTTTCGTGTGCGGCTCCGCGGCCGGGACCTTTTTATCGGCTGGGCTTCGCCCCGACGGTTGGGCGGGGGAGGCAGTCTCCGGATATTTTGCCGCTCTTGAAAACGGAGGCGCCGTCACCGACCTTGCCGCGGTCTACTGGTGGCTTGCGAAATACCACGTGCTGGCGTTTCTCCTGGGTTTTTCCATGCTGGGCGTACCGGGTATCCCGGCGCTCTCCTTCGCCAGGGGATTTTCGCTCTCCTTTACCATGGCGCTGCTGGTGAGGAGCTACGCGGCCAACGGCGCCATTGCCGGCGCGCTCCTTTTCGGCGCCGCGGCGCTGTTTTCCGTGCCGCTCTATTTTCTCATCGCCTCGGCGGCGCTGGAGGCGTCCCTGGAGCTCACCCGCCGCGGGCTGCTCCTTGCCCCGCCCAACGGGCCGGGCATCTACACAAGACCGTATTTTTTGAAGACGATAACCGTCTTCCTGCTCCTTGCGATGATCGCGATCGGGGAGAGGGCCCTGCTTTCCCGCGGCCTTCTTACGCTCCCCGTCTTTATTTAGCCGACAGACGAAAGAAGGTGGCCATGTGCCGGAGGAGAATTATATTGAAAGCTTTGAACATTATCTTCATGATGAACGGCGCGTGTCCGCCAATACATATCTCTCCTACGTCCGCGATGTCAACCAGTTTTCCGACTACCTCTCAAAAGAGGGCGTAAACGATTTAAAATCCGTTGACCACCAGACGGTGACAGCCTATGTGGAATGGCTTGGAGAGGAGGGCCGTTCCTCCGCCACAGTCGCCAGGTCCGTGGCGTCGCTGAAGTGCTTTTACGGCTTCCTCGTCCACCGCGGCGACATCGAGGCCAATCCCGCGCTCGATATTACGCTGGAGAAGGCCGAAAAGAAGCTCCCGGAGATACTGACCAGCGCGGAGGTGGAGCTGCTTTTGGACCAGCCCAAGTGTACCGACATGAAGGGCTACCGCGACAGGGCCATGCTGGAGATGCTTTACGCCACGGGCATCCGCGTCAGCGAGCTTGTGAGCATGGACATCGACGATGTGAAGCTCTCCGCCGGCATCGTCAAATGCAATACCCACGGCAAGGAGCGCTACATCCCCATGTACGCCACCGCCATCCACGCGGTATCCGACTACATAAACCTGGTCCGGGGACAGATGATCGCCTCCCCCAATGAGAGGGCCCTCTTCGTCAATGTGAACGGCGAGCGCATGACCCGCCAGGGCTTCTGGAAGGTCCTGAAGCACTACCAGGAGACGGCGCACATCGAAAAGGACATCACCCCCCACATGCTCCGCCACTCTTTCGCGGCGCACCTTTTGGAGAACGGCGCGGATCTGAGGTCCATCCAGCAGATGCTGGGCCACGCCGACATATCCTCCACCCAGGTCTACGCGCAGCTCGTGAAGCGCCAGCTCAAGGACGTTTACAACAAAGCCCACCCACGGGCTTGACTCCTTAATAAAACGAATCCGCCCCGGCCGAAAGGCCGGGGCGGATTCGTAAGAGACTGTCGGAAAAGCCCTGACGGGCTTTTCCGACAAGGGGAACGTGCGGTGAATTTTCGCTGAATTTTGCGAAATTCAGCGAAAATTCACCTGCTGTCGCCCTGCGCGCCGCCGTAGGCGGCACTTGTGCGACAAAAGGTATTTTTTTCCGACGCGCATGTCGCCGGAAAAAATAATGAAATTGAGTTTTTTCTTTTCAAAAAAACGCGGAGTAGGGGACTGGTCCCGTGCTCCGCGATCTATTATTTTGTGAACTTCAGGCTTATGTCCAGCGCTGTGACGGAGTGGGTCAGGGCGCCGATGGAGATGTAGTTGACGCCCGTCTCGGCCACCTCCCGGAGGTCCCGCTCGCCCATGTTGCCGCTGGCCTCGGTGAGGGCGCGGCCGGCGATGAGCTTTACGCATTCCCGCATATCCGGGACGGACATGTTGTCCAGCATGATGATGTCGGCCCCGGCGGCCAGGCACTCCCGGACCTGAGCCACCGTCTCCGCCTCGATCTCCACCCGGAGGGTGTGGGGGGCATTGCGGCGCACGGCCGCTATGGCCTCCGAAATACCCCCGGCGGCCACGATGTGGTTGTCCTTGATGAGGATGCCGTCGGCCAGGTTGAAGCGGTGGTTGTTGCCGCCGCCGGCCTTCACGGCGTACTTCTCCAGGACCCGCAGGCCGGGGGTCATTTTTCTGGTGTCCACGATGATACAGCCCGTGCCCTCCACGGCTTTGACGGCCTTGCGCGTGGCCGTGGCCACGCCGGACATGTGCTGGACGAGGTTTAAGGCCACGCGCTCCCCGGCCAGGACGCTCCTGGAGGGGCCCGTTACCGTGGCGATGCTGTCGCCGTACTTCACCTCGTCCCCGTCCTTTATGTGGGCCGTGACGGCGACGGAGGGGTCCACTAACTTAAATACCCGCTCCAAAACGGCCATCCCGCAGAAAACGCCCTCCATCTTCGCCCGGAAGACCCCGGTAGAGACGGCGCCGGCGGGGATGCAGCTCTCGGTGGTGATGTCCCCGGTGCCCAGGTCCTCGCTGAGGGCCTCTAAGATCAGCTTATCAAGTCCGATGTAGTTCATAGCTCCTCCGAATGATCAGCTCTCCCGGTAGTGGGCGCCGATGCTCTCCCGCCGGGCCAGGGCCGATTCGATGATTTTTACGGATATTATCGCCAGGCTCAGGTCCTCGTCGTACTCCTTGGAGCTTGAAAAACCGCCTGACAGCGTGTCCAGTATCCCGCGCATCCGGGAAAGGGCCGACTCAAGCCCCTCCTTTGTGCGTATGACGAAGCAGCAGGTGCTCATGATATGCTGCATCTCGGCCCGCAGGGCCTTAAAGTCGATGTCCAGGGCCGGGCGTGCCGGCAGCTCCGGCATCAGCTCCAAGGCGGTGGAGAGGGCGGGGGAGAAGGTGGAATTGATGTCCTCCGCCGCCCTGCGGCCAAAGACAAGGCACTCCAGCATGGAGTTTGACGCCAGCCTGTTGGCCCCGTGGACGCCGGTGGAGGCCGTCTCCCCGCAGGCGTAGAGCCCGGGGACGGCGGTGCGGGCGTAGAGGTCCGTTTTGACGCCGCCCATCATGTAGTGGTGGACGGGGCAGACGGGGATCCAGTCGCGGGAGATGTTGATTCCCCGGCGTTTGCACTCATTGTAGATGGTGGGGAAGCGGTGGGCGAGCTCCTCCTCGGGCTCGTGGGTGATGTCGATAAAGACGTGGCTCTCGCCGCTCTTTTTCATCTCGTTATATATCCCGCGGGCCACAATGTCCCGGGGCGCCAGCTCCGCCAGCTCGTGCTTGCCCACCATGAACCGCTCGCCCCTGGCGTTTTTCAAAAGGCCCCCCTCGCCGCGCACGGACTCGGAGATGAGGAAAGCCCGGCTCTCCTTATCCGCCGACCAGAGGCCCGTGGGGTGGAACTGGATAAACTCCATGCCCCGCAGCTCCGCTCCGGCCCGAATCGCCGCCGCCAGCCCGTCGCCGGTGGCGACGGCGGGGTTGGTGCTGGTTTCAAAGACCTGCCCTATGCCACCGGTGGCCAGGACCAGGTGCCGGGTGGCCACTGTCTCGTATTTCCCGTCGTCGTCCTTGACAAGAAGGCCCGAAACGCCCTTATCGTCGGTGAGAATGTCCACAAAGAAGGTGTTGTCCCGGAAGATGATGTTGTCCCGCTGGGAGGCGATATACGCCAGGGTCTTGACAGTCTCCCGTCCCGTGGCGTCGCCGCCGGCGTGGAGGATGCGGTTTTTGTGGTGCCCGCCCTCCCGCGTAAGGTCCAGCTCGCCGGACTCGGTGAGGTCAAAGGGGACGCGCATCTCGATGAGCTTTTTTATATCCATGGGCCCCTCGTCCACCAGGACGTGGACCGCCGCCTCGTCGCAGAGGCCCGCCCCGGCCACCAGCGTGTCCCGGAAGTGGAGCTCCGGGTCGTCGTCCGGCGCCGTCACCGCGGCGATGCCCCCCTGGGCCAGCCAGGAGTTGGAAATGTCGATCGTCTCCTTGGCAAAAACGCAGCAGGTGAGGGCGGGGGAGAGATTGAGTGCCGCGTACAGCCCCGCGATTCCGGCCCCCACAATGACCACGTCATAATTGGAGTGCCGCTCCGGCTTCACAGAGCCGTCAATGGCGTAACGCATCATAGCTTATCCTTCTTTCATGGAAAAAGAGAGATTTTTGCGGTTGTTCAATATTATATCAGCAATGCCGGAAGATGGCAACCTCAACTTACCCAAAAAATCGGCGCTTTTCTCCCGATTCCTTATCCACCCCGCCCCCGTGGACCGCTCGAAGGGCCGCAGGTTTAATCTATTCCTCGTTCAGGTCGTCCGGTTTGTCACTTTCCGCCGGTTTTTCCGCTTTTTTGTGGCCGGCCAGGGGAGAGAGGAGGGCGGCTTCGCGAAGGCCCTCGTTTTCGACGTGGGTGTAGATCTCCGTGGTGTTCAAATGCTCGTGGCCTAAGAGCTCCTGGAGAGTCCTGACGTCCACGCCGTTGTGGAGCATCAGCGTGGCGGCGGTGTGGCGGAGCTTGTGGGCGGAATATTTCGTCTCGTCAAGGCCCGCGGCGCCCAGGTGCTTTTTCACTAAGGCGTGGACCGTGGATTTGCTGATTCGCTCCCGCCGCGCGGAGAGGAAAAGCGCCTTTTCACTTAGAGGCGCAAGGGTCTTCCGCACGTTCAGATAGTCGTTTATGGCGTCCGCCACGGCGTCGTTTATGTATACCACGCGCTCTTTGCTGCCCTTGCCAAGCACCCGCAGGTGGTCCGCGCGGACATCCGTTAAATTGAGCCCTACCAATTCGGAGATTCGCAGCCCGCAATTAAGAAAAATTGTAAGAATACAGTAGTCCCGTTCCTTATTATTCCCGTCCACACTGTCCAAAAGCCGCTCGGACTCCGAAAGGCTCAAGTATCTCGGCAAGGACTTCATGATCTTGGGGGAGTCCAGGTCCTGGATGGGATTTGCGTCGAGCTGATGGGTCTTTAAGGTGAGATATTTATAAAACGAACGAATGGTGGAGACTTTTCTGGCGCGGGACGCCGCGTTAAGGCCGTATTCGGGGTCGCCGGCGTTTTGATTTTTCACACGGTCACGGGACATGTAGCCCAGATAGTCATAGACATCCGACAGCGTGACGCTTTTCACAAAGTCGAGGTCAATGTCGTTGATGGAGATGTCCTCAAGGGGGGTCCCGCGTGGGACGAGGCCCTTGTCGAGCTTCAAAAATCTGAAGAACGTCCGCAGGTCCAGGTAGTATTCGTCCACGGTCCTGCGGGAGTGGCCGACGATGTTCTCGTGATAATTCAAAAAGTTCCTGATGATCTCAGGCGCGTCTTTTCTGTAGTCCATTTTCAAGCTCCTTCAAGGCCGGGGAAGTGGCAGCCCGGCCCGGATCCCAGTATACCACACCCCTCCAAAAAAGTCCATACAAAATTGAACAAAATAAAAATTTTGTTCAATGTGGGGGAGGGGGAAAACGGGAATTGGGACGGTGAGGTCAGATTCCCAGGATCAGCGACATGGCCTCGCGGATGCTGCCGGCCTCGTAGAGCTTCAGTCCCGACGGCGCGGTCAGCTTTCCGCGGTGCTGCTTTGGAACAATGGCGCTCTTGAAGCCGTGGCGCGCGATCTCCGAAAGCCGCTGGTCAAGCTGCGTGACCGAGCGCAGCTCGCCTGTGAGTCCGACCTCGCCGATGGCCACCAGATCGTCAGGTATCGGCGTATCCCTGTAGCTGGACGCCATGGCCAGTATGGCCGCCAGGTCCGCCGCCGGCTCATTGATATAAAGTCCGCCGATGACATTTATGTAGGCGTCCGCGCCGCCGACCCGGAGCCCGCCGCGCTTTTCCAGCACCGCCAATAACAGCATCCCGCGGTTGTAGTCAAGACCGTTTGAGGTCCTTCGCGGCACATTGAAGCTGGTTGGCGTCAGCAGCGCCTGAATCTCCGCCAGCACCGGCCGCGTGCCCTCCATGACGCAGGATACGCAGGTCCCGGGCGTGTTTATCGGGCGCCCGGACAGCAATAAATCGGAAGGATTTGGGACCTCCACAAGGCCGCGTTCATCCATCTCGAACACGCCGATTTCATTGGTTGAGCCAAATCTGTTTTTTGCGGCACGCAATATACGGTAGTTGGCCGACTGCTCACCCTCAAAATATAGTACACAGTCCACCATATGCTCCAGGACCTTGGGGCCCGCGATCGCGCCCTCCTTGTTGACATGGCCGATGACAAAGACCATGACGCCGGAGCCCTTGGCAAGCTGCATCAGCGTCATGGTACACTCCTTGACCTGGCTGACGCTGCCCGGAGCGCTGGAGACATCCGGCGAATAGAGCGTCTGAATGGAATCGGCAATCAAAATATCAGGATCGGACTGCTCCACGGCCTCAAGAATGTCGTTCATGTTTGTCTCCGACAGCACCAGGAGATTTCCGCTGGTGACGCCGAGACGCCTCGCGCGCATCTTGAGCTGCCGCTCGGATTCCTCGCCCGTCACATAGAGGACGCGGCGATTTTCCCCGATGTGCTGGCATATCTGCAAAAGCAGCGTGGACTTCCCTATCCCAGGCGCGCCGCCCACCAGCACCAGGGAGCCCTCCACGGCGCCGCCGCCCAGGACCCGGTCAAGCTCGCCAAGGCCGGTATCAAAGCGGATCTCCTCGGTGATGTCCACCTCGTCCAGTGTGACGGGCCGTTTGACAGCGCCCTTTGCGGCTGCCGCGGGGCGCTTGTCCTCGGCCTTGACCGGCTGCTCGACTATGGAGTTCCAGGCCCCGCAGGCGGTACACCTGCCGCTCCACTTGGGAAACTCGTTGCCGCACTCGGTGCAATAAAACACGGTTTTAGCCTTCATCTCTTCAGTGCTCCTTATATTTTAGCGTGGTATAGATTATGTAAACTAATGTTTTTTGAATTATGTAAACTTTTCTACGTTATGTCAACTTTTGGGATTATGTAAACAAATCAATATTATGTCAACTTAATCCGCCCACATAGCTCCCGATGATCAGCGCCGCCAGTTTGAGCCTGTATTCCGGCGTCTCCAAAAGCGCCGCCTCGGCGTAATTTGAGACGAATCCGCACTCCACAAGCACCGCCGGACAGCTCACGTGGTTTAGTATGTAGACGTCCCGGCCTATCTGCACCGCTCCCCTGCCGTTTTTCTCGGAAAGCTGCCGGAGGGTGTCCTGTATCCTCTGGGCAAGCTCCGGGCTGCCCTCCGTGGGCGCGTAAAACACCTGGCAGCCGCTGGGGCCGGAGGTGGTATATTTGTTCTGGTGGATGCTTATGAGCACGGCGTTTTCAATGGAATTGACAAGCTCCGCCCTGCCGTGGGTGTCGGCGACCTTTTTGGCCCTTATGGTCGCGGCGTCCTCCGGGTATTCGATGTCCTGCGTTTCCCGGGTCATCACGCAGTTTATCCCGAAAAGCCCCGCCAGGGCCCGGGCCCTCAGGGCAATATCAAGATTGAGCGTGCTTTCATACGTGCCCGTCACCGAAACGGCTCCGCCGTCGGCGCCGCCGTGTCCCGGGTCGATAATAAGCGTCGCGGCGCCTCTTCCGGGGACGCCGGCCATGACGGCCCGTGGCCGCCCGTTCAAAATCTCGGCCACGGACACGGCAGTCAGACAGCCAATGATCAGCGACGCGGCGATGAGATTTCGCCAAAAGCGTTTTTTCATTCAAACTCCCCCTTCATTGGAGCTTATTCAGGGGCGGGCTGAATGATGTTTGAATTTATAAAGCATGATTCGGCGTAAAATCAACTCTAATTATACCATACCGTCCTGGAAATTACCATACCTGTCAGCGGATTTTGTGTGCCCGCCTGAGCCGCGGCGGCATATTATGTGGTGAACGCCAAGGCGTTTACTCTATAAGTTTAAACGGAGGACCCTCAATTGGAAAACAAAACCCCCGACACGCCCGTTGAGGGCGAGTGCGGCTATAAATCCGGCAAGCTCCCCGCTTGCGCGCCTCTGGCCACAAGCTGGGTGCCGCCTCAGGGCGAAAACCCGCCCATGTACGCCCCCGAGGACGCGCTGAACCGCGGGACGCTGTTCCCCGGCCTCGACCTGCCCTTCAAGAACATGGTGAACAAAACGAATCCCTACGCCGGTACGCCCCTGGGCGAGCTCATGGCGCTGTGGTTTATGATCCGCGAGCTCCAGCTCTACCTGGACACCCACCCCGACGACAAGGAGGCCTTCAAGGCCCTGAAGGACGCCACCGCCCTGGAGCGCGAGGGCCGCAAGCGCTATGTGAAGCTCTACGGGCCTTTAACCCTCACGGACGTGGAAATGAGCGACAGGTACAATTGGCTCCAGGGACCCTGGCCCTGGGAATACTGCGAAAGGACGAGCAAATAAGATGTTCTCATATATCAAGAGTCTCCAGTACCCGGTGAAGATAACCAACCCCAATCCGGCCCTGGCCAAGTTCATTATCAGTCAATACGGCGGTCCCGACGGGGAGCTCGGGGCGTCGCTGAGGTATCTCAGCCAGCGCTATTCCATGCCCTATCCGGAGCTGCGCGGTCTTCTCACGGACATCGGCGTTGAGGAGCTGGGGCACTTTGAGATGGTGGCGTCCGTCGTCCACCAGCTCACCCGGGACATGACCATGGAGGAGATCAAAAAGGCGGGCTTCGACACATATTTCGTGGACCACACCGCCGGCATCTATCCCCAGTTCGCCTCCGGCACGCCCTGGACCGCCGCGACCATCGGCGTCAAGGGCGACACCATCGCGGACCTCACCGAGGACATGGGTGCAGAACAGAAGGCCCGGGTGACCTATGACAACATCCTGCGCCTCTCCGACGACCCGGATGTGAACAACGTCATGAAGTTCCTCCGCGAGCGGGAGGTCGTACACTTCCAGCGCTTCGGCGAGGCCCTGGGCAAGACCCAGGAGAAGCTGGACCAGAAGAACGTCTACTTCGTGAACCCGTCTTTTGACAGGTGACGGAGCGGCCGGAATAAAGCGGCGGCGCGGGGTGACCCGCGCCGCGCGTTTTTCAGCTTATTCCTGCGTACTCTCCGCCTCCTGGGCGTCGCGCCCGGCGAAGAGGGCCGCGTACACGATGGTCACGGCCTCGCCGCGGGAGGTGGCTCTCAGCGGCATGATCTTGCCGCCGGTACCGGCCACAATGCCGCACTGTACCAGGGAGGACGTGGGGTCTAATGCAAAGCCGCTTATGTCGCCGGTGTCCTCAAAGGGCTCCAGCGCCGCGGCGTCAGGCGCCGGCAGCTCCTTGCGCATTATCGACAGGAGCTTAAACAGCAGCGTGAACGCCTGCTCGCGGTTAATATTGCCGTGGGGGTTGAAAAGCCCGTCGCCCACGCCGCCGGTGAGGCCAATGGCCTCCGCCCATTTCACGGCATCGTAGAAATAGTCCTCCGGCGTGACGTCCGTAAAGCCGCACTCGCCCTCGAAAACCGGCGCGGATACCACGTTCCAGAGTATCATGATAAGGTCGCACCGCTCGATGATGTCGTCGGGCCGGAAAAGCATATCCCCGGTGTCCTTCAAAACGCCCCTATCATACAGCCGGGAGATATACTCCTGCGCCCAGTGGCCCTCGATGTCGGCATACGCCTTTTTGAGCTTCACCGGCAGGACCGACGTGACGCCGCCGGCGGTGACGGTGACCTCGCCGGAGCTTCCGGGGATGCCCGTGACGGTGAGAACGCCCTCGGGCGATATTTCACCGATGTTTTCGGAGACTGTGAAGGTCACCGCGGGGCCGCTGACCGCCACGGGCCTTGAAAGCCAGCTCCCGCTGACGGAGAGCGTCACAGTGTCGCCCCGCGAAAGGTCCGTGAGGTCCGGGACCTTGCCGGTTTTCGCGTCCGCCACGTTGAGGTAGTCCACGCTGTCGATGATGTGGACCGTGGCGTGCCCGGCGGCGCCGGTGGAGGGCGAGACGAATTCCACCACGTCGATACCCGCGGCGTTCCCCGCGGTGTAGACGGGCTTTGTCACGGTTATTTCTTCGGTTATCGGCTCCGCCGGGGGCTCCTGCTCCTCCGGGGGCTCGGGCTCCGCGGTATCGCCGGGCTCTTCCGGCGGGGTGTCGTCCTCATAGATGCCGCCGTCGGTGCCCTCGCCGGCGCCCTCGTCCGCGGAAGGCGGCAGCTCGTCGCCGCCCGGCTCCTCCGGCTCCTCCGAATCCTCCGGCTCGTGGACGACCGTCACTGTGAAGGTCTGATTTTCCACCGTACCGGAGCCGGACGAGGCTGTGACGTCCTCCGGCATGGGCGCGGGGCGGCCGGCCTCGTCAGCCGCCAGGAGCTCCAGGGGCACGGAGGACCCGGCCAGCACGAAAAGCCCGTCGTTGTATGCCCCCAGGCGCGCCGCGCGCCCGTCAGAGGCGGCGTCGGAGACGAAGAGGATATATGTGGAGCACTTGCGCAGGTATCCGCCGGAGGGGCGGTTCACCACGGCGCATTGTTCGCTTCCGGGAAAACGCACGGCCATGGCCGAGGACCCGCCGCCGTCAAGATTGATGACGGACGAGCATCCCCGGGCCAGAAGCTCCCCTGCCAGCTCCTCCAAGGTCGCGCCGTTGGAGTAGCTTCCGGAGCGGCCGTCGATGACGCAGGCGATGACGGAGCCGTCGGGCTTTATCCCCACGGCGGTCCTGGGGTGATTTTTGGCGATGGCCTTGTCCCAAGTCTCCTCGTCGGTGAGCTCCCCGTTCTCGGCCAAGAGGTCGCCGCAGCCGGTGGCCCAGAGGGCGCTTTCAAGGCGCGGGTCGGAACACTCGGTATCCAGCGTCACGATGTCGCCTACGGCGAATTTCTTGTATTCGTCGGGGTAGCGGCTGTCGGACGGGGCAGTGAATACCATGAAGCCCTCCCCTATCTCAATATCCAGCCCATTGGGGACGACCTCCTCCACCCGCAGCGTCATCTGGCCCGAGGCGGTGAGCTCCCCCGAGAGCACCCGAAAGCGCACGGCCCAGCCGTCGCGGTAGGTCTGAGTGGCCTCCGGATGGTAATTGCTGTCATACATAAAGGTGCCGCCGGTGTTGTTGCGGACCTTGTTGAGGTGGCTGACCACGGAGGTCTGGCCGTAGTTTGAGACGTATCGGCCCAGCTCGGTGTCGTAATATTCCCCGCCGCCCATGTTCCGGAGCGTCATCCGTATCTCCGGGGCGCGGCAGGCGAAAGCGCCGTCCGGCCCGAAGGCCAGGACGTTTCCGTCGTTTATGTCGGATATGTACCTGCCGTTTTCAATGACACAGCCCTGGGGCATGTAGAGGGTGCTGTAAAAGAAGTCGGAGTTTATGGCGGCGTGGACGTTGAGGCCCTGTTCCTCCGCCCAGGCCACGGCGTCCTCTAAGGTCATGGCCTCATAGATGGAGCTCTCGGTAGTGACGATGGGGTATACGGGGCTGCCGGGTTGTGTCTCCAGCAAAAACGACTCGACGCGCTTGCCGGAGGCGCTGGTGGAGATGGTGTTTGTCAGGGTGAAGCCCCGGTCCAGCTCCACGGTATTTTCGTAGAGCACTTGGCCGACGCCGCCCTCCGCCGCCAGCGCCGGAGCCGGAAGCGCGGAAAGGGCAAAAATTGCGGATAAAAGTGTGCAGATGATTCTTTTTCTCATGGTGAAACCTCTCTGGGGCACAAATGCGCGATCAGATCATTTTATCATTTTTTCAAATTCGTCCTCGGTTATGACGGGGACGCCCAGGCTCTGGGCACGGGTGAGCTTGCTCCCGGCGTTCTCGCCGGCCAGGACGTAGGAGGTCTTTTTGGACACGGAGGAGGCCGTCTTGCCGCCAAGACGCTCGATGATCTCCCCCGCCTCGTCCCGGGTGTAGCGGGAAAGCGCCCCGGTGAGGACGAAGGTCTTCCCGGCGAAGCGGGCGTCCGACGTGTCCTCGTCGTGCTCCATGCGGACGCCGGCCTGACGCAGGAGCTCCAGGAGATGCCGGGACTGGTCGGAATCCAGCCACGTCCTGATGTAATGGGCCGTGACGGGGCCGATGTCCTCGGTCTGGGTCAGCTCCTCCTCCGTGGCGTTCTCCAGGGCCTCCATGGTGCGGTAGCGCCTTGCCAGGACCTTGGCGGCGGCCTGTCCCACCTGGGGGATGCCCAGGGCCGACAGGAGCTTCACAAGGCCGTTTGACTTGGAGCCCTCGATGGCGGAGAGCAGGTTTTCGGCGGATTTTTTGCCGAGGCCCGGCAGCGCCGCCACGTCCTGCGCGCGCAGGGAGTAGATGTCCCCGGCGGAGCGGATGAGGCCGTTGTCAATGAGCATCTGCGCCACCGCCGTCCCAAGGCCCTCGATATCCATCCCGGAGCGGGAGGCGAAGTGGACGATGTGGCGGAGCCTCTGGGCGGGGCACTCCGCCCCCTGGCACCGGATGGCCGCGCCGCCCTCGTCCCGCGTGACCGGCGAGCCGCACTCCGGGCAGACCGTGGGGAACTCCCAGGGGACGGAATTTTCCGGGCGTTTTGAGAGATCGACGCTGAGAATCTCCGGGATGATCTCCCCCGCCTTCTGGACCAGGACCGTGTCGCCCACGCGGATGTCCCGTTCGGCGATGAAGTCCTGGTTGTGGAGGGTAGCGTTGGTCACCGTGGTCCCCGCCAGGCGCACGGGCTCCAAAATCGCCTTGGGCGTCAAAACGCCGGTGCGCCCGACCTGGATGACGATGTCCGTGACACGCGTCTCCTTCTTCTCCGGCGGGTACTTGAAAGCCACGGCCCAGCGGGGGGCCTTGGCGGTGCTGCCAAGGAGGGCCCGGTCGGCTAAGCTGTTGACCTTGATCACCGCGCCGTCGATGTCGAAGTCAAAAACGTCCCTGTCGGAGCCGATCGCCTGGATTCTGGACCAGCACTCCTCCACGGTGGAGAATTCCGCGTGGGGGACCGTGCGAAAACGGAGCGATTTCAGGTATTCCAGCGTCTCGGAGTGCTTTTCAAAGCTCCTTCCGGTGACGGCCTGGATGTTGAAGACGATGACGTCCAGCCTGCGCTCCGCCGCGATCTTCGGGTCAAGCTGCCTCAACGACCCCGCCGCGGCGTTCCGGGGATTGGCGAAGAGGGGCTTTTCGTCCCGCTCCCGCTCCGCGTTCAGCTCCCGGAAGACCTTCTTGGACATGTATACCTCCCCGCGCACCACCAGGTGCTCCGGGGCGTCTTCCAACCTCAGGGGCAGAGAGCGAATCGTCCGGAGATTTTCCGTCACGTCCTCCCCCACCGTCCCGTCGCCACGGGTGGCGCCCTGGACAAAGACGCCGTTTTCATACCGCAGCGCCACGGAGAGCCCGTCTATCTTGGGCTCCACGTCAAATTCCGGGGCCTCCACAGCCTCCGCTGTGCGCTGGCCGAAGGCCAGGAGCTCCTCCTTTGAGAAAACGTCCTGAAGGCTCTCCAGCGGGGCCTCGTGGGTCACTGGAGCGAAGGCCTCGGAGACTTTGCCCCCCACCCTCTGGGTGGGAGAATCCGGCGTCACCAGCTCCGGGTGGGCCGCCTCCAGCTCCTCCAGCTCACGCATGAGCAGGTCGTACTCCCGGTCGTCCATATCCGGCGCGTCCAGGACATAATATTTGTAGCCGGCGTCGTCCAGTATTTTTCGGAGCTGCGCCGCTCTGTCTTTCGCGTCCATGTCGTTCCTCCTTACGTTACGGCGGCGTAGGCGTTGGGGACAGCGCCCACAATAACCGTCTCCGCCACGCTGACTTCCGTGAGCACGCTGTCGGTGCCGGAGCTTCCGCCTAAAAGTATCTCCAGCGTCACCTCCACGTCCATTATGATCTGGTGCCGGGTCTGGTTTATCCCGGCGGAGGTGAATTCGTTCCGGAAGCTGGTGCTCACATTTGTTATCGAGAGTATTTTAAGGCTCACCCTGGGGCCGCGCCCGGAAAAAAGCGCCCCGCCGATGAGATTGCCCAGCGGTATGCTCACCCGTGTGAGGTCGGAGTCGGCAAAGCGCTCCACCACCGCGTTTGTCACCTGGGCCTTCAGCATATTTATATTCGCCACGTTGGAAACCAAGGCCGTTATGTTCCCGGAGCTGTCCTTTTCCAGCGTCATGAGGCTCTGGTAGGTGACGCCCTCCTGCCCCATGACCCGGGCCACCGTCTCGTTGACGGCGATGGTGATGTCGTCCGTGGCCGCGGCCAATGCCAGCTCCACCGCCGTGGGCGCGGCCCGGGAGGTCAGCGCCAGAGACAGCGCCACAAGCGCCGCTCCGGCGATAAGCAGCACCCGGCCCATGAGCCCACGGCTGTGTCTGAGCCTGAAAAATACCCGCCTGAGAAAAAGCCTTGTCCGCATATAGCTCACCCCCACGGGGTAACTTTATGCGGAGGGCTTATCTACATTTCCCGATTTTTTCATATACCGCCAAGAGCGGAGAGGCATTTGAAAGGCGTCCCGCGGTGAAAGACGATGGAGCCATTATTTGCTCAAAAGGCCCTCCGCCGCGGTCAGGATGCCCAGCTTTCCGGCTTCGTAAGTCAGCCCGCCCTGGAGGTACGCGGTGTAGGGCTCCCGCATGGGCCCGTCGCAGGAAAGCTCGATGGACGCCCCCTGGACGAAAGTCCCGGCGGCCATGATGACCTTGTCCTCATACCCCGGCATATCCCAGGCCTCCGGGGTCACATAGGAGTCCACCGGGGAGCCGGCCTGGATGCCCCGGCAGAAGCGCTCCAAAAGCTCCGGCTTTCCGAAATCAATGGACTGGATGATGTCGGACCGCGCCGCGTCAAAGGCGGGCCGGGACTTATAGCCCATGAGCTCAAGAAGCCGGGCGCAGAACACAGCCGTCTTCAGCGCCTGGGCCACCGTATGGGGCGCGGTGAAAAGCCCCTGGTAGAAAAACCTGCTCCCGTAGGGCGAGCAGCCGCACTCCCCGCCGATGCCGGGACTTGTGAGGCGCATGGCCGCGGCCTCCACAAGCTCCCGCCGCCCGGCCACATAGCCCCCCGTGGGGGCCAGTCCGCCGCCGGGATTTTTGATAAGCGACCCGGCGATCAGGTCCGCGCCCACCTCGGTGGGCTCCTTGAGATCGGTAAACTCCCCGTAGCAGTTATCCACAAGGACGGCGGCGTCGGGATTTACCTCGTGTACGGCGGCGCAGATCCTCTCAATATCGGCGATGGAGAGGGCCGGGCGGGTGGCGTAGCCGGAGGAGCGCTGGAGCTCCACCTCCGTGACGCGCTTATCTGAGGCCGCTTTCCGTATGGCCTCTATATCCGGGGTCCCGTCGGGCCTTAGATCCACCTGGGCGTAGTTGACGCCGTAATAGCGAAGACTCCCCGGGTAGTCCCCGGCGAGGCCGATGGCGCTCTGGAGGGTGTCGTAGGGCGCGCCCGTGGCGGCCAAAAGGGTGTCCCCGGGCCGGACGTGGGAGAAAAGCGCGGCGGTGATGGCGTGGGTGCCGTTGACGAAGCCCTGACGCACCAGGGCCGCCTCCGCGCCGAACACGTCGGCGTAGATGAGGTCCAGGGTGTCCCGGCCCATGTCGTCGTAGCCGTAGCCGGTGGTCCCGGCAAACATGGGGGCGCTGACGCGCCGTCCTTGAAAGGCCCGCAGGACCTTGGCGGTGTTGAGAGTCGCCACGGAATCAATTTTTTTGAATACGTCCTGTATGTCGGACTCGGCCTTCCCGGCCATGGCCAGGAGCACCGGTGAAAAAGCGGTCTTTTCCATTACTCCAGCCCCATCACGATCTCTTTAAAGGTGTTGCCGCGCTCGGCAAAGTTCTTGAACCGGTCAAAGGAGGTACAGGCCGGGGACAAAATCACCGTGTCCCCGGGCCTTGCGGCCTCGTGGGCGGCCAGGACGGCCTCCTTAAAGTCGTCCTTTTTGATAATGGGGATTTGGCAGCCCGCGTCCAGGGCGGCCTTCTCGATCTTGTCCGCGGTGAGCCCCGTCAGCACCAGGACCTTCACGTGCTCGCGGATCTCCTTGCCCAGGCTGTCAAAGGGCACGCCCTTGTCCTTGCCCCCGGCGATGAGGATGACCTTGTCCTTGAAGGAGCGTAGGCCCGCCGTGGTGCGGGAGGGGCTGGAGGCGATGGAGTCGTTGTAGTATTTGACGCCCCGGAGCTCCCGCACAAGTTCGATGCGGTGCTCCACGCCCCGGAAAGTCTCCGCCACCTTCACCATGGACTCGGTCTTCACCTCCCCGTACAGAAGCGCGAAGGCGGCCAGGTAATTTTCCACATTGTGGTCGCCGGGGATGAAGATTTTATCCGCCGGCATGATCATTTCCGCCTTGCCGTGGAGGGACGCGTAAATGACGCCGTTTTCACAAAACGCGCCGTTTTCCACAACGTCCTTTCTGGAGAAAAACCGCACGCCCTCCCCCGCCCGGGAGGCAAAGGAGCGGGTGATGTCGTTGTCCGCGTTGAGGACCGTCACTTCGGGGTGCGGGACGTTCTGGAAGATGTTCCGCTTGGCGTCCACGTACTCGTCCATGCTCTTGTGCTTATCCAGGTGGTTGGGCGCCACGTTGGTCACCAGGGCCCTCGCCGGGGAGCGCCTCATGGTCATGAGCTGGAAGGACGAGAGCTCCAGCACCGCCACGTCCTCCGGTTTCATGGCGTCGGCCTTGTCCAAAAGCGGCGTCCCGATGTTGCCGCCCACGTGGACGATGCGGCCGTCGGCCTTTAAAATTTCGGAGATGACGGTTGTGGTCGTGGTCTTTCCGTCGGAGCCGGTGACGGCGAAGATCTTGCAGGGGCAGACCTGGAAAAACGCCTCCATCTCGCTGGTGAGGACGGCGCCGTTTTTGACGGCCTCCGCGATTCCCGGCTGGTGGGGCATGACGCCCGGAGAGCGGAAGATGACGTCCGCGTCGATACGGTCAAGGTAGCCCCCGCCCAGGACGAATTTGCAGCCTCTGGCCTCCAGCTCGGGGACGACAGCTCCCAGCCTCTCCCTGTCGGCGGCGTCGTGGGCCGTGACGTCCACGCCCGCGTCCAGAAGGAGCTTCAATAACGGCCTGTTGCTGACGCCCACGCCGAGAACGGCGACGCGCTTGCCGCGAAGATCGGTAATATACTCGTTTAAAGTCATGGCAGCCTCACAGATTGAAATAAGGATGATAGTTCATTATACTACAGTTATCCTGATTTTGCAAACCTTGATATTATATTTGACAACCGCGAAAGAAAGATTTAAAATAATCCCGGTGAGCGGGCCGGACAGCCGCGGGCGCCGAGAGGCGCATGAGGAAAGTCCGGGCTCCACAGGGCAAGGATAACGGGTAACACCCGCCAGGGGCGACCCTCGGACAAGTGCAACAGAAATAGACTTCCCCGCTTCAGCGGGGAGATGGTGGAAAGGTGAGGTAAGAGCTCACCCGGCGCGTGGAGACACGTGGCCGCTGTAAACTCTATCCGGAGCAACGAAGGGGACATATGGGCGGCCCGTCCGTCCCCGATAAGGCTTGAGCCGTCGGGCAACCGCCGGCGTAGATTGATGGCTGTACTACGACAGAACCCGGCTTACAGGCCCACTCACAAAAAACGGAGGCACGCTTTGTGCCTCCGTTTTTTTATTCAATTCTCCCAGGCGGCGTAATCGGAGTAGCCGTTTTCGTCGAAGGTGTAGGTCCTGCCGTCCACCTCGTAGGTCCCGGAGGTCAGGAACTCGTTTTCGTGAGTCCGGTAGCGCCAGCCGTTGTCGTCGGCCACCCAGCCGGCGCGGGTGACGCCGTTCCAGCGCTGCTTTAAGTCCCGGAGGCTCCGGTCAGTTTCGTTGTCCTGGAAGTGCCACCACTCGCTGACAAGGGTATTGAGGTCGGCGCCGGTCATGTAGGACGCCAGCAGGTTTGCGTTGTCGTTGTTTTCCGACAGCACCGAATACCAGCTCAGGTCGTGGATGGCCGTCTGCATCAAAAGCTCCCTGCCGGTGTCTATCTCCTCCAGCGTCAGGTCCACCGCAAGTCCGAAGTTGTGGTAGGAGCCGGACTGGGCCAGGAAGTTGCCCAGCCTGTACCGGCCGTCGGTCATGAGGGTGTAGAAGCTGGGCCTGGGGCCGCTCCCGCTGCCGTTTCCGGAGGGGATCACGGTGCCCTGGGACTGCGTGCCGCCGCCCTGGCCGCCCTCGCCCCCTTCTTCGGGCGTATCGGCGCTCTCACCGGACCCGGGGTCGTCAGGCGGGGTTTCCTCACCGGGCTCGGTGTCCTCGGGCGGGACGTCCTCGCCGGACCCGGGGTCCTCGGTCGAACCGTCCTCCGGCTCCGGCTCGGGTGCGGCCGGGCGCTCGTCGGGGAAGAGACTGTAATAATAATCCATCCACATGTCCCCGGCCATGTCGCTGTACTCGTGCTCGGGGATCTCGTTGTCTATGAGGCTCAGGGTCATATCGTAGAGGAACCTTGTGGCGGCTCCGGGACGGAAAGCGTCGTAGATCTTCAGCCTGTAGCCGTCCTCACGGGCCGCCAGAGCGGCCTTCAGCACCTTCTGGGCCGTGGGATACAGCAGCGGCACCAGGAAATCCGTGGGCTTTTCCACGCTCACGCCCACCGTGGTGTACAGATCCACCCAATCCGGAATGTCGATGTGGTTGCCGTTCTCGTCCACGTCCTGGCGGACGGTGCGCATCTCAATCTCGGTGGTGCTGCCGGAGGCCACCTCCTCGTAGCCGGTGATGACGGTGTTCGTAATCTTCGGTATGCCGTAGTCGTGGACCATGTAGATGGAGTCGTAGCTGTTGGTTATGTCGTAGGCCACCAGATCCCCCAGGTAATCCGGGAGGTTGATGAGGCAGTAGCGGCTGTCTATGTAGCCCTTGGCGCCGTCGAGGTAGATGAGGAAGAAGCCCTCGGCCTCGTCCACGACGCAGTAGGCCCTGTCGGTGGTGGCTGTGCCCACCTTTTGGGACTTCGCGGTGTCGGACCAGACATCCAGGTCCTGCATGGCCCAGATGGTGGCGTACTTCACGCTGGGTCCTGTGGTGAAGGAAGTCTCGGAGGGCGTGGCGGCGTACTCGCTGCCCGGAAGCGTCGTCCCGCCCAGGGCGATGACACGGACCTCATAATCGGCAAAGGCGTCCAGCGGCCCCAGGGTGCAGGTGAGCTCGTCGGTGTCGCCGTATTCCCTGACGGTCTGCCACTCCCCGGACTTTTTGCGGAGCTGCAGCTCATACCGCTCGCCCTTCGTCTCGTTCCAGGTGAAGCGGAAACGGTTGTTGCCAAGCTCCTCGGTGTCCATAATGAGCTTCGTGCCGCGAAGCTCCTCGCCGGAGGCCTCCACCGTGGCGCTGACCTGGCTTGAGTACTCCACGCCGAAGCCCTCAAGCCCGCAGGTGACGGTGAAGGTGACGTTTTCGTCCTTTGACGGCATAGGCACGTCCTTGCCGAAGGCGATGACGGCCTCGCCGCCGTCCGTGCGGAAAAGCTCGCTGCCATACTGGTCCGTGACGGTGTAGACTCCCCCGTCCACCGGGTCCCAGCGCAGCGTCAGCGTGTCGGCGTCCGGGTCGAGGTATGTTTTAAGGGAATCCAGCGACGGCAGCGCCGCGGGATACGTGGCCCGAAGGGGCTGGGAGCAAAGGCGCGTATACGTGCCCCTGGGGGTCTTGTAGCGCTTGCGGGGCGTTACGGTCACGGTCATTTTGCCGGTGCCCATGACAGTCTCGGGCATGAGGCACGAGGTCCCCTCCCGGATGGTCCAGAAGCTGACCTCGCCGATTTGAAATTCCACAAGGTAGTCGTCGGCGTTGACGGCGGAGGGCCAGGTCAGCGTCATGGTGCCGTCGCCGTTCCGAAAGAGCCTGGCGCCGCCCTGGGGCATATACGTCTCGGCCTGACGGTACGGGACGGTGAACAGTATAAAGTGCGCCGCGGCCGCCGCCGCCAGGAACATGACTACCGCCGTGGCGGCGATGATCCATTTTTTCATTAAGCTTACTTCATCTCCAATAGCGCCAGGGAAGCTCATCCCAGGGTATCATGTAAAGGTTTGTGTTCCTCCCCTGCTTTCTGTGGGCCATCTCAAGCTCGGTGTCGAACATATAGCGGGTGCCGTCCATGACGATCTCCACCCAGCCGTGGGGGTTGTCCGGGGAGCATCTACCGGCTACGGCCAGAGCGTCATACCCGAGCTGCCGCGCCAGGAACTCAAAGACGGAGGCGTAGCAGTAGCAGTTGCCCCGCTTTGTGGAGAACATGGTGGTGGCCTCCTGAATGTCCCAGCCCGTGGCGCCGGTGGCGTAGTAGTTGCGGGTGAGGTATGTAAAGCTGTCGCGGGTGTAGAGATACGCGGCCCGCAGCTTCTCAAGGGACGTCATCTCGGGCGTTACGATCTCGCTCAGGACCGCCTTGACGCTGCTGTCGATGAACGTGTCGCCGCTGGTGTAGAGGCCGTCGGCGCCGAAGTAGAGATATCCGGAGTATGCGTTTCTCAGCGGGTTCCCGTCAGCGCCGATGCAGTAGAAGTCAAGGCCGGTGAAGTAAAGGCCCTCGGGCCTTTTAAGGGGGCCGGTGTCGCCGGAGATCCACTTGCCGTCCTCGCCGTGGGCGTGGCTGAGGGATGCCTCGATGATATTATAATACGCCCAGTGGGTGGAAAAGACGTCGGAAAAGGGGGAGAAATAAAAGCCTGCCAGATATTCCTGGTCCGGGGCCCCGCCCAGGACCTTGTTGATAACGGTCACGGCCTCGGCCCGGGTCACGGGCCGCTCCGGGGCGAACAGGCCGCCGCCTATGCCGCTCACCCAGCCCATGGCGGCGGCGCGGTCGATCTCGGCGGCGTATTTGTGGTCCTCCGGTACGTCCGTAAAGACCGTTTCCGCTTCAGACGCGGCGTCAGGCCCCAGCATGAGCTTTACGATCATGGCGGCAAATTCGCCGCGGGCCAGATCCTCCGCTGGAGCGGCGGCGCCGTCTTCGGAGACTTCGATAACGCCCAGGGCCGCAAGATACTCCATGGCGTCGAGGTAATAGGCGTCCTCCGGAACGTCCGAAAGCTCCGCGCGCTCCTCTCCCGGCTCCTGAATGAGCCCGTAGAGCATGGCCGCGGCCTCGCAGCGGGTGACGGTCCTGTCGGGGCGGAAACTGCCGTCCTCATACCCCGCGATATAGCCCGGATGGACGCCGTCGGCGCCCTTCAGCGTGGGCGGGACGTACTCCGGCTCCGGGGGAGTCTCGGGCTCCTGGCCGTCTTCCGGGTCCTCCGGCGTCTCAATGCCGCCGTCGCCGGGAACATCGGCGTCCTCTGCGTCCCCGGTATCCTCTCCGTCCTGGCCGGACGTATCCCCGGTATCGTGGACCTCCCCCGGCGCGGGCTCCCCGTCAGGCTCCTGGCCGGAGTCGCTGCCGGTGGCCGAGACGCACACGGACAGCACGCCCAAAAGCAGCGCGATGCTCAGGATGATCACGCCGATTTTTCGAAATGTATCACTCAACATACGTTATGACCTCCGACTCAGCGGTCTTTTCTGTGTATACTGTAAAGCCGTCATAATACAGCATGCCGCCCTCGCCGTCCACAAGACAGCTCGGCGCGTAAGCCGACGACGCCGGCTCCCCTATCGCCGCGATGAGGTCGCTGAGGGTGGAGCCCATCATGGACTCGGCAATGGCGCGCATCTCCTCGGTAGTGAGCTTCGGCGGCTCCGGCTCCGACGGAGGCGGCTCATTGGCCGGGGGCGGCTCCACAGGCGGTTCCTCCGCGGGGGGATCCTCAACAGGCGGCTCCTGCGCCGGCGGGTCGTCGTGAGGGGGCTCCTGCGCCGGGGGCCGTTCCTCCTGCCCGGAGGGGTCATCTTCGCCGGGGTCAGGCGTTTCCGGGCCGTTCCCCTCTCCGTTCCCCCCGGCAGCGGGGGTGTCCGGTGTGTCCGGGGTGTCCGGGGTGTCCGGGGCGTCCGGCCCGCCGGTACCGCCGGGCTGGGGCTCTGAGCCTGTGACATCGGAGGGAGTCTGGGGGGCCGCATCCGGGTCCTGCGCGTCTCCGCCGGGCACCGTGGCATCCGGGGTATGGTCCGCCGGAGGCGTATCCGGCGGCATCTCCGCCCCGGGGCCCTGGGGCTCCGGGCCATCCGGGGGCGTTTGCCCGTCACGGAGCACCGTGAGATTGGCAAGGCCCACGCCGTAGTCGGGCTCCGGCTCCGCCGGCGCGCCCACCGTTATCCTTACCGCGCAGGAGGCCAGCGACAGCATGAGCGCCGCTGTCAGCGCTATGGCTAAGGTCCTTCTCATACGTAAACCTCCGAGTTGAAATGATACTTATACGGCGGCGTAGGAAACAAGCTCCCCGCCGGTGAAGAAGGCCACCAGCCAGGGCCCCCCGGCCGCCGGAAGAAGCGCCGTGAAGCCATCGCGGGTGAGGACGGCCTCAAAGACCGCCTCGCCGTTGGATATGTACACGGGTGAGTCGGCGTCAGGCTCCGCCGGGAGCGTCCCGGAGACTACGGCATAGCCCGGGGTGTCGGAGTCGTTGGCGGCGACCCGAAGCTGACCCGCCGTTTGGGCGGGCAGCGCGATCTCCCGCGCCGGCGCGGGGACCACGGGCGCGTAGTCCAAAAGGTAGCCGATATTCCGCTCCACAAGCTCGATGATGACCGCATCCGCGCCCAGCTCCCCGGCCAGGGTCATGTCGTAGGAGGGGGACCGGCTGAAGCGGGCCGTTCCGTAGGAGGCCGCCAGATACGGGAAGAGGTCGTTGCCGAAGGAGTCGCGGTAGCAGAGAAGCGTGCCTCCGGCATCGCTTTCGGTGTTGATCACAATGCTGTCGGGCCGGGTGCCGCCCTGTCCAAAGGTGAACACGGGCACATTTACGGGAGAGAGGTCGTTTTCCCTGTCCCTGGCCGCGGGATAGAGCATCTCAAAAAGGTCCCCGGAGTGGGGCTCCGGCGCAAATTCACCGGAAAAAAAGGCGCTCTCCCGCCCCAGGGCCGCGTTGAGGCTGTCGGCGGCCAGGGCGGCTCCGCGACTTGTCCAGTGGGAGTCGTGGGCGAAGTACAGCGCCTCCTCCTCCCCCGCGAAGACCTCAAAAAGGTCGAGATACGTGACGCCCATGGCGTCCAGAAGCCCGTAGAGCTTTCCGCTGTCCCGCTCCCCGGGCGCAAGAAGCGTACGCATATACTGGGGGTAGAGCGAATTTTTGTTGGGGGCCAGGGTGAAGAGGAAGTCTATCCCCTGCCCGCGGCAGTATTCCTCCAGGAGGCTCACATTTTTAGCCGCGGCGAAGAGCTCCCTGCCGCTAAGTCCGTTGACGCCGGCGTAGTCGTCCATCGTCTCGCCGAAAAAGAGCCAGCCGTCCTGACCCACGACCACGTCGTCGGAGTTAGCGGTCCCGAGGACCGCGGCGGAGAGCCGCCTTCCGGCGGTTATGAGCTCCTGGCGGGCGAAAAAGCGGTCCTCCAGATACGCCCGGGTGTCGGCAAGGAGCGCGAAATTGGTCCCGGACCCGGCACGAAGGCGCGGCGGCTGGGCCAATATCTCGTTGACCCCCGCCTCCGAGGGCCCAAAGAGGGCCATCCCCACGGACGGGACAAGACACATGAGCAATATGACGGCCACAAATACGATGGCGGCGATTTTTTCTGTTTTTTCCATCGGTCTACCTCAAAATTGGGCGTAGATGAAGGGCGAAAAGCCCCCGGCGGCCAGCTCCGCCGCGCACAGCGCGAACAGCCCGGCGTACAGGACGTACCGGAGCACCGGCGTCCACTTGCCGCTGACGCGCGCGGCAAAGGCCCCGGCGCAGGGCATGGAAAAGGCGATGCCCAGGGCCAGCATCAGGATGCTCCGGGCGCTCATGAGCTGCGCCAGCAGCGCCGTCCCCTCCCGGGTGAAGCGGAAGCCCGCGAACATGGCGCCGATCATCCGGAAGCCCTGTCCGGCGTCGGCGGCCCTGAACATCACAAAGCCGACGGTCACCGCAAGGAGCGTATAGACGCGGCTCAGCACCGCGCCGGCCCTGTGCTCCCGCCATTTGGGGACGTTCAGGAGCTTCAGGCTCTCCAGCGCCGCAAGGACCCCGTGCCACACGCCCCACAGTATGAACGTGAGCCCGAAGCCGTGCCACAGTCCGCACAGGGCAAAGACGATGAATTTGTTGACCGCCGTGCGGTATTTCCCCTTTCGGTTGCCGCCAAGGGGGATGTAGAGATAATCCTTGAACCACCCGGACAGGCTCATGTGCCACCGCCGCCAGAAGTCGGTTATGGAGACTGCCGTGTAGGGATAATTGAAGTTCTCCGGCGAGGTGAAGCCGAACACCCCGGCAAGGCCGATGGCCATATCGGAGTAGCCGGAAAAATCGAAAAAGAGCTGAATAGAATAGGCCGCGGCCCCCGCCCAGGCGAGGCGGATATCGGCGCCGCCCCCGAAGCCAAAGACCGCGTCCGCGATCTTCCCGGCGGCTCCGGCCAGCAGGAGCTTCTTCCCCAGGCCACGGATGAGGCGGGTGAGGCCCTCCGCGGCGCGCGGAAAGCTCACCTCGCGCCCGTCGAGCTGGGCGGCGAAATCGTGATACCGGGAGATGGGGCCGGAGACGATCTCCGGGAGGAAGGAGACGTAAAGGAGAAAGCGGAAAAAGTTATCCGCCGTGTTTTCCCTGTCCCTGTAGACGTCCACCGTGTAGGCCACGCACTTGAAAGCGAAGAACGATACGCCCAGCGGGGCTGAGATCGTGACGGGAGAGGCGCCGGAAAAAAGGAGCCTCATTGCCGCGTCCGGGCCGATCACGGTCACGATGGCGCGCTCGGCTGTCTTAAAGGCCGCCAGAACGAGAAGGTCAAACAGAACGGCGGCCCAGAGGGCGGCCTTAGGTCTTTTATCCCGGCGTATGAGGACCCCGGCAAGGTACGTAAGACCCGCCATGAAAAGCAGTACCAAAAGGTCGAACAGGCGCCCGAAGGAATAGAAAACAAGGCCCGCGGCGAGGATGATAACATTGCGGGCTTTTAAGTTCTTTACAGCGAAATAAAGGATAAAGAGGACCGGGAAGAAGAAAAGCAGGAAAAAGGCCGAGTCGAACGACACTTGCTCCACCTCTGACGAATTTTCTTTGCTGATACTAATCCCTAATCAAAAACTCCAATTCGCGACGGTCTTTTTTGCGCCATGCTTCGTCAGACGGCTTGACAATACATACAGTATTCTCTGCGCCGTCTTCCTCGCCTGACGCAAAAAATCCTCGCCGCTCGGTTGGCGTTTTTAATCAGGGATTAGTATCAGATAAAGAGTTACAATTTTGATACAAAATAATAATAGTACGTTTGCCGAAAAAAATCAACCTTTTTTCGACACGCTTCGCGTTCTTTTGAGCGCAATATAAAAGAGGCATTGGATTTGACCAGTGCCTCTTAAGCGTTGTTTACGGGCGCCTTACTCGGCGTCCTCCCAGTTGTGCCAGACGTTCTGGATGTCGTCGTTGTCGTCCATGAGCTCCAGCATTTTTTCGAATTTCTTGATGTTCTCCTCGTCGGTGAGCTTGATATAGTTCTGGGGGACCATCTCCACCTGGGCGGAGACGAATTTGTACTTTTTGCCCTCCAGCGCCTCAAGGACGGCGGGGAAATCGTCGGGGCTGGTGTAGACCTCAAAAGTCTCCCCCTCCGCGGACATGTCCTCGGCTCCGGCCTCCAGCGCGTCCATCATGACGGTGTCCTCGTCGTAGTCCTCGTCCTCGTTGTCGATGATGATGACGCCCTTCTTCTCAAAGGACCAACTGACACACCCGGCGGCGCCCATATTTCCGCCGTACTTGTCGAAGAGGTGGCGGACCTCGGAGGCAGTGCGGTTGCGGTTGTCGGTCATGGCGTCCACGATGACGGCCACGCCCTCGGGCCCGTAGCCCTCATAGGTGACGGACTCGTAGTTGTCGCCGCCGGCGCTGCCCGCGGCCTTCTCCAGGGTGCGCTTTATGTTGTCGTTGGGCATATTGGCGGCCTTGGCCTTGGCGATGACGGTGGCAAGGCGGGAGTTGTTGGCCGGGTCAGCGGAACCGCCGCCCTCCTTCACCGCCACGATCATCTCGCGGGCGATCTTTGTAAAGGCCTGGGCGCGTTTGGCGTCCGCCGCGCCCTTAGTTTTTTGTATGTTATGCCATTTGGAGTGTCCTGACATGGTATACCTTCCTTCCGTGTACACAGATAAGGATAGTATAGCACAAATATTTTCCTTTGGCAATGAATATTGACCATTTTTTTGCGCAATAATAAAGTCAATCGCAGGAGGTGAGCGAAATGGCCAATCAGCAGAACAACAATCAGCGCAACAACCAGCAGCAGAACAATAACCAGCGCAATAACCAGCAGCAGAACAATAACCAGCGCAATAACCAGCAGCAGAACAACCAGCAAAACAATCAGCAAAACAACAACCAGCGGTAAGAACTTTAAGGGGGCCTTTCGGTCCCCTTAAGTGTTTTTTATTTGGAAATCGTTACATATTCAGCATTTCGGTATCAGGAGGACGGCGCCGGGCTCCGGGTCCGCCCCGGGCTCCAGGCCGTTCGTCTCACGTATGAGCTCCACGGTGGAAAGGTGCGCCTTGGCCAGCTCCCAGAGGCTCCGGGAGCCGTATCGCGTCATCACCACGGAGGGCATTCCGGTGGTGTCGAGGGGGGCGCCTTCGTCGATCTCCACGCTCTCCACGCGGGTGAGCGTCCGGCGCGAAAAGCGGGTGACGGTGAGCTCCAGCGGCACCCGCGCGTCGATGGACCCGTCGGTGACCGCGGTGAAAATATCCCCGCTGAAGGCGACCTCCACACCCGCGCCTGTCACGCCGTCGCCCAGGGAGCACTCCAGCTCCGCGCGCTTCACCGCGGACAGAATCTCTCCGGACGGGTCGGTGTATATGGCCTCCACGGCAAAGGAGGCGCGGCATTCGGCTCCACCGGCGCCGGTATCCGTTGTCAGGGCCGTGAGACGCGCCGTGACGGCGTGTATGTCCGTGGGCCGGCCGGATACGGGTATGGAGGCGGCCAGCGTCTCGGTGACGGTGTCCCGGCCCTCCAGGCACTCCAGCTCGCAGTCCGAAACGGAGGGCTTCAGCTCAAAGCCTGTGCTGTAGACGTCCGTCACCATTCCGGCCGAGACTCTGGCGTAAGGCGTACACTGGGCCACGGCGTGTATCTCCAGCGACAGCGTCTCGGCGCCCGAGTCGTCGGTGAGGCTCCGGGATATGTACGCCCCGGTGAGACACAGCACCGTGTCGATGTCCGTCACGTCCCCCGTGGCGTCCGTGTCCACCACCTGGGAGAATGGCGACGTCACGCTCTCCCGGCACAGCTTCCCGCTGTCCCGGGCCTCAAAAAGTATGTCGGTCCTGGCGGAGCCCTTGAGGACGGCCTTGCTGCCCACGGGCTTGGCGCTCTCCAGGGACAGGGTCACCGCGGCCCGCAGTATCTCCCCTATCGCCGGGGCCGTGGCGGGCAGGTGCGCCTCATCCGTGAATATAAACGTCTTTTCGTTCACCGCGGCTGGCAGCAGCACCGTCAGCTTATCCTCCAAAAAACAGACGCCCTCCCGCTCCCGGGGCGCGGTGTTGTAGACGCTCTCGGGGAGGTACAGCGCCGAGACGCACGCCACCTCCGCCCGGACCACGAGCTTCCGGGGATTCACCGTCCGGCTGTCCGCGGCGGTGAGGGACAGCGACGCCGTAATGAGGCAGTCCGGCGTTATGTCCGCCCCCTCGGCGGACATGGAAAAGGGCAGGCTCACATTGAGCTTTTTGACGCCCATGCCGGACTCGGGCACATAGAGGACCGTCAGCTCCGCCACGCCCGTCACCGAGACGCGTCCGGCCTCGCAGTCCTTGCTGCGCAGGTAGGGCGTGCCATCCGTATCGAGGATCCGCAGGATATCCGGGAGCGCGTCGGGCACTATGACCTCGATCGTCTCCTCCTTCGTAAACCTCCGCCTGAAAACAGGCCGCATGTAGCTGAGCTTATCGCTTTTAAGGTCAAGATTCACCGATGCTCTCTCCTAACATCCAAATATAAAATCAAGCGCAGGGCTTATGTTAAGAGGATATGGGCTTTGTCCGGGGAATATGACTGTTTATCAGCAGCGTTTTGATAAGGTGACGCCAATACAGATAAGTACCACGCCCAGCACGAACCACCAAAAGGAGGTGGGCAGTATGAGCGAAAGTATCACCATCACCCCGCAGCACGCCACCAACCGCCCGATGGTCCTGGAATGTCTCCTCACGCCGCCACCCCCCGGAAAAATCATCATATCATTATATATGCTCCCGGCGCTGGAAATGACAAATCTCCCGGAAAGGCGAAGCCTTTCCGGGAGACTAACTTTATTCGGAGATGAAATTCAGTCCACGATAACGGTCCCGGTAATGTCGCCCAGGATATCCCGTACCACATCCTCCGCCGTATCGGGCTGGGCGGCGTAGGTCACGGGGTTGCCGTCCTCCACTGCCCAGACGGCCAGGGCGTTCCCGCGGGTCTGGACGTAAGTGTTGCCGGAGAGTACCGGGTTCCACCGGGCCATGGAGCCCGGCATCAAAAGCGGCCCGGTGCTGAGATAGAAGACGTTGTCCTCTATCCTGAGGTCCTTGGAGGCGTTGGGCCACCGGTGCCCCATGTACGGCGAGCTGAACCACGGTTTCGCGTCCTGGATGCTCCCCCAGCCGAAGCCCGTGTAGAGGATGTAATTTTCCGATATCAGCACGTTCTCCATCCGGTGCTCCCCGTAGCCCGCGCCGTCCTCCAGGGTGAAGAATATCTCCACCGGCATGTCGCACCGCTCGAACACGTTCCCGCTGTAGGTGATGTTCCGCTGGACCGCGTCAAAAATTTCCCAGTCCTCGTCGCCCGTCACATCGGGCAGCTCCGCCGGGTCCTGGTTGGACACTCCGGCGTCCCAGCACTCATAGATATAGCAGTTTTTCACGGAGAAGTGGTCGTAGCTCCCATCGCACTCGGCGCCGTTTCCGGCCCTGACGGCCACACCGTCGTCGTAGCGGTAGTACTGTATAGAGCCGCCTATCCAGCCAATCTCGCAGTACGCCACGTCATAGGAAATCCCCCAGCCATAGATTCCGGAGTCGCCGGAGTATTTGAGGCAGAGGTTGTGGAACACACAGCCGTCCTCCGGAAGCACGTTGCCCTCCCGGATGAGAAACTCGATGCTGTCGAACACCTCTCCGGGGTTGCCCCTGTCGCACCGGAGGTACAGCTTTCCCACCACATCGGGGTAAATGCCCCTGTCGTTGCTGTCCATGACCGTGTAGCGGAAGGGCGCGCCGTCATAGAGGATGCTGTCCGCCTCGGAGAAGAACATCAGGTCCTCCGTCAGCTCCTCCCGGACATCGAATGGCTGCCCCTCATGTATCGTGGACTTATACCCGTCCATATACGCCGGCACGACCTTTATGCCCCAGGCCGCGTCATTGTTGAAGCTCAACCCGCCGCAGTCCTCCATGTCCGCGTAGTAGACCCATATGTTGTCCGTCCCCTCCAGGAGGGACCACTTTTCCGCCCCGGCGCCGTTTTCGGGGGACGCGTAGAGCTTCGGCTTTTCGCCCTCACCGTAGGCGGAGTAAATGACGCCCTTCTGGGCCCAGAGCTGGCCGCGCCAGAGGCCGCCCCGCTCAAAGTACACCCCGTCTCCGGGCTGGAGCTTGGCGGAGTTGACTTTCTCAAGCGTGGCCCAGGCCGTCTCCGGCGTTCTGCCGTCCGCCCGGTCGTCCCCACCGTTGGAAACATAATAGGCCGTGCCCTCGCAGGTAAGCTCGTCGGTGTTTGAGAGGATCGCCGCCTTTGCCGCCTCGGCATTTGCCAGTATCTCCCTGTCCCTGCTGTCCGGGACCCGGACGACGGAGAGCGGGTCATAGTCCTGTACGGCGGAATTATAGAGCCTCACCGCGGCGGACACCGCGTCGGCGCGGGTGAGGGGCCTGTCAAAGTGGAAATCCAGATTTTCGTCGGGACTGAGGAAGTGGAGGCGGTTATTGAGGTCCATCCGCCTCTGAAGCCAGAACCTGGCGTAGTCATACACCGGGGACGGGTCCCCGTCGGGACCGCCATCCTCAAAATACAAGCTGATTCCCCGTTCCATATCCAGGTATGGGTAATCCCAGGAGTACTGGTCGAACATGCGGTCGTAATCCACCAGGTACTCCGTGCAGAAGCCCATATCCCTGGCGTTATAGACATTGAGGTCCGCGGCCTCCGCGGCCAGCATCAGCATAAAGAGCCCGTCGTCCCTGTTCATGCCCCTGTCCGGGAAGCTGTCGGAAAAGACGTTCTCCCTGTACCTCGCTCCGGACCCGGGGTCCACCAGCTCCTGCATCCGGAGGAGTACGCCGTCAAAGCCCGCAAAATCCGCCTGGGCGGACATGTCCTCCCGCCAGCCATCGGGGACAAGCCCCAGGGACAGGGCCCGGGCGTACTCGGACACCGGCTTCCCGCCGGTGATGCGCATCAAAAGCGTCGCCAGGGATGCCCGGTCAATCAGTCCCTCCGGGTCGGTAAAGGGGTCTGTCCCGACCTGGATGTACCCCTCCCCCATGGCCCAGGCCATGGCAGGTCTTGCGTAGTCCTTAACCTTTTCCCAGTTTGGAAGGTCTGAAAGGTCGCCGGATTCTATTATGTTCCGGCCCTTGTACGCCGCGTAGCGGTAGAGCATGACCGCCATGTCCTGCAAGCTGACCGGATTCCCGGGGCCGAAAACACTGTCTGTGGAGCCGTCAATGATTCCGCAGTTGTATCCCCAGCTCACAGCCGGGAGGTCTTGGTCCTCCACGTCGTCAAAGGGTACCTCAAGACGCACGGAAAGCGAGCCGTCAAGCCTGTAGAGCGCCGTTATAATGGCCGCTCGATCCGCGTTTTCCGTCGGCCGGAATCTCCCGTCCGCGTCCGTGTCCATGAGGCCGTTTACCAGCACATACTCCACCGCACTGTAAAACCAGTCCCCCGGCGCGAAGTCGGGGGACTCATTTGCGCCCGTGTCCCCCGGCGTGGGGGCGGGATCCGCAATTGGCCCCGTGTCCCCCGGCGTGGTGGCGGGATTCTCGTTTGACCCCGTGTCTTCCGGTGTGACGTTGGGATCCGTTTTTTCCGTCTTGTCCCTGGAGGCGCACGCGGAAAGAGTTCCCGCCAGAACGGCGGCGCAGAGTAGAAGACATAGGATTCTTAACGCTTTATTACTTTTCATTCTCTCTTCGCTCCTTGCTTTTGTTGTTTTATTCCGCCGGATTTCCATGGAAGCCGCGCCTGCCCGGCCGTCTCACGTTTTTCGCTCCCACTCTTTGACGCTATTTAGCTGCTCATAGAGGCGCGCGTAGCTCTGATGGCGGGAGGGATGTATCTTCCCCTCCCTCACCGCCTCCAGCACCGCGCAGCCGGACTCCTTGACGTGGGCGCAGCCGGTGAAGCGGCACTGGCCCAGGTAGGGGGCGAACTCGTGAAAGGCGTATTGCAGGTCCTCCGGGTCCGTCAGCTCCATGCGCTCCAAATCGAAGGAGGAAAAGCCCGGCGTGTCGGCGACCATGGCGTCAAAGGCGGTGCGGTAGATCTCCACGTGCCTCGTGGTGTGGCGGCCCCGGCCCAGCTTCTGGCTGACCTCCCCCACCGGGATGGCCGCGCGGCTGTCCAGGGCGTTGAGGACGCTGGATTTTCCCACGCCGGAGTTGCCGGTAAAGACGCTGAGCTTTCCGGAAAGCGCCTCCGCCAGCTCCCCTATCCCCTCGCCCGTCACGGCGCTGACGCGGAAAACGCGAAAGCCGGATGAGGAATAAATTTCAAAGAGCCTGTCGGCCCGGTCAAGGTCGCACTTATTGAGGACGATGACAGCCTCCGCCCCGGCGTGCTCCGCGATGGCGGCCATGCGGTCGATCAAAAACGGCTCCGTCACCGGTATGACGTTGGCGGCGAGGATCACCATCTGGTCGATGTTGGCCACCGGCGGCCGGGTAAAGGCGTTTTTCCGCTCGAAAACGGCGTCCACCACGCCCTCGTCCCCGCTCACGGTGACGGAGACGAGATCCCCCACCAGGGGAGTCAGCTTGTCATAGCGAAAACGGCCCCGCGCCCTGCACCGGACCGTTTTATCGCCTAAATCCACGTAGTAAAAGCCGCTGAGGGCCTTGAGAATGCGTCCTTCAGCCATTGGGCTCTTCCCCATTGTCGCCGCCGCCGAATTCGCCGGTCCCGGCGGGAACATCCTCCCCGCCGCCCTCGGGCGTGTCGGTGCCGGGCTCCGGGGTATCGGCGCCGCCGGGCTCCTGGCCGCCGGGCTCGGTCTGACCCTCGCCGGGATTTTCGGGGCTCCCGCCGCCGGGCTGTTCCTCGCCGCCCGGCTCGCCGGGCGTGGGCGTATCGCCGCCGGGCTGTGTGCCGGGGTCCTCCCCGCCGGGCTGTACGTCCCCGCCGGGGTTGTCGCCGCCGGGCTGTACATCGCCGCCGCCGGGGTTATAGGGCGGCGGAGTGGGTTGGGTGGGCGCCGGCCCCAAGGAAATATAAAACTCCACCACGGTGCCGATGGGCACCTCCGTCTCGGGCTGGTAGTTCTGGAAAGAGACACGGCCCTTTTGGGTGGTGTCGTCATACTCCTCCACCATCCTGCCCTCCAGCCGCGCGGCCTCCAAGAGGGACTTTGCCCGGCTCTCCGTGGCGTTCAAGAGATTCGGGACCTTCACGTAGGTGACGTCCGGGCCGGTGCTGTAGACGATGGTGACGCTCATGCCCGGGGTCAGGACCTCCCCCGCCTTGGGCGACTGGTCGATGACGTAGCCCGCGGTGACGTCGTCGCTGTGCTGCTCGGCCAGGGTGATATTGAGATTCAGCTCCAGATTGTTCAGCTCATTTTGCGCCAGGCGGTAGTCCTTGTTGATGATGTCTGGCATCAGCGTGTCCTCCTGCCCCGCGGAGACGGTAAGGGTCACAAGCACTCCCGTATCCGTAAGCGTAACGGTCCTGCCGGCGGTGGGCTCCTGCTTCAGGATATACCCCTCGGGCTTGTCCGAGCGGTAGTCGTACTTGACGTCAAATCTGTAATTTATATACGCCTCGTTCTGATCCTCGAGCTGGTCCAGCATCTGCCCCACAAAATTCAGCACCTCGATGCGCTGCTCGTTCTCCGGCATCAGCCAGTCCTTGATGGCCACATCCCACATGAAGGCCACCAGCAGCACTAAGAGTATCGCCACGCAGAAGGTCCCCACCAGCATGGTGGTGCGGCCGGACTTGCTCCTGTTTTTCCTATATTCCTCCGGCGTCACCCGGTTCCTTGTGGCGCCGTTGCCGCTGACGCGCCGCCTGGCGCGCTCCACCTCATTGACCTTTTTTACCGGGATGATCTGCTTTGTGGAGTCCAGATCGTCGGCCATGGAGGGCACGATGGAGTAGTTGAAGCGTATGGAGGGATTCTTGCGGAAATCCTCCAAGTCCTCCAAAAGCTCCGTGGCGGACTGATACCGGGCGGAGAGATTGGGGGACATGGCCTTCATGGTGATCTCCTCCAGCCCCACCGGGATGTCGGGATTGATCTCCCGGGGCTGCAGGGGGATGGAGCTTATGTGCTGTACGGCGATGGAGACGGCAGATTCGCCCTCGAAGGGCAGGCGGGAGGTCAGCATCTCGTACATCACCACGCCCAGGGAGTAGATGTCCGAGCGGGCGTCCACGGCGCTGCCCTTGGCCTGCTCCGGGGAGATATAGTGGACAGAGCCCAGGGTCTGCTGGGTCAGGGTGTTCTGAGTGGTGAGGAGCCGGGCGATGCCAAAGTCCGCCACCTTCACGTTGCCGTCCTTGAGGATCATGATGTTGTGGGGCTTGATGTCCCGGTGGATGATGCCCCTGGAGTGGGCGTGCTCCAGCGCCTTCGCGATCTGGGTCGTGAAGTGCAGGGCCTCCTTCCAGTTGAGAATCCCCTTGCGGTTTATGTACTGCTTCAGGGTGATTCCCTCAATGAGCTCCATGACGATGTAGTCCACGTTTTCGGAGTGGTTCACATCGTAGACGGAGACGATATTCGGGTGGGAGAGCATCGCCACGGCCTGGCTCTCGGCGTGGAAGCGGCGGCGGAGCTCCGGGTCCTGGGCCAGATCCGACTTGAGAATCTTTATGGCCACAAAGCGGTTGAGCCGGTGGTCCAGCGCCTTGTAGACCACGGCCATGCCGCCTGTGCCGATCCTCTCGCGTATCTCATACCTGTCGTCCAGGAATTTCCCAATATACATATCATCCATTGAAATGACCTCCCAAGGTACTCCGGGTCAGAAAGGGTAAAATATTCGCCTGCGGGCCTGCGCTCATTTTATGAACAGCGCCGCCGTCACGTTGTCCGGCGCCCCGCGGCTGACGGTGCGCTCGATGAGCTCCCGGCATATGTTCTCGGCGCTGTCGTCCCTGCCGGCAACGTCCAGCAGCTCCCTGTCCGTCAGGACGTTGGACAGCCCGTCGGAGCAGAGCAGCAGCCTGTCCCCCTCCCGCAGCTTCACGGTGAAAAAGTCCGCCTCCACGGCGGGGACCGTCCCCACGGCGCGGGTAATGAGATTCTTGTTGGGGTGCGTGCGGGATTCCTCCCGGGTTATGTCGCCCCGGGCCACCATGTCCTCCACCACGGAGTGGTCCCGGGTGATCTGGCGGATGGAGCCGCCGGAGACGCGGTAGCACCGGCTGTCGCCCACGTTCATCACCGTGGCCTCGTCGCCGGTGACGATGGCGGCCACCACCGTGGTGCCCATGCCGCGGCACTCCGGCCGCGAAAGGCTCAGCTCATAAACGGCCGCGTTGGCGGTGCGCAGGGCGCTCTTCATAAGACTGCACAGCGCCCCGACAGCCCGGGCTGTGTGGGAACCCTGGGTGAGCTCCCGCGCGAATACCGTGGCGGCCAGGTCGCTGGCCACGTTCCCGGCCCTGTGGCCGCCCATCCCGTCGCAGACCAGCACGTAGGGCGAGCCGTCCTCCAGCGTCCCCACAAGGCACGCGTCCTGATTTTGCTGTCTCACACAGCCCACATCCGTCAAAGCGCAAAGGTCCATAGACCCACCTCATTTTTCTTTCTTTTCCATGCCGCGGCGAAGCTGACCGCAGCTTGCCTCTATATCCGGACCCAGCTTGCGCCGGACCGTCACGTTTATCCCACGTTTTTCCAAGGAAGCGATAAAGCGCCGGAGCGTTTCCGGCGTGGAGGGCTTCAGGGCGCTCTCCGGTACGTCGTTGAGGGGTATGAGGTTGACATGGCAGCCGGTGCCCGCCAGCCGGTCCCCCAGAAGCTTGGCGTGGGCCGGGGTGTCGTTCACGTCCCGGATCATGGCGTACTCAAAGGAGATCCGCCGGCCGGTCCGCTCAAAGTATCTCCGGCACGCCGCCAGGAGCGTTTCCACATCATAGGCCCTGTTCACCGGCATGATCTTCGAGCGCGTCTCGTTGTCCGGGGCGTGGAGGGAAACCGATAACGTCAATTGTAAATCAAGCTGTGCCAATTTGTCAATCTTTTCTGCGAGGCCGCAGGTGGAAAGGGATATGTGGCGCATACCGATGTTCATCCCGTCCGGGTCGTTGACCAGCCGGAGGAACCGGAGGACGCTGTCAAAATTGTCCAGCGGCTCCCCTATCCCCATCAGGACTATATTGGATATTTTACACCCGGAGTCAAGCTCCGAAAAGATGACCTGGTCCAGTATCTCCGAGGCCGCCAGATTTCGCACCTTGCCGCCCAGGGTGGAGGCGCAGAAAGCGCAGCCCATGGCGCAGCCCACCTCCGTGGAGACGCAGACGGTGTTGCCGTGCTCGTAGCGCATGACGACGCTCTCGACTCTGTTCCCGTCCCCCAGACGCCAGAGGTACTTCACCGTCCCGTCAATGGCGGAAACCTGTTTTCGCTCCACCGTGGGCGGGGTGAGGAAAAACGCCTCGCCCAGCTTTTCCCGGAGGGACTTTGGCAGGTCCGTCATCTCCTCAAAGCTCCGGACCCCGCGGGCAAGCCACCGAAAGACCTGCTTTGCGCGGAATTTCGGCTCGCCCATGGCCGTGAGCTCCGCCTGGAGCTCCCCCGGCAGGAGGGATTTTATATCGGACTTTATCTTATCTTTCTCAGCTTGCATATGAAAAATCCGTCCGTTCCGGCCTCATCTGGCAAAATGGTCCTCATGCCCCCGCATTGGCCCAGGGGCTCCGGAAGTGTGAAGCTCTCCGGGGCAAAGCCGTGGTTTTCCCGTAAAAACGCCTCCGCCACGTCCTCGTTTTCGCACTTTCGCACGGTGCAGGTGGAGTAAAGCAGCACCCCGCCGGGCTTTACGTACCGGGCGGCGTTTTTGAGGATCCTGAGCTGGAGCTCCGGGAGCCTCGAGAGCTCTTCCGACTTTTTGTAGCGGATCTCCGGCTTTTTCCGGATGACGCCAAGGCCGGAGCAGGGCACGTCGGCGATGACCGCGTCGCCCGCGCCCTCCAGCGCCGGGTCGAATACGCCGGCGTCCCCGGGGGCGGCCTGGATGTTGCCTATCCCGAGGCGCGCCGCGCCGCGCCGGATGAGGTCCAGCTTTTTTTCGTGTATGTCAAAGGCGCGTATCGTCCCCTGGCCGCCCATGTCCACGGCCGCGGCGAAGGACTTGCCCCCCGGCGCGGCGCACAGGTCCAGCACCGTGTCCCCGGGCCTCACCCCGGCGGCGGAGACGGCCAGGCGCGCCGCGGCGTCCTGGACGTAGAAAAGCCCCGTTTTGAAGCTTTCAAGCCTCGTCAAGTCCCCGGCGGAGCTGATATAGAGGGCGTTTTCCAAAAGCCCGCAGGGCCGGACCTCCGCGCCCTCGGAGCGCATGAGCTCCGCAAGCTCCGCCGTCGAGGTCCGAAGCGTGTTGACCTGGGCGAGGATGGCGGGCTCGGCGTTGTCCGCGGCCAGGATGGCCTCGCACCGGGCGGCGCCAAACCGGGCCGTCAGCTCCTCCACGAACCACTTGGGGTGGCTGTAGAGGACGGACAGGCGCGTATTCTCATCCGGAGCGTCAATTTTGATGGGCTTGTCCCGCCCCTCGGCGGCGCGTCTCAGGACGGCGTTCACAAGTCCCGCGGCCCTGGGGGCCCGGCGCTTTGCCAGCTCCACGCCCTCGGATACCGCCGCGTGGGGCGGCACACGCTCCAGAAACATTAGCTGATAGACGGAAATCCGCAGTATGTCCAGCACCTGGGGCTGGAGGGCGGAGGCTTTCCTACCTGAGTATACCTCTATCCGGTGGTCTAAAAGGAGCGAATTTTGCAGGACGCCGTTGACAATTTTTTGCGCCAGGGCCATGTCCCGGGCGTCAAGCCCCTGGGAGGCCAGGATCATATCGGGCCTCGCCCCGCGCCGCCGGTACGCCTCCAGAGCGGCCAGGGCCGCCTCCCGCGCCGTCACGGGCATAGGGGGTGGCCTCTCAGGTACTCCGAGGCCGCCATGCGCTTGCCGCCGGGGGCCTGGAGCTCGGTGACGGTGACGCTCCCGTCGCCCACAGCCACCTCGATTCCGCCCTTTCCGGCGGAGAGGACGGTCCCCGGCCGGTGGGTGACGGGCTTCTGTGTGGAATACGCCTTATATATCTTAAAGCTGACGCCGGCGATGTCCCCCCAGGCCACGGGCCAGGGGTCCATACCGCGTATCATGTTGACGATGCTCCCGCCGGAGGCGGAAAAGTCTATTTTGGCGGCCTCCTTTGTGAGCGGCGGGGCGAACGTGGCCTCCGCGCCGTTCTGGGGAGTTCTCCCGGCGCTCCCCGCGGCGATGGCCCGGAGGGTGTCGCAAAGAAGCGCCCCGCCCATGGGGGCGAGCCTCATAAAGAGCTCCCCCGCCGTTTCGCCGGGGAGGATGTCCGTTTTCAGCGCGGCGATAACGTCCCCGGCATCCAGCTCCTCGGCCATATACTGGGCTGTGACGCCAGTCTGGCGCTCGCCGTTTATGACCGCCCACTGGATGGGCGCGGCCCCCCGGTACCTGGGCAGCAGGGACGCGTGGATGTTGACGCACCCCAGGGGCGGGAGCTCCAGTATCTCCCGGGGCAGGATCCTCCCGTAGGCCACAACGGCGATGACATCGGGGTTTTTTGACCTTATGAGCTCAGCCGCGGCGCCGTCCCGGAGCTTTCGGGGCTGAAAGACGTCGATGCCGCGCTCCAGCGCCAGCTTCTTCACCGGCGGGGCGGTGAGGATATGCTTTCTCCCCACGGGCTTGTCCGGCTGGGTGAACACCCCCGCCACGTCAAAGCCCGCGTCCAAAAGCGCCTTGAGGGAGACGGCGGCAAAATCCGGGGTCCCCATGAAAAAAACTCTCATTCGTCCTTCTCCTGGAGCTCCTGCAGCTCCTCCTGGGTGAGGATGCGCTCCGCGCGCTCGGTGAAGAGGTGCCCGTCCAGATGGTCTATCTCGTGGCAGAAGCACCGGGCGGTGAGGCCCGTGCCCTCCACCTTAAAGAAATTTCCGAAGCGGTCCTGGGCCTGGACGACCACATGCCCCGGGCGCTTCACGATGCCGTAGACGCCGGGGACGGAGAGGCACCCCTCCTGCCCCGTCTGCTCCCCGTCCTCCTCAATGATGACGGGGTTCACAAGCTCGATCATCTGCTCCTCGGGGCTCAGGTCCTCCTTATTCGTATCCATGACGATGACGGCGCGGCGGAGAACTCCCACCTGGGGCGCGGCCAGGCCCACGCCGTCGGCCTCCAGCAGCGTCTCCTTCATGTCGTCTAAAAGGGTGTGGAGCCGGCGGTTGAAGTCCGTAACAAGTCGGCATTTCTTCAGGAGGATGGAGTCGCCCTCCTCCCGTATGTTTCTCAGTGCCATTTCGGAATCTCCTTAGTAGAATGATAAGATACTATATCAGTCCAGGGGGTCAAGGTCGGCGTAGACGGTGAGCTTCCGCGTCTCCCTCCGGGAGGCGAAGTCCCGTATGGCGCGCCTTACGATGTCCCTGGCGGCGCGGTCGAATTTCAAAGAGAGCGTCAGCCGGTAGCGGTAGCGGTTATTGACCTTTGTGACCCCCGCGGGGGCGGGGCCGAGAACGGCGGCGTTGGGGCCGAATTCCCGCTTCAGCACCTCAGAAAGGGCCACGCACCCGCGCAGGACCGAGGCCTCGTCAAGGCCCGTCACCGTGACGGTGACGCTGTCCCGGATGGGCGGGGCGGAAATTAGGCGGCGGACGTCTATCTCCTGCTCATAAAAGCTCATGTAATCCTGCTTCGAGGCCAGCCTCAGCACGTAGTTTTCCGGCGTGAAGGTCTGGAGGATGGCCCTACCGGGCTTGTCCCCCCGGCCGGAGCGGCCCACCACCTGGGTGATAAGGGAAAACGTGCGCTCGTGGGCCCGGAAATCCCCGGCGTACAGCGACTGGTCGGCGGATATGACGGCGGCCAGGGTGACGTTGGCGAAATCCAGGCCCTTTGTGACCATCTGGGTGCCCAGAAGGATGGGCACGCGCCGGTCCCGGAATTTTGCCAGCAGCTTTTGATGGGACCCCGCCCGGGCCACGGTGTCCGTGTCCATGCGGATGACGCCCACGCCGGGGAAGAGCTCATGAAGCTCCTCCTCCAGCTTCTGGGTCCCCACGCCCACAAATTTCAGCTTTCCGCCGCACTCCGGGCACTCCTCCGGCACCGGCTGGGACCAGCCGCAGTAGTGGCACCGGAGCCGCGAGCCCACGGAGTGGTAGGTCATGGAGACGGAGCAGTTGCGGCACTCAAAGGTGTACCCGCACTGGCCGCACATCACGAGGTTCGAGGCCCCCCGGCGGTTCAGAAAAAGGATGCTCTGCTCGCCGCGGTCGATATTTTTCCGGAGCTCCTCCCGCAAAAGGGAGCTGACGGCGCCGCCGTTGCCGGCCTTGAGCTCCTCGCGCATGTCGGCGATGAGGACCTCCGGCAGCGGATGGGCGTTGAAGCGCTCGGACAGGGTGAAAAGGCTGTATTTCCCGGTCTGGGCCGCGTACATCGTCTCCACGCTGGGGGTGGCGGAGCCCAAAACAAGGAGGGCGCCGGCGTGGACGCACCTGTATTTTGCCACGTCCCTGGCGTGGTAGCGCGGGGAGTTTTCGGATTTATACGTGTGCTCCTGCTCCTCGTCGATGACGATGAGCCCCAGATCGCGAAGCGGCGCGAAGACCGCGGAGCGCGTGCCTATGACGACCTTTACAAGGCCGGAGTTTATCCGCTTCCACTCGTCATACCGCTCCCCCACGGTGAGGGACGAGTGCAAAACGGCGATGTCCTCGCCAAAGTGGGAGGAAAATATGTCCATGAGCTGCGGCGTCAGGGCGATCTCCGGCACCATGACGATGGCTGTGCGCCCGGCCTTCAGCGTCTCCTCCACAAGGCGGATGTAGACGCTGGTCTTCCCGGAGCCTGTGACGCCGTACAAAAGGGCGGCGGAGGCCCTGCCCGCCCGAAGCTTTTCGCAAAGTCCCTCAAAGACCCTCTCCTGCTCCGGCGTAAGCTCAATGGGCGGCGCGGAAGCGCCCGCTGCCCGCAGCGGGCGGCGGTAGACCTCGCGTATCTCCGTGGTCAGGAGGCCCTGGCGCTCCAGGGCGTTCACGGTCTGGGCCGTGGCGCCGGTAAAGGCGGCGATGTCCGTCTGGGACGCCTCCCCCACCTGGGACAACAGCTCCAGCACCGCCGACTGCCGGGGCGCGCCCATGCGCTTTTGCCGGGCGTACTCCGCGGCCTCCTCGCAGGACACCGCCAGAGCGGCGAATTTCTGGGTCTTGTCCCCCACCCGGCGCTCAAAGTCCCGAAACCACATCCCCGCCGGGAGCATGGCCCGGGCGGCCTCGTAAAACGTGCAGAAGAAGCGATCGCGCATCCACATGGCCAGCTTTAGCTGCCCGTCCGAGAACACCGGCGCTGGGTCCAGCACCCCCTCCACGCTCTTCAGGTCCGCGCGCTCCGATTCCTCCTCCAGCGAGAGGACTATCCCCTCGCTTCGGCGGTTGCCCTTTCCAAAGGGCACGGTGACGCGCATTCCCGGCGCGACCTTGCCGGTGAGCGTATCCGGCACCACGTAGGAATAGGGCCTGTCGATGGGGTATATGGCGGCCGAAACGGCTATTTTCGCTATATTTCTCATGAGCCTCCGGCCTCCGGACGTTTACATCTGGGCGGTTATCTTGCCCTGGGCGATCTCCTTGATGGCGATGGATACGGGCTTTTCGTCAAGGGGTATGCCGTGCTCCTCGGCGTCCTGGGAGATTTCCCTGGCGCGCTTGGCGATGACGTTCACAAGGAGATAGCGGCTGTTGCTGGTGTTTTTCAAAAGCTCCGGCATAGTTGGATAAAGCATCATGGTGAGATTCATTTCCTTTCAGTTTTTTGAAGGCTCGGTTTCCTCCGAGCGGTCGATGATGTCAAGAAGCTCCCCGGCGGCGCGTCTGAAGTCGTCGTTGACCACGACGTAGTCGTACTTTTCGGCCTCCCGGAGCTCCGATCTGGCTGTTTCAAGGCGTAGGGCTATGCGCTCCTCGCTCTCGGTGCCCCGGGAGCGCAGGCGCCGCTCCAGCTCCCGTAGGTCCGGCGGGGCGAGAAAGACGGACACGGCCTCCGGCATACGCGCCTTTACCTGCTTTGCGCCCTGAACCTCGATGTCCAAAATGACGTCGATGCCGGCGTTCAGCTTCTCCTCGATGGGGCCCCGGGGGGTGCCATAGCTGCACTTGGCGTACCGGGCGTGCTCTAAAAATTCGCCCCTCTCCACCATCTGGTCAAAGCGCTCCTCGTCGAGGAAAAAGTACTCCACCCCGTCCGTCTCGCCGGGGCGCGGGGCGCGGGTGGTGGCGGAGACGGAGAAATAGAGCCTGTCCCGCCGCTTGAATACCTCCCCCAGCACCGTGCTCTTGCCGGAGCCGGAGGGGCCGGAGACAATGAAGAGGCGTCCCCTTTTACTCATCCTCAAGCTCCTCCTCTTCCTCGCCCCGGTCGGGCTTTCCGGCCATGCGCCCGGAGACTGTCTCCGGCTGGATGGCGGATAAGATCACGTGCCCGCTGTCGCAGACGATGACCGCCCGGGTCCTGCGGCCGTAGGTGGCGTCGATGAGCATGGCCCGGTCCCGGGCGTCGGAGATGATGCGCTTTATGGGCGCGGAATCCGGGCTCACCACGGCGATGATGCGGCTGACGGATACCATGTTTCCAAAGCCTATGTTCACAAGTCTCATAGTAAGCTACTCCACGTTCTGAATCTGCTCGCGAATTTTCTCGATCTCGGACTTCAGGTCCACGACGATACGGGCCATCTGCAGGTCGTTGCCCTTTGAGCCGATGGTGTTGGCCTCCCGGTTGAACTCCTGGACGAGGAAATCCAGCTTCCGGCCCACGGGCTCGCCGCTTTTTATGAGCTCCCGAAGCTGCGAGATGTGGCTCCGGAGCCGGACCGTCTCCTCCGCCACGGCGGTCCTGTCGGCGAAGATCGCGGCCTCGGTGACGACGCGGGCGTCGTCGATGCCGGAGCTGTCCAGCACCTCCCGGAGCCTGGCGGTGAGCCTTTCGCGGTATTCCGCCACGGTCTGGGGACTGCGCTCCTCGGCCAGGCCCACCAGCCGCTCCACCTCGTCGGCGCGGGAGGATATGTCGGCATACAGCCTCTGGCCCTCCCGGACGCGCATGGAATTGAAGTCGTCGATGGCCCGGGCGAGGATGGCGTCGATGTCCTCCCCCAGCTTCTTGACGTCCGTCTCCGCCTTTGTGACGGCCAGCACGTCCTGATACCGGGAGAGCGTCACCGCGGTGATGTCCTTTTCGATGCCGTAGCGCGCGCAGAGCGCGTCAAGCGCCGCCATGTAGGCGTCCGCCACCGGCTCGTTGACGCTGATGACGGTGTCGTCGGAGCGGCTGGCGTCGATGGTGACGAATACGTCCACCTTCCCGCGGGAGATACTGCGCTGGACACGGGCCTTTATCCCGTCCTCAAGGCAGGTGTAGACCCTTGGGAGCTTCACGGAGCAGTCCAAAAATCTGTTGTTTACGCTTCGGAGCTCCACGGTTATATCCAGCTTGTCCGAGGAGCCCTTGGCGCAGCCGTAGCCGGTCATGCTTTTTATCATGCAGGGTCGCCCCCTCAATTTAATTCTTTTTGTGTATTTTCGGGTAAATTTTGCCCAGGTAAACGGCAATGACCCTGGACACGCCGATATCGAAGAGCACGAATACGGCGTTGCAGACAAGGTAAATGAGGTACACGCGGTTATTGAATAAGCTGAAATCGAATATCGCCATGGTCAGCGTGAAAATAGCCCCGGTCAGCGCGGCGTTGAATACCGCGAGCTTGACGGCCCACTCCAGCACCCGGCTTTTGAGCTTCTCCGTCAGGGCCTTGAGGACCGGGTAGTAGCCGAAGAAGATGGCGTACAGCGCCACCAGGGATTTTGACGGCACGATGAGAAGCCCGATGACGGCGGTGCCCGCAAAAACGGCCGCGCCGCCGGCGATACCGTACTCCACCACCGCCGCCACGCCGAAGAGCGACGCCACGCCCAAAAAGCCCAACTGCCCGGTGGGAAACACCGAGGCGATATACAAAAACGCCGCCGAGAAGGCCGTAAAGACCGCGGTGTAGGCGATCCTGCGGGATCTGTTTTTGCTGTCCATACGCGTCACCGGCAGCCGCCGCACATCATGTTGGCGCACATCATGGCGGTGCACATATCGCACATGTCACAGCCGGTCTGCTGGGCCGGCGGGCCGTAGCCCGTCTGCCTGTAGGGGGAGTTTGTGGAGCTGACCATGTTGAGGGCCTGACGGTACTCCTGGTTATAGGGGTCCATGGACACGGCCCGCTGGAAAAAGCTCCTGGCGTCGTCCAGCCAGCCCTTTTTGTAGTAGAGGCTCCCCATGAGGAAGTTCCACTCCGCGTCTCTGGCGGGGGCCTGATTCAAGAGCTGTTCGGCGTACTGCAAATTCCCGGAGTTTATGGCGGTGCGGACCTGGGCGTACTGGCTGTTCCCGGAGCTCTGATAGGCGCCCTGATACGCCGAGCCGCCGGAGGAATAGCCGTAGGAATATCCGGAGGAGCCGCCGGAGGAATACCCCGAGCCCCCGTTCTTTCTGGCCTTGGTGATGGTGTCGTAGGCCTCGTTGACCTCCTTCATCTTCTCCTGCGCCAGGTCCGCCAGGGGGTTGTCCGCATAGTTGTCCGGGTGATATTTTTTGGCCATCTCCCGGTACGCCTTCTTGACCTCCTCGTCGGTGGCGTTGGGCGATATGCCAAGGACTTTATATGGGTCTGTCATCTCGTCTCACTCTCCGTTCTGTCCGGGGGACGCCCCGGACCGCTTTGGGATCCCCCTCAAGATCACCCTGTACGTGCCGTCCAGAACGCCATTTATCATCTGAGGGATCCCCAGGTATATGATATTCTCCGTCACCGGCGTCCAATAGCTCCGCGGCAGGAGCTCGTATGCCGCCGCGGCGAGCCTGGCGGAGCCCATCAGCGTCTCAAGGACGCTCTCGCGCGCCTTGGGTGGGACGTCGGCGCTTTTGAGGCCGTAGCGGGCGGCCACGGGGTTATAGGTCCCGGCCTTTAAATCCTCCGCCAGGTCATAATAGCCGTCGGCGATATATATGATCCTGCCCACATGGTACAAAAGCTGACAAAGCGCCCGGCGGTCCTCCTCCCGCCCCGCCTCGGCGGCGGAGCTCAGAAGCGCCGCGAACTTGTCCGCCGGCCGGTCAAGGCTCCCGGCGCCCGCCCTCTCGAGCCCGGAGAGCTCAGAAAGGTCCCGGCGGACCTGGGCGTCAAACTCGGGATACTTCCCGGCGGCTTTTTTGTAGGCCCGCCGCAAAAACGCCCTTACCGCCCGGGCGGCAAGCTTTTTTGCCCCCCGGCTGTCGGAAACCTCATCCTCGGCCTTCCAGTATGCCAGGATAACGCTGTACCCGGCGGCGGCGGTCAGCGGCGCCGCGCAGGCGCACACGCATTTTTTCCGGCAGAGGCCCGGAAGGCACCGGCGGTAACAGTATTCGCAGCTCTGGGCGTCGCCCCATAGGAGCATCGCCAGAAACACGAAGTCATAATTGAGTATGGCCCGTCCGGCGGCGCCGTATTCCCTGCCCAGCTCATGGCACAGCCCGCAGTAGAGGGCCCTGAAGCGCTCCAGCTCCTTGACGCGCAGCTCCTCGGCACAGGGCCGGATGAAGCCGAACATCAGCTTATCGTCACGGTGACGTTGTAGGTGCCCACGGCCTCCACATCGTCAAATCCGTCCACATAGACCCTGGCCGGGGCGGTGGTCGTGCCCTTGGGGCAGCCGGAGAGGTCCGCTATGATGCGGATGTTCTCCGCCGTCACCTCCTGGAGGCTGTCCTTGTCGCCGCGCAGGGTTATGTCAAGGCTCTCGGTTATGATGGTCACCACGTCGTTGTCGGCGGCGTTGCGGTAGCTTATATTGTTGGCGGAGAGCCTTGTGAGGTCGATGTTGTTGTCCGTCACCCGGATGGTCACCCTGGCGGTGGTGACGCCGCTGAGATTCTGGGTGTTGTTGGGGATCCTTATCTGATAGGTGTTCTCAAAATTCAGCGGGAAGCTCTTCAGGTCCACCGTGCCGATGTTGATCTCGTTCAGGGGCTCTAAGTCCTCCGGGTCGCCGGCCAGGGTTATGGTGGGCGGGTCGATGACGATGGAGATGTTGGAGTCGTTGGCCGTGGCGCTCTCGCTGATGTCGATAACCAGATTCAGCGTCTTCATCATGAGGATGGTCTGGGTCAGCAGCACCGTGCCGGAGCCGCTGGCGAAGCTGAGGCCCGCCTCCTCCATGTTTATCTCCTGGCCCTCCTCGTCCAGCAGGACGATGCCCACCTCGTCCCGCACCGTCTTTGACACGTCCTCCCGGATGAGGGTGGCGGTGACGGAGCTGATGCGGTTTATGGCGGCCTCGGTGCCGGAGATCTCCACCGTGTCCATGGATATGGACAGCGCTCCCGCCATGTACCCCTCGGAGACGCTGCCCTGGAACAGGGGCTTCACCGTGAAGGTCTTGGTGACAAGGCGCTCCACCGTCACCTCAATGACCGGGCGGGAGACGCTGTCCACCGTTATGGTGGAGCTGGTGCCGTCGTAGATGAGCTCGTATTCCAAAGAGTGTATCCCCGTGGGCGACGGATATTTCAGCACGTCCTTCAGGTCCACCACCGCGCGGACGTTCATCTTCGTGATCTCCGTGGCGTCGCGCTGGCGCCCGCCGAAGCTGACGGTGAGCTCCTTCACGTCAAGGTCGGAGACGATGAGGTTATAGTCCCGCAGGTACTCCTCCCCAGTGAGCTCCACCGGAACGTTGTTTTTGACGATGGGCTTTTCCAGCACGGGGTTGTTGACGTAGGCCACGTAGGTCCACAGCGCGATGGAGACGGCGATGGAGAAGATCATATATAATATCTTCGTTCTGCCGCTGTTCTTTTTTTCAGACATCCTCACTCACCTGCCTTTTTCCTGAGCCGGCGCATCCGGGCGAGAATGCCCCTTTTCTCCTGCTCCTGGGGGATGAGCTCCATCCGCAGGAGCCTCTCAAAGGTGTCCGGGGAGAGCCCGCGCTTGAGCATCCCCTCGATGGCCACGGAGATGTCGCCCGTCTCCTCGGAGACGATGGCCACAACGGCGTCGCTGCGCTCGCTCATGCCGATGCCGGCCCTGTGGCGCATGCCCAGGTCCCGGCTTATGTTGTTGTTGCCGGAGAGCGGAAGCATGCAGGCGGCCCCCGCGATGCGCCCGTCCCGGATGATGACGGCGCCGTCGTGGAGCGGGGCCTTGTTGTAGAAGAGGTTCTTCAAAAGCTCCGCCGCCGGCGAGGCGTCCACGATGGTGCCGGTCTTGATGTACGATTCAAGGTTTATGTCGCGCTCAAATACCAAAAGCGCCCCGGTGCGGGTGCGGGACATGTCCGCGCAGGCCAGCACCACCTGGTCGATGGCGTTCTCGATGCTCTTGGTCTTTACCGGGTGGCCGAAGACGTCCTTGATGCTGCCGCCCACCTGCTCTAAGATGCGCCTTATCTCCGGCTGGAAGAGCACGATGATGATGATAAGGCCCATCTCAAAGGTGTTGCCCAGAAGATAGCTCACCACGGGCAGATCCCACATCGTCGTGACCACCATCACAAGGAGCAGAATGAGGATGCCCTTGACCACGTTCATGGAGTTGGTCTTTGAAAAGAACGTGATGAGCTTGTACACCAAAAACGCCACGATGGCCATATCCACGATGTCCGCGAGCCTGACGGCGGATATGAAGTTTTGCAGTACGATAAGTATTTCGTTGAGTTTGTCCATATACGGTACCGCTTTCTTTGAGAATGACAGGCGACGGCCGGGTAATCCTAATATTCTAATTTATCATTATAATACAATTCGGAGTTTTTGGCAACAGAATAATTTATTAACTTATTTTATTGTTGCGCCTTTGTGAATCGCCGCCGCGCCCGGCGCGGGTATCAGCTTCCCCGCGCGGCGGCGCTGACCGCTTCGATAAACGCGTCGATCTCGGCGGCGGTGTTGAAATACGATACGCTGGCCCGGATTGTTCCGGTCCGCAAGGTCCCGGCGCTTTTGTGCGCCAGTGGAGAACAGTGGAGCCCCGTCCGGACGGCAAAGCCCATGGCCCCCAGCCGCTCCCCCGCCTCCTCGGAGCCCATGGCGTCCAGGGTGAAGGACAAGACGCCGGTCTGGCGCCCGTGGTCGGGAGACGCGAACACGCGGACGCCGGAAATGCCCGAAAGTCCCCGGATAAGCCGGCGGATGAGGGCCCTCTCGTGTCCGGCGATGGCGTCGATGCCCGTGCGCTCCACAAAGTCCAGCCCCGCCGAGAGCCCGGCCACGCCGGGCATATTGTGGGTCCCGGCCTCCAGCCGGTCCGGAAGATACGGCGGCATGTCCGGGTTCATGGAGTCGCTGCCGCTTCCGCCGTAAAGGAGCGGCGTCACGTCCCCGGGGGCGATGAGGATTCCCGTCCCCTGGGGCCCGTAAAGGCCCTTGTGACCGGGCATGGCCACGAAATCCGCGCCCAGCGCGGCATAGTCCACAGGCAGCACCCCCGCGGACTGGGAGGCGTCAACGATCAGCGGCACGCCCCTTTTGCGGCAGAGCGCGGCGATCTCATAGACCGGCAGCTCAAAGCCGAAGACGTTGGAGACGTGATTCACCACCGCGCATCTCGTGTCCCCGGTCAGGGCAAAATCAAACGCCCTTATCGCCGCGTCCCGGTCAAAAAGCGGCGACCAGGCCACGGCAATGTCGGCCCCCAGGGCGTGGAGGGGCCTGAGGACGCTGTTGTGCTCCCAGCCGGAGATGACCACCCGGTCCCCGGGCCGCGCCAGGCTCCTTATGGCGATATTGAGGCCGTGGGTGGCGTTGAAGGTGACGGCCACGCGCTCCACGTCCGGCACGTTGAAAAGTCGCGCGGCCCTCTCCCGGCACCGGAAAAGCTCCTCCGCGGCGTTCATCGCCAGCTTGTAGCCTCCCCGGCCAGGGCTGGAGCAGGTGTCCAGCGCCCTGGCGACCGCGGCCTTCACCTGCCGGGGCTTTTGAAAGGTGGTGGCGGCGCTGTCCAGGTAGATCAAAACGGCACCTCCTCGTATCCGCCCTCCCGCATCTGGCGGAAGACGCGCTTCGGAGGCACCCCGGCGGAGGCCAGTACGCCCAGCGCCCGGCCCGGCTCTCCCGCGTCGATCCTCACCGCGTAGCCGCAGCCCTCACGGGACATGTGGCGCGGCGCGCGGACGATCATATTCCTTAACCCCGCCGCCGTCAATGACCGGGAGACACGCTGTGCGTAGGTCAGCGAGCGGCAGGTGAGATAATAAATATCCATAAGAATCCTCCCGGATGTATGTGCTTCTTCACAACATACTATGCCGGGAGGTGCTGAATGTTTATACGAATATCCATTTAAAATGAGACACCGAGCGGCGAGGATTTTTCGTGTCAGGCAAGGAAGACGCCGCAGGGAATACTTTGTGTATTCCCAAGGCGGCTGACGCAGCATGGCGCGAAAAAGTCCGTCGCGAATGGCTTATTTTAATTGGATATTCGTATTATAGGTTTCTGAGCTTCGGGGCCGTCTCCTCCAAAAGCACCACCGCGTGGGCGGCGATGCCCAGGGTGCTCACCTGCCCCAGGTGCTCCTCGGTGGTGGCCTTCACGTTCACCCTGTCCGGGGCCACGTGAAGGCGCGCGGCCAGCGTGTCACGCATCTTATCGACGTAGGGCGACAGTCTCGGCGCCTGGGCGACGACGGTTATATCGGCGTTGCCCACCGAAAAGCCCCTTGCGCGCACCAGCGCCGTCACACGGTCCAGGAGCACCAGGCTGTCGATGTCCAGATACGCATCGTCGCTGTCCGGGAAAAGCCGGCCTATGTCGCCAAGTCCCGCCGCGCCGAGGATGGCGTCCATCAGGGCGTGGACGGCGGCGTCGGCGTCCGAGTGGCCGATGAGCCCCAGCTCATAGGGTATCTCCACCCCGCCCAGGACCAGCCGTCGGCCGGGCCCCAGCTTATGTACGTCATAGCCGTGGCCTATCCTCATTTGGCTCTCCTCGCTTCGATAATGGCCTCCGCCAGCTTCAGATCCACGGGGCGGGTGATCTTGATGTTCTCATAGGAGCCCAGGGAGACGGCGGGCTTAATGCCGATGGCCTCCGCCGCGCCGCAGTCGTCGGTTATCTTGAGCTTCTTTATCTTCGCGTTGTGCAAAGCGGCCTTCAGAACGTCGGCGGAGAACACCTGGGGCGTCTGGACGGCGTAGACGGCGCTCCTGTCCGGGGTATCGGTGACAAAGCCGTCGCTGACGCGCTTCACCGTGTCGTTCACCGGCACGCCGGGGCAGGCGGCGTTATATTTATACGCCTTTGAAAAAGCGTCCGCGACGATCTCCTCGGTCACCAGGGGCCTGGCGCCGTCGTGGACGGCGATGTACTCCGCGTCGGGCGACGCCTCCGCAAGGCCGATGAGCACGGAGGAGAGCCGGTCCTCCCCGCCGCAGAGGATCTTGGTGGCCTTGGTTATCTCCAGCTCCGCGCACAGGTCCGCCGTGGGGACGATGGAGTCCTCCCGCGTCACAACAATGATCTCATGGACGTTGGGACTGGCCTCCAGCGCCCGGAGCGACCAGCCCAGGACCGGCAGCCCGCACAGGTCGGCAAAAAGCTTGTCCTCTCCCTCCATGCGCTCCGATGACCCGGCCGCGGCCACTATGGCCGTGCCGAAGGGCAGCTTGTTCCAGGTGACCGCGCGGCCCAGCACCTTGGCAATGATACGCTTAACTCCCATGCTCTCACCTCAGCAAAGTCTGTTCGGATATACCGATGAATAGAATTATTATATGAGGGGCCTGTCCTAAAAATAAGCGGCAGCCGAGGCTGCCGCTTATTCGGTTTGCTCGTTACTCCTGGGGGAGGTCCTCGGGAGCGGGGGGATTGGCGGTGTCGTAGACAACGACGGGCTCGTCGCCCTCATCCTCCCCGGCCTCGGGAGCGGGAGCCGCGGGGGCGGCGGGCTCGGAGAGGGCGCGGATGGACAGGGAGACTTTCTTGTTCTCGTTGTCGATGTTGATGATCTTGGCGTTCACAGTCTCGCCCTCGGTGAGGACGTCGTCGGGCTTGCCGATGCGGCGGTCAGCGATCTGGGAGATGTGGATAAGGCCGTCAACGCCGGGGATGATCTCGGCGAAAGCGCCGAAGGTCATGAGCTTCACGATGCGCACGGGGACAACGCTGCCCACGGCGTAGCCGGTGGTGAACTTGACCCAGGGATTCTCGTTGGGGTCCTTGTAGCCCAGGGAGATCTTGCGGTTCTCCCTGTCGAAAGAGATGACGTAGACGTCGATCTCGTCGCCGACCTTCAGGACCTCGGAGGGCTGGTGGATGCGCTTCCAGCTAAGCTCGGACACATGGACCATGCCGTCCACGCCGCCGATGTCCACAAAGGCGCCGTAGCTGGTGAGGGACTTGACGACGCCGTGATAGCGCTTGCCGACCTCGATCTCGTTCCAGGTGGCCTCGGCCTTGGCGCGGCGCTCGATGGCGGCCACATCGCGGATGGAGCCCACCACGCGGCGGCGGGGCTGGTTGACCTCGCGGATCATGAGCTTGACCTTGCGCTTTAAGAGCTCGGTCATCGGGGTGTCCTTGGGAAGGCCGGACTGGGAGGCGGGCACGAACACGCGCACGCCCTTGCAGTTGACGACCACGCCGCCCTTGTTCTCCTCAACAACGATGCCCTCCACCACGGTGCGGTTGGCGCGGGCCTCAACGATGCTGTCCCAGTTTTTGGCGGTGTCCAGGCGCTTCTTGGAGAGCATGACGGTGCCCTCCACGTCGTTGACGCGCATGACATAGGCCTCGATCTCGTCGCCCACATGGATGATGTCCGCCACATTGACGCCGGGCTCGTCGGTGAACTCTGAGATGGGAATATATCCGGACTGCTTGGTACCCAGATCTACGGAGATCTCGGTGGGCGTAATGGATGCGATCACGCCGCGTACCTTCTCCCCCGTATGTAAGGTTTTGATGGAACGCTCAAGCAGCTCCTCAAAGGAGGCCTCCGCCTCCGGTGCATCCTGCACTTTTTCCTCCGCGGCGGGCGCTTCCTGGACAGATTCCTCCTGCGCGGGGGTTTCGACGGCCTCCACCGTCTTGGGTTCTTCTTCGACTGTCTCCACAGTCTTGACTTCGTCACTCATCTTCCTGTTGACCTCCTTAATTATCCACTCAGGTGTGGAGGCGCCGGCCGTGACGCCTACGCTCTTAAGTCCCGCCAGCCGTTTCAGGTCCAGCTCCCCGGCGTTTTCGATGAGGAAAACACGGGGGCATGTCCGCGACGCGACCTGGGCGAGCTTCGAGGTATTGGCGCTGTGCCGTCCGCCTATTACGATCATCGCGTCCACCCGTGAGGCGATCTCCGACGCCTCCCGCTGTCGATACGATGTCGTATTGCATATTGTATCAAAGATTTTCGCGTTTGTACACTGTTTTTTTATAAAATTAACACTATCTTCAAAATTTTTTCGCTCTCCGGTGGTCTGTGAGACTACGCTGACCGGGGCTTCGGCCAGCTCCGGGTGCTCCTCAAGGTATTTTTCCGTCTCGGAGGGGCTCTGCAGTACCGCGGCGTCCCGGCACCAGCCGGCAAGGGCCGTGATCTCCGGGTGGTCGCGCTGGCCGATGATAAGGACCTTCCGGCCCTGGGCCTCCTCGCGCATGGCAAGCTCGTGTATGCGCGCTACCTCCGGGCAGGTGGCGTCGATGACGGGACAGCGCAGCTCCTCAAGCTGCGCGTAGACGTCCTTTCCCACGCCGTGGCTCCTTATCAGCACCGGCTCCCCCGGCTCAAGCTCGGAGATGCCGTTCACCGTCCTGACGCCCAGGGCCTCGAGCTCCCGCACAACGTCGGCGTTGTGGATGAGCGGGCCCAGGCACGCGCAGCGGCCGTATTTCTCCGCGGCCTCCCGGGCCAGCTTCACGGCTCTTCGGACGCCGAAGCAGAAGCCGGCGGTTTTCGCGTTTATGATCTCCATTCAGCCGTGTACCTCTATAGAATGCCCAAGCGCTGCGATTTTATCCATGAGCTCGTCGGATATTCGCTCCAGCGCCTCGTGGCTGAGCCTTCCGAGGCCGTCAAGGCTCACGGGCTTGCCGACGACGATGACGTTCCTGCGGAAAAAACGCTTGTCCCTGGGGATGAACATGGGTATGAGCGGCGCGCCGGTCTTTTCCGCCAGCCTCACGGCGCCGCCCTTGGGGCTCACGGAGCCGTCTTCGGCGGTGCGGGTGCCCTCGGGGAATATGCCCAGCTTCTTGCCGGAGCGCAGGACCTTCAGCGCGGCCTTCATGGCGTTGACGTCCGCCGCGGCGGACCTGTCCACCGGGAAGGTGCCGATGCCGCGCAAAAGCCACCCCAGGGGCTTAAAGCCGAAAAGCTCCTTTTTTGCCATGAGGCACAGGTGGTATTTTACCGGGACGGCGAAGGCCATGTAGAAAGGGTCGGCCATGCTTGTGTGGTTGGCGCACACCACCGCGGGGCCGTCGGGTATGTTCTCCCGGCCTATGACCTTGAAGGGCTTCAGAGCGCCGTAAAAGACCAGGACTACCGCCCGGAGGATCCTGTAGAGAAAAAACTTCCAGTCCATTATCTCTTGGCCTCGATCATCTCGCGTATGAGCTCGAAGCTCCCGTCCAGGTCGTGCTCCGTGGTGTCGCATATGACCGCGTCCGGCGCGGGGCGCAATGGCGCGATCTCACGGCTGGAGTCGTTGCGGTCCCGAAGCTCGATCTCCTGGAGGACCGTCTCGAAATCCGTCTCCACTCCCCTCTCCCGAAGCTCCCGGAAGCGCCGGCGGGCGCGTTCCCGGGCGGAGGCGGTGAGGAAGATCTTGACCCTGGCCTCCGGAAGGACCACCGTGCCGATGTCGCGTCCGTCCATGACCACGTCGTATCTCTCCGCCATGTCCCGCTGGGTGTCCAGCAGGAAAGCCCGCACCGGCGGCAGCGCCGACACGTCCGAGGCGGCCATGGAGACTTCCGGCGTGCGGATGAGGTCGGTGACGTCCTCGCCGTTCAGCAGCATCCGCTGCACACCGGCGCCGTCATAGCGCATCTCGACGTGTATCCCCGGCAGCAGCGCCGACACGGCCGCGGCGTCCTTTGTGTCCGCGCCGCTGCGCAGGACGAAAAGGGCCACCGTGCGGTAAAGCGCCCCGGTATCCACATAGATATACCCGAAGTGCCTTGCGGCCATGCGGGCGAGAGTCGATTTTCCCGCGCCGGAGGGTCCGTCGATGGCGATGGCTATGTGTTCGCTCTTTGTTTCCATATCCTTACCTCCCGATACTTTTGGCGGCCATATGGGCCGTGGACCAGGCTATCTGAAGATTGAAGCCGCCGGTGTAGGCGTCTACGTCGATGACCTCCCCGGCGAAATAAAGGCCCGGGACGAGCTTCGACATCATGGTCCTGGGGTCTATCTCCCGGGTGTCGATGCCGCCGGAGGTCACGATGGCCTCGGCGATGGGCCGCGGTCCCGTTATCTTCACCGGGAACGCCTTCAGAAGCTCCAAAAGCGCCCGGCGCTGGGCCCGGGTCACGGAGTTCACCTTCGTCTCCGGCGGGATGCCGGAGCGCTCCACCAGCACGGGTATCATGCTGCGCCCGGCCAGGTCCGTCAGGGCGTTTTGGAAGTCGCGGTTCGCGTACTTCTCAAAGTCCCGCAGGAGCCGCCTGTCCAGCGTCTCCTCGTCCAGGGCCGGCTTTAAGTCGATATAGAGGGTATAGCTGTTATTCTCAAAATCCCTCATGTGCGCCGAGGCGGAGAGCACCATGGGCCCGGAGACGCCGAAGTGCGTAAAAAGCATCTCGCCGAAGTCCTCATAGACCCTTTTCCCGGCCCTGTCCTCCACACGAAGACCCACATTTTTCAGGGAGAAGCCCTGCATCCTTTGGCAGTCGTCCCCCTCCGCCTCCAGGGGCACCAGGGAGGGCCGTGGCTTCACTACGGTGTGCCCGAGGCCGGCGGCCAGCCTGTAGCCGTCGCCGTCGGAGCCCGTCACGGGGTAGCTCAAGCCCCCGGTGGCGACAATGACGTTCCTTGACGCGAAGACCGCGTCGTCACATCTTACACCGGCGACGCGGCCGTCACCGGTCAGTATCTCCCGGGCTCTGTCCTTTATGAACGTCACGTTCCCCCGCCGGCAAAGCCGCCGCAGGGCCTCCACGATGTCCCCGGCCTTGTCGGAGACGGGAAATACCCGGTTCCCCCGCTCCGTTTTCAGCGGGACGCCCAGGGACTCAAAGAGCTCCATCACCTTTTGCGGCGGGAAGGCGGTGAGGGCGCTGTATAGGAATTTGCCGTTTCGCGGGGTGTTGGCGATGACCTCCCGGACGGAGGCGTTGTTGGTGACGTTGCACCTGCCCTTTCCGGTGAGGCTCAGCTTCCAGCCGGTGCGGCCGGTGCGCTCCAGGACCGTGACCGCAGCGCCGTCGCCGGCGGCGATTCCCGCGGCCATGAGCCCCGCGGCGCCGCCGCCGATGACCAGAAGGTCACTGTTCGTATTTTTCATAGACGTCGAATTCCGTCCAGATGTTTTCAAGCCGCTCAAAGGCCTGGCCCAGGTCCTCGCCGGAGCGCTCCGCCACGGCCACCACCAGGGCGTTTATGAGACTCAGCGGAGCCACCAGGGAATCGAGGAAGGAAACCATGTCGCTCCTGGCGTAGAGCTTGATGTCCGCAAGCTGCGCAACGAGGCTCGATTCCGAGTCCGTTATGCCCACGATCTTCGCGCCCTTGTCCCGGGCGTAGCGCATGGCCATGATGGTCCTGCGGGAGTAGCGTGGGAAAGAGATGGCCACCAGCACGTCCTCCGGCCCTATGTGCAGAATCTGCTCGTATATCTCGGAAAAAGCGCTCTGGGAGATGACCCGGACGTCCGGGAAGAGCTGATTTAAGTAAAAGCCCATAAAGCCCGACAGCACCGCCGAGGAGCGCACGCCCACGATGTAGATGGTCCTGGCGCGGCTGATGGTCCGCGCCGCCCGGTCAAATTCGGCCCTGTCCAGCTCGTCCAGGGTGTGGCGAATCTTGGAGATGTCGGAATTCAGCACCACCTCCGGCACGTCGGAGCCGGTTATCATGTCCCGGGCCACCTCGATGCGCTGAACGGTGGTGAGGCGGTTTTTCACCAGCTCCTGCATGGCCCGGCGCATCTCCGGGTAGCCCTCATAGCCTATGTCCGAGGCGAAGCGGACGACGGTGGACTCCGAGACTCCCGCCGACTGCCCCAACTTCCCCGCCGTCATGAACGCGGCCTTTTCGTAATTTTCGGTAATAAACGCCGCTATCCTGCGCTGGCCCTTTGAAAACGTGGGCGACAGGGCCTTGATGGCGGCGAGAACATCCTTACCCATAAGAGAATCACTCATTTCCATATTTTTGATGCTATGATACGGATAAGGACTATTATATTTATTTTTTACGGAAATGCAAGCGTTATTTCATAAAAAACGCAAGTTATGCAAAATGTTCCTGCAATTTTCAGCTCCGGAGGGCGCGCAGCTCCTCCTCCGTCAGCTCCCGCCAGGTCCCCTTTTTGAGCTTCCCCAGGCGCACGGAGCCCACGCTTATCCTGGTCAGGCGCCGGACGGAGAGGCCCGCAAGCTCACACATGCGGCGAATCTGGCGGTTTTTCCCCTCGTGGATCGTGATATCCAATGTGGATACGGCGCCCTCGGTGCCCAGGAGCCTCACTTCCGGCCGCCGGACGGCCTGGCCGTCCAGCTCCATGGGCTCCAGGAGCCTTTTGACGCCGGCGGCGGCATCCCCGGTCACCAGGACCCGGTAGGTCTTTTTCTTTTCGTTGGACGGGTGCATGATGTGATTTGCCAGCTCCCCGTCGTTCGTCATAAGGAGGAGCCCCTCGGAGTTTATATCCAGCCTCCCCACGGGGTAGACCCTGGCCGGGATGTCGGACACCAACTCCGCAACGGTGTGCCGGCCGCGCTCGTCGCTCATGGTGGTGACATACCCCACGGGCTTATTCAGCATTATGTAGTATTTTTTCTCCTCCCCCGGCCCGATGGGGACGCCGCGGAGGGCGATCTCGTCGCGCTCCGGGTCGGCGCTGTCGCCGAGGCGCGCGGCCAGACCGTTGACGGTGACCTCCCCGCGCTCGATACAGCCTTCCGCGGCCCTGCGGGACATGAGCCCCCGGGCCGCGATGATCTTCTGAAGGCGCTCTCTCATTTTTCAAAGCGCTCCTTTAACGTATTGGCCGAACAGCTTATTGGCCGTAAGGTATCACGGCGCCGGCTTCGCCGAATATGAGCCTTCTCAGGCGCTCTAAGGGCCGGAGCCTCTGGCTTTCGTCCCGGGGCACGTCCCGGCAGTAGACGAGCTCCACGTCCGCGCTCTCGCCGCCCACGGTCACGGTCATGACGCCGGCGCGGTCCCCCGCGTGGACGGCGGCGTAGACAAACTCCGGAAGCTTTACTGAATACACCGGCTCCGTACCCACCGGGCACAGGAGCCTCACCGCCGCCGCGGGCCGGACCTGGACCTCGTCCTCCGTGCCCGAGATCACCGGCACCGACGCCACGGGCGTGGTCGAGGGCACGGTGACGGAGTACCACCCGGCGAAGGCCGCGTCGTAGAGGGCCGCGTGGTCGTCAAAGTCGTCGCCGTCGTCCAGCGTCACGCATATGAGCCTCATCCCGTTCCTCTGGGCGCAGGTCACCAGCGTCCTGCCGGCGGCCATGGTGTAGCCGGTCTTCCCGGTGAGCATCCCATCAAAGCTCCACATGAGCCTGTTGTGGTTTTTAAAGGAGCGGGAGCCGAAGCTGACGGACCTTGTGGTGGCTATCTGCTCATAGAGGGGATTTGACATGCACACCGCCATGAGCTTGGCAAGGTCCCGGGCCGTGGAGTAGTGGCCCTCCTCGGTGAGGCCGTGGGGGTTCATGTAATGGGTGTTTTCAAGCCCCAGCGCCGCGGCCTTTTCGTTCATGAGCTTCGCGAACGCCCCGATGCTCCCCGATGCATGGATGGCCAGGGCCGCCGCGGCGTCGTTCCCGGACTCCAGCAGCAGCCCGTACATCAGCTCCCGGACGGTCAAAACCTCCCCGGCCTTAAGGTACATGGACGAGCCCTCCACGCCCTCGGCCTCCGGCGGGACCTCCACCGTGTCCTCCATCCGGCAGCGCTCCAGGCACACAAGGGCCGTCATGAGCTTTGTGGTGCTGGCGATCTGCCGGGGCTCGTCGGGGGCCTTTTCATAGAGCACCGTTCCGGTCCCGGCGTCCATGAGGATCGCGCACCGGGCCGAGACGTCAATATCCGAAAGCCCCGTCTCACCGCCCCGGGCCCGGGCCGGAAAAACGGTAAACGCCGCCAGTGTCAGCATGGCGGCGGTTGCCGAAAACGCTCTTTTTAGCATAATAACACCGCCTTTACAACGGTGTATTATGCCTCTTTTTGCCGGGAGTTATTCCGCGGAGGGCTGGCTCTCCTTTTCCTTCTTCTCCGCCGTCTTTTTCTCGACGATGGCGACGATCTTGTCGATGAGCTCCGGGGCGCCGTCAATGAGACGGTCCACGGTGTTGGCCGCGGGCGGCTCAATGGTCATGACCCGCACCTGGCCTTCCTTGATGACGACGAAGGCGATGGGGTCGATCTTTACGCCCCCGCCGGCGCCGCCGCCGAAAGGACTGGCCTGCCCCTCCTTCTGATTTTTGCCGGTGAAGTCCGAACCGCCGGAGGCGTAGCCCATGCTCACCCGGGAAACCGGGATGATGGTTATGCCGTCAGGCGTCACGATGCTCTCGCCGATGACGGTGCTGACGTCCGCCATCTCGCGGAGCTTCCCCATCACGGTGCCCATCAGGTCATTAATCGGATGCTTGTCCATTGTTTTCCACCTTTCCTTTCCTTAAGCCCTCCAGCACCGGCTTTATCACCGGCAAGACAGCCAGGGCAATGTATATGATCTCCCAAATCGCGATGGTGAGCTGGGCGTCGATGTAGATGTCCGCCTCGGTGGCGTCGAACGTCACCGCCGCGCCCACGTCGCTCTTTTTGACCTTGAATATGTTCTCGATCACCGGCATCAGCGCGCCCACGGCGGCGCTGGCGCAGCCGTAAGTCATGGCGGCGCTGAAGGGGTCGCCGGAGGCCGCGGTATAATGAATCGTGAGAAGATCAATGGATATTTTGCGCCGGAGCCGCCCCAGGGCGTCCCCCAGAGCGGAAAGCGCCGTGGTTATAAGCTCCATGGTGATCTTGAGCTTGCGCTTGGGCTTTTCCTCCGCCGGTCCCTCCGGCGCCTCCATTTTGGGCTTTTCCGGCTTCGGCGCCTCTTTTTTTTGCTTCTTGGCCTTGTCCCCGTCCTTGGGAAGGAGCTTGAGCTTCACGGGCCCGGCGAGGATGCTGAGGGAGAAGACGCCCTCGCTGAGCGTCGCCCTGGCGCCCACGCGGATGAGCGCGATGATAAGGTCGATGAGCAGGGTGACGCCCAGCATGATGAGCGCCGCCTTCCAAAGTCCGCAGCACGCCAAAAGGATCATCACCAGGAGGAATAAAAGCGTCATACCGTCACCGCCCCTCTAATTCGTGTAAGCTATTGCCGCTCCGGCTCCGGCGCGGGACCGTCCTCCGCGGCGGCCTCGGCGGCGCGGAGCGCGTCGATGGACTCCTGTATTTTGAGCTGCTCCGCGTCCTCACCGTCCCTCTGGGGCAACTCCGGGAGCTCGTTTAAGGAGCTCAAGCCGAAGACCCGCAGAAAGCTGTCCGTGGTCCTGAAAAGCGTGGGACGGCCCGGGGCGTCCAGGGTCCCGCAGGGCTCGATGAGCCCGCGCTCCGTCAGTACGCCCACGGTGTAGCTGGAGTCCGTGCCCCGGAGGTCGTCGATATAGGCCCTGGTCACCGGCTGAAAGTACGCCGTGATGGCCAGCACCTCCAAGGCCGTCTGGGTGAGCTTCGGGGGCTTTCGCGTCTCCAGTGCCTGGCGGATAAAGTCCGCGTACTCCGGCGCGGAGCAAAGCTGCAGCTTGTCCTCCAGCCGCACAAGGCGTATCCCCCGGCGCTGGAAGCTGAGCCTGTCGGCGATCTCCCGGGCCGCATCGAATATAAGCTCCTCGCCGCACCCCAAGACCGCCGCCATGCGTTTGGCGGAGACGGCCTCGCCGGAGGCGAAAAGGATGCCCTCGATAGCGCCCTCCAAAAATTCAAGATCCATAATCCAAGACCTGTTCCTCTTCTTTCACATAGGACACCGCGGCCTCGTCGCCCTCGCCATTGATGAGCACGCTGCCGTCGTGGCAGAGCTCCAGGAGCGCGATGAACGTGGCCACCAGCTCCGTCCGGCTGGAGCTCCGGCTGAAGATGTCCCGGAGCGTCGTGGCGCCCTCCCGCCGGAGGAGCGACAGCAGCTCCCGGGTCTTCTCCGTGACGGAGTAGACGATCCGCTCAGGGAATCGGAAGGCGTTGGCGTTTTGGAGCACCTTCGCGGCGTCCTCCCGGGAGAGCACCCGGGCCATGGCGTCATATAAGTCGCTTTTTTCGTGCTCGTAGCGGTACTCCCTGTCCGCCGGCAGGTACTCCGGGGGCTTCACCATGGTCCCGGCGCCCCGGGTGTACATCCCGGAAAGCGCCGGAATCACAAGCTTCAGGCGTTCGAAGACGTCCCTGTTCTGAAGCCGCTCCAGCGATCCGATAAGCTCCTCCAGCTCGCCAGTCTCCTCCCCGGCGGAGAGGAGCATCCGGGCCTTGATATACACAAGATGCGAGGCCATCTGGACAAATTCGGAGGCCACCTCCAGGTCCATGGCCTTCATCTCGTCCAGCCACGCCATGTACTGGTCCACAAGGTCGGCAATCTTGATGTCCTGTATCTCTATTTTGTTTTTTGCCAGGAGCTGGAGTATCAGCGTCAGAGGGCCTTCAAAGTCCTCCATTTCCTCACGGGTGCGGACGACGCCCTCCAGCCGGAAGGTGGGGTTTTCCATTTTTCACCTTACATAATGAAGTACGCGGGGAATCACGCTAAGAGCTTTCCCAGCTTGAGCCCCAGCTCCGCTATGGCGGTGAGCGGCTCGAAAACGGCGTTCACCGCGCTGGCCAGAGGCCCCGAGAGGAGCCCGCTTATCACCAGCACGATGAGAATCAGCATCCCATAGCGCTCATAGCGCATGAGCTTATAGTAGGCGCCCTCGCTCATCACCGAGAATAGCACCTTGGAGCCGTCCAGCGGCGGGATCGGGATGATGTTGAATATGGCGAAGGAGATACTCAGATACGCCGTGCGGTAGACCGTCATCAGCACATAATACCCCGGGCGGCTCGCGCTCAGCAGCGGGAAGAGAAGCCCGTAGAGGAAAAGGCAGACGACCGTTATCAGCACGTTGCACAGCGGCCCCGCCGCGGCGGTCACGGCCATGCCGCGCTTGGGGTTTTCGAAATTCCTGTAGTCCACCGGCACGGGCTTTGCCCAGCCGAAGCCCACAAAGGCCATCATCAAAAAGCCCGCGAAGTCAAAGTGCTTGAACGGGTTGAGGCTGAGCCGGCCCATGCGCTTTGCCGTGGGATCCCCCAGCTTCAGCGCCGTGAGCCCGTGGGCGCACTCGTGGAGCGTGATGCAGATGAGCGCCGGGATGGCGGAAATGAGGGCGTCCGTCAGCACGGACCAGTCTAAATTTCTCAGAACGTTCAGCATAATACCATTATATCACAAATATTTCACAAATCAAGGGCCCAATCAAGGGCGATCAGCAGCGCCTCGCGGTCCTTATGGGTGACGGCCGAGTAGGATAAAAGCGGCGTGTCCTCGGAAATGTCCAGCGTCTCCCGGATACGCGCCACGTTCCCCGGAAGCTCGGAGGGCCTGCACTTGTCGGCCTTGTTGGCCACCACCACCACGTCGATGGCGTTGGCCTTGAAGCAGTCCATCATGGTGACGTCGTCCGCCGTGGGCTTGTGGCGGGCATCGACTATCTGCACGCCCAGCGTCACGAGCCCGGAGGCGAAGTAGTCCTCCATGAGCCTCCCCCACCGGTCGCGCTCGGCCTTGGATACCTCGGCGTAGCCGTAGCCCGGCAGGTCCGCGATGTAAAATTTTTTGTCGATGAGGAAATAATTGATCTGCCCGGTCTTCCCCGGCCGGGAGCCCACCCGGGCAAAATCGCGCCTTCTGACGATGGAGTTGATGACCGAGGATTTGCCCACGTTGGAGCGGCCCACGAAAGCGGCCTGGGGGAGCCCGTCGCGGATGAAGCCCTCGCGGGAGGCGGCGGATCTTATAAATTCGGCCTTTGTGAAGTCCATTTCACGGCCCTCACTGTCTTATCCCGGTCATATCCGTCCTGGGCTTCACCGCGGGCAGCATGGGCGAGGCGGCCCTGGGGCTCTCCCCCTCCGGCATGGCCAGGACCACGTCCAGAATGTCGTCGGCCCGGGCGGCGGTGACGAAATTGAGGGCCCTCCGGACGTTCTGGTCGATCTCCTCAAGGTCGGGCTTGTTGTCCCGGGGGATGATCACGGTCTTCACGCCGAAGCGCAGCGCCGCCATGGTCTTCTCCCGGAGGCCCCCGATGGGGAGTATGCGGCCCGACAGCGTGATCTCGCCCGTCATAGCCACGTCGGACCGGGCCGGGACGCCGGTGAGGGCGGAGATCAGCGCCACGGTTATGGTGATGCCGGCACTGGGGCCGTCCTTGGGGACGGCGCCCTCCGGGAAGTGGATGTGGATGTCCTTGTTTTTGTAAAAGTCCCTGTCGATGCCCAGCTTATCGCAGCGTGAGCGCACGTAGCTCACGGCGGCCCGGGCGGATTCGCGCATCACGTCGCCTAAGTTTCCGGTGAGCTCGATCTTCCCCGTACCGTCCAGGCACACGACCTCCACCTCCAGCATCTCCCCGCCGGCCTCGGTCCAGGCAAGGCCGTTGACGATGCCCACGCGGTCGTTGCCGGAGAGCTTTTCGGGCTTGAATTTCCTGGGCCCCAGGAGCTTTTCAAGGTCCGCGGAGGCCACAGAAACGCTCTTCACCTCGCCGGAGGCGATGGCCATGTCGGCCTTTCGGCAGATGGCCGCGAGCTCGCGCTCAAGCTGGCGCACGCCGGATTCCCTGGTGTAGCCGGTGATGATGTCGCGGATGGCGTCGTCGCCCAACTTCAGGGTCCTGGCGTTGAGGCCGTGGCGGCGGCGCTGCTTGGGGAGGAGGTGGTCTTTCGCTATCCGCAGCTTCTCCTCGTCGGTGTAGCTGGTTATCTCGATGACCTCCATCCTGTCCAAAAGCGGCCTTGGGATGGTGTCGGTGGTGTTGGCGGTGGTGATGAACATGACGGAGCTCAGGTCATAGGGTATCTCCAGGAAGTGGTCCCGGAAGGTGGTGTTCTGCTCCGGGTCCAGCGCCTCCAAAAGGGCGCTGGCCGGGTCGCCCTTGTAATCCTGGCCCAGCTTGTCTATCTCGTCTAAGAGCAGCACGGGGTTATTTGTCCCGGCCTGGGTGATGGCGGTCATGATGCGGCCGGGCATGGCGCCGATATACGTCTTCCTGTGTCCGCGGATGTCCGCCTCGTCGTGGACGCCGCCCAGGCTCATGCGGGCAAGCTTTCTGTTCATGGCCTTGGCCACGGAGATCGCCACGGAGGTCTTGCCCACGCCGGGAGGCCCCACCAGGCACAGTATCCCGCCCTTCACCTCCGGCGCCATGCACCGGACGGCCAAAAACTCGATGATGCGCTCCTTGACCTTCTCAAGGCCGTAGTGGTCCCGGTCGAGGATGCGCCTGGCGGCGGCAAGGTCCAGCCGCTCTTTTGTATATTTGTGCCAGGGAAGGTCCAGCACCGCGTCCACATACGTCCTGATGACCGAGGACTCCCCGGAGCCCCAGGGCTGCTTGGCAAGGCGGTCGATCTCCCGGGAGACTTTTTTGTCGATCTCCTCCGGGAGACGGAGCTCCGAAAGCTTCAGCCGGAGCTCGTCGATTTCGCTCATGTCGTCCTCGCCCAGCTCCGTCTGGATGACGTGCAGGTGTTCCCGGAGTATCTGCTCGCGCTGGAGATTTGTCATCTGGTCGTGGAGCTTCTGGGCGATGTCGTGCTCCACGTCCAGCACGTCCACCTCGTGGCGGAGCATACCCATCACCGCGTCCAGGCGGCGGCCGGGGTCCAGGATCTCCAGTATACGCTGCTTGGCGTCGTGGCGTATGTAGGAATTCTGGGCGATGTAGTCGGAGGTATACCCCGGGTCCATCCTGGCGATCAGCGCCACCACCGTCTCCGCCGTGGCGGTGCCGGTGAGGTTTAAGTACTCCTCATAGAGGGAGATGACGCTCCTGAGCGCCGCCTCCCCCCTGGCGGTGAGTCTGGAGGCGTTCTCCGGGCAGGGCATGACCTCGCCCAGGGGAAATTTCGGGTGGGCTATGACGTCCAGGAGCTTCGCCCGGCACTGGCCGCGGACGATGACGCGCATGCTGCCGCCCCGGGAGCGCAGATACTGCTCCACGTGGCACACCACGCCCACCTTGTAATAGTCGTGCTCGTCCGGGTACTCCTTTAAAACGTCCCGCTGGCCCACGACGAATATCTGCCTGTCGGCCTCGATGGCGGCGTCCAGCGCCGCCACGGACTGCTCGCGCTCCACATCGAAGCTCACGGACATGTTGGGGAACACGGTTATCCCGCGAATCGCCAAAAGCGGCAGTATTTCGGAGGAGATCACGCTTTCATTTTCGTCACTCATAGAAAAAACCTCATAAAAACGCAGAAAAAGGAATCAACACTTTCTATCACAAAAGCCGCACATGGTGCGGCGATGGTTTTATTTGCCGGCGGGCTGTCTGGCGGGCTGTCCGGCGTCCAGAGCCAGGGCCTCGGGGTCGATCTGGGCGTGGCGGCGGTGGAGCTTGGGCGCGGCGCCGTCGGTGACGCACTCCCGGGTCACGGTGACGCGGTCTACGCGGTCCTCGGAGGGGACCTCGAACATGATGTCGGTAAGTATGCCCTCCACCACGCTGCGGAGGCCGCGGGCGCCGATGTCCATGGCGATGGCCTTATCGGCGATGGCCTCCAGGGCCGCGTCCTCGAACTCCAGCGCCACGCCGTCGTAGCTCATCAGGGCCTTATACTGGCGGGTCAGGGAGTTTTTGGGCTCCTTCAGTATCCGCACAAGGTCGTCCCGGGTGAGCTGGCGCATGGGGACGATCACCGGCATACGCCCGATGAGCTCCGGGATGATGCCGTATTTCAGGAGGTCGTGGGACTGGATGTTTTGAAGCAGCTCCCCGATGTCCTTCTCGCTCTTGGCCTTGATCTCCGCGCCGAAGCCCATGGACTTTTTGTCCAGGCGGTGCTCGATTATTTTGTCGATGCCGTCAAAGGCCCCGCCGCAGATGAAGAGGATGTTGGAGGTGTCGATGGAGATGAACTCCTGATGGGGGTGTTTGCGCCCGCCCTGGGGCGGGACGTTGGCAACGGTCCCCTCAAGGATCTTCAAAAGCGCCTGCTGCACCCCCTCGCCGGAGACGTCCCGGGTGATGGATACGTTCTCGCTCTTGCGGGCGATCTTGTCTATCTCGTCGATATAGATGATCCCGCGCTCGGCTAAGGGCACGTCGAAATCCGCGGCCTGCAAAAGCCGCAGCAGGATATTTTCCACGTCGTCGCCCACGTAGCCGGCCTCGGTGAGGGTGGTGGCGTCGGCGATGGCGAAAGGGACCTCCAGAATGCGCGCCAGGGTCTGGGCGAACATGGTCTTGCCGGAGCCGGTGGGGCCCACCAGGAGGATGTTGCTCTTTTGAATCTCTGTCTCGTTCCCCTGGGCGCAGAAGATGCGCTTATAGTGGTTGTAAACCGCCACGGACAGGGCCACCTTGGCCCGGTCCTGGCCTATGATATAGTCATCCATGAACGACTTTATCTGCGCGGGCTTGGGGAGATTGCCGGCGAGCTCCAGGGGCGAGGCGCTTTCGTGCCGCTCCTCCTCGTCGAAGTCCCGCTCCCTGTCGTCCATCATGAGGTCGTAGCACAGATTGACGCAGTCCTCGCAGATCATGGCCCGCTGGCCGGTGAAGAGCCTTGTATTCGGCCCCTGGGGCCGGCCGCAGAAGTCGCAGCGGGGGATGTCCTCTTTATTAGCCATTTAAGATTTCCTTTCCGAAAAAGGGGTTATCTTTTGGCGATCACCTTGTCGATGATGCCGAACTCCAGCGCGTCCTGGGCGGACATGAAGTTGTCCCGCTCGCAGGCTTCGCGGATCACGTCCACGCTCTTGCCGGTGTTCCGGGCCATTATCTCGTTCATGCGGTCCTTGATCCTCTCGATGCGCCGAAGATGGATGGCCATGTCCGTGACCTGGCCCTGGGTCCCGGCGGAGGGCTGGTGAATCATGATCTCCGTGTTGGGAAGCGCCAGGCGCTTGCCCTTGGCGCCGGAGGACAGCAGGAACGCCGCCATGCTGGCCGCCATGCCGATGGCGATGGTGGAGACGTCGCATTTTATATACTGCATGGTGTCATAGATCGCCATGCCCGCGGTGATGGAGCCGCCGGGGGAGTTTATATAAAACTGGATGTCCTTGTCCGGGTCCTGGGCCTCGAGGAAGAGGAACTGGGCCACCACGAGACTCGCCGTGGTGTCGTTGACCTCCTCGCCCAGAAAGACGATGCGGTCGTTGAGAAGACGGGAGAAGATGTCATAGCTGCGCTCGCCGCGGGCTGTCTGCTCCACTACATACGGTACCAAGCTCATTTTAAAACCTCCTGTGACCATATTTCGTTATGCGCCCCCGCGCATGGCGGGGGCGCTGTGTACATTACGGTATGACGCCTTAGAAATCATATCCAAAAGGGCGGAAATTATTCAGCGCTTTCGCCCTCGGACTTGTCGGCCTTCTTCTCCTTTTTCTCGGCGACGGCGGTGTCCAGCACCAGCTTCTTGGCCTTTTCGAGCTTCAGGCCGGTCTTGACGGAGTCGGCGGTGACGGCGCGCTTCACGTCCTCGGGCTTCATCTTGTACTCGTTGGCCAGGTGCTGATACTCGGCCTCCACATCCTCGTCGGATACGGGGAAGTCCTCGACCTTGGCGATGTGCTCAAACGCCAGGTCCAGCTTTATCTGCTTCTCGGCGGTGGGCCGCATCCCGGCGGAGAAGCTCTCCTGGGTCATGCCCATCATGGATAAATACTGATCGAAGTCCATGCCCTGGGAGACTATGTTGTATTTGAAATTCTGAATCATCTGGTCAACATGCTCGTCCACCATGGCGTCGGGGATCTCGCACTGGACGTTGTCGGTGAGGCGGCTCAGGACCGCCTCCTCAAAGCCCCGCTGGGACTCCTGGCGCTTGCGCTCGGTAAGCTCCTCCTTGACGCTGGCGGAATACTCCTCCATGGTGTCAAACTCAGAGACGTCCTTGGCGAACTCGTCGTCCAGCTCGGGAAGCTCCTTGGCCTTGACGTCGTTCACATGGACCTTGAAGGTGGCGTCCTTTCCGGCAAGCTCCGGGGCGTAGGCCTCGGGGAAGGTGACGTTGACGTCCTTGTCCCCTCCCGCGGCGGCGCCCACGAGCTGCTCCTCAAAGCCGGGGATGAACGTGCCGGAGCCCAGCTCCAGGTCGTGATTCTCGCCCTTGCCGCCCTCAAAGGGGACGCCGTCAATGAAGCCCTCGAAGTTTATGTTGACGATGTCGCCGTTTTTGGCCTCGCGGTCAACGGACTCCACACGGGCGTTGCGCTCGCGGACGCGGCCAATCTCGTTCTCCACGTCCTTTTTGGTGACGCGGACGGCCATCTTGGGCGCGGCGATGCCCTTATATGCGCTGACTGTCACCTCGGGGTAAAGTGAGACGAGGAATTTGACGGTGAGGGAGTTGTCCTCCCCGATGTTGAAGTCCAGGATGGAGGGGCGGCCCACAGTCTCAAGCTCCTTCTCCTTGATGCCGGCGTCCAGAGCGGCGGGCGCCACCTCCTCCACGGCGTCCTCATAGAACACTCCCGCGCCGTAGATGCTCTCGATCATCTTCCTGGGAGCCTTGCCCTTACGGAAGCCGGGGATGGAGATGCGGCCGCGGTTTTTAAGATACGCGCGCTGGACGGCGGCGTCAAACTCCTCGGGGCTGACGGTGACGGTGATGTGGGCTGTGTTTTTCTCTTTCTTCTCAAATTCCTTGACGTTCACGTTTTGTTTCCTCCTACTGATTGTTGCCGAATTATCGGACTTTTTGGTTAATTTTGCCGTACCCGCGGGGCGGGCGGGGCGAAAAATCAAATCAAATTGCCGCAACGCGGATATTATAACAGATTAGCCGGGATTTGCAAATACTTTTATTGATTTACTTGAAAATTCACATAATTTTCACAGGGCAAAACCCGAGATGGTCCGCGGAAACCAGCTTATAGCGTATCCCCCGGTCCTCCCCCTCGAAGGCGAGGCGCCGCCCGGAGCCGTGGATGTGGCCGTAAAAGCACTCCCGGACGCCGTGCTCCACCATGGCCTCCACCATACCGGCGGCGTAGAATTTGCCGAAAATGGGCGGGTAGTGGAGGAACACAAGCTTTCTTTGGCACTCCCCCGCCGCCTCCAGGCTCACCCGGAGCCGCTGTACCTCCCGGGCCATGATCTTTTTGTCGTGGTCGGAGCCGTTCCCGTTCGGGCACATCCACCCGCGGGTGCCGCATATGGCGGCGTTTTCATAAAAAAAGCAGTTGTTGTTGAGGATGTCTATGGAGCCGATGCCGTTTTCCGCGAAAAATTTTTTGGTCTTTGACGCGGTGGACCACCAGTAATCATGGTTGCCCTTTAAAATGATCTTCCGTCCGGGAAGGGCGTCTATGAATCGAAAATCCGAAAGGCAGCCCGCCATATCCATCCCCCAGGTGAGATCCCCGCAGATGACCGTCACATCGTCATCCCCCACGCTCTCAAAGCCCCGCCGGAGCTTTTCGGCGTGGCCGGCCCACTCGGGCCCGAATATGTCCATGGGCTTGTCCGCTTCAAAGGACAGATGCAGGTCGCCTACGGTGTAGAGCATGGCACCCTCCGAAAAAGAATAAAACGCCGAAATAAAGCCATACTAACGGGGCGTAATACTATAAGATCCCGAAAGGAGAAAAGATATGAGCGATCATACCGAGAAGTCCGGCGAAAGGCTCAACTGCGTGGGCTGCGACGTGGTGAACTGCGTCTACCACGGCAGGGACGGCCACTGTCACGCCGAAAGCATCAGCGTGGAGTCCCATTCCGCCATCCGCAAGGCGGAGACTTTCTGCGGCACCTTCGAGGCCAAAACGGCATCCAACTGAGCTTGACCGCGCCTCCGGCGGGCTTTTCCCGCCGGAGCCTGTCGAAAAAGCCCTGGCGGGCTTTTCCCGCCGGAGGTACATATATTTTACTTCAAAAACTCCCGGACGGCGGCGGTGAGCTCCGCCTTATCGCAGGAGGCGGTGAAGCGGACGGCCTTTCCCGCAAGGGCCTTCAGCGGCGCCGGGG